>NZ_FYEK01000012.1:711-170709 GCF_900187885.1 Thermoflexus hugenholtzii JAD2 | reverse complement strand
GTTCGGACGGGCCCTGGATCATCGGGCCCTGGAGGCGGCGCAGCGGGCGCGGGTCGGGCTCCTCATCGGGCGGCAGGGGATGCTCGTCCCCCCCACCCTCTGGTCCCTTTCGGAGGGCAAACCCCTGGGGCCATCGTCCTGATCTCACCCCTCCTACCACGCTACGGCAGAGGTCCCTCCACCCACTGTCGGGGGTCAACCGGGATCCCCCGCACCCGGATCTCCCAGTGGAGGTGGGCCCCGGTGGAGAGGCCGGTGTTCCCCACATAGCCCAGGAGATCCCCTGCCTTCACCGTCTGACCCTCCCGCACCGCTACAGCCTGGAGATGCCAGTAGCCACTGCATACGCCCCATCCGTGGCGCAGGATCACCGCGTTGCCCCGCACCACCAACGCCTCTGCCAGGGCCACCAGGCCGTCCGCCGGGGCATAAACCGGCGTTCCAGCGCTCCCTCGCAGGTCCAGCCCCTCGTGATAGCTGGAGTAAGGACCCCCATTATACGAGCGACGGGTGCCGAACTCGGAGGTCACCTCCGGCCGGGCCACCGGATACCGGAAGGGTCCCTGCCAGCGCCGTTCCGGTTCAAAGGGCGTGCAGGCCGCCAGCACCTTCTCCCGCTCCGCACGGAGCAGCTCGGGGTCCAGCAGACCCTGGCGATCGGGCGGCAGGCGGATGGCCTCTCGACCATAGGGACCAGCCACCACCTGAACCGGAAGGCTCACCTGCACCGTCCGGCCGTCCGGAGTGCGGGCGGTCACCCCCAGGGAATAGACCCCTGGGGCCTGCATGGCGGGCACCGCGATCAAGCCCTCCCCGCCCTCCGGGGTGGGAGCCAGCGGAAAGGCGATGCCCAGGAAGCGCGCCTCCAGGGCAGCCGGCTGGGAAAGGCGCACCCGCACCGGAAAGACCCGTCCCTGCACCGCCGGAGCCGGGCCGATCTGGACATCTTGGAAGGGTGTCGGCCAGGCGGCCGGCGTCCCAGGGGCCTCCTCGGGGATCCGGAGGAGCTGCCCGACGAAGATCCGGTGGGGGTTGCGAAGGCCGTTCAAGGCCATCAGCCGTTCCACCGTGGTGCCGTAACGCAGGGCGATGCGGTAAAGGGTTTCCCCGGGTTGCACCGCATGAACCCGACCGGAGGGCGAGGAGGAGGCGGTGGAGGCCGGGATGAGCAGGACCTGGCCCACATAGATCAGGTTGGGATTGACCAGATGGTTGGCCTCCGCCAGGGCTTCCACCGTGGTGCCGAAGCGCGCCGCAATGCGAGTAAGCGTATCCCCGGGCTGGACCGTGTAGCGGACGGGCTCCTGGGCGAAGGCCGGCTGGATCCAGCGCAGCGTCAGCGCCAGGATCAGCCCCGCTACGATGCCCCATTGTCCTCGCGCCATGTCCACACCTCCCCCACATGGGCCTCCCGGAGCAGACGGATCGATCCTTCGATCAGATAGCGGGCTGGGCGCGGAGGGAGATACACCCGGAAGGGACGGGCCTCGACGGCATGGACGATGCGCCCCTCTTCATCCAGCCAGATCGCTGCGATCGGGAAGAAGACGAAAAACATATGGATGGCGGTCTCCCAGCGTCCGGCGCGGGGGAACACAAAGAACAGCCCATCCTCCTCATCCAGAGCGCGTCGGAACATCAGCCCGCGCCCGCGACACGCCAGGGAGCGGCATAGCCGCAGCCGGGCCAGGGGACGACCTTCGGCGTTATAGACGGTAACCCATCGCGCGGGCATGGACGGACGCCGATCGTTACGGAGCCTTGTCTCCCCCTTCAGGCCAGGCGCGCACAGCTGGAGCTTCCTCCGCCTTCGCCTGATTCCACAACGCATCCATCTCCTCAGGGGAGAGATCCTGGAGGCGACGGCCGGCCGCAGCAGCCAGCGCTTCCATGCGGCGGAATCGGCGGGCGAAGCGGGCGTTGGCCTCCCGGAGGGCTGCCTCCGGATCGATCCCCCAGTGGCGGGCGAGCTGAGCCAGGGTGAAGAGCAGGTCCCCGAACTCCTCCGCGCGACGCGCAGAGTCCGCCGCGCTGGCGATCTCCCGAAGCTCCTCTCCGATTTTCTCCAGCACCCCTTCCGCGTCGGACCAGTCGAACTTCAGGCGAGCGGCCCGCTCCCCGTAGGCGGCCGCCTGGGCCAGGGCCGGCAGGCCCTTCGGTACCCCATCCAGGGCGGAAGTCTCCGCTCCCCGCCCCGCCTTCTCCCGCTGCTTGATCTGCTCCCAGTTCTCCAGGACCTGGCGGACGCCGCTGACTTTCACGTCTCCGAACACATGGGGATGCCGGCGGCGGATCTTCTCGTTGACGTGGGCGATGACCTCGGCCATGGAGAACTCCCCGCTCTCCACGGCGATCTGGCTGTGGAAGACCACCTGGAGGAGCAGATCCCCCAGCTCCTCCTTCAGGCGGGCCGGGTCATCGGCGTCCAGGGCCTCCAGGACCTCGTAGGCCTCCTCCAGCAGGTTGGCGCGCAGGCTCTGATGGGTTTGCTCCCGGTCCCAGGGGCAACCCTCCGGGGAGCGCAGATGGGCGATGGTGTCCTGGAACGTCTCAAAGGCCCCGGGTCGGGCCAGGGGCGGCACATAGAGCGCCGTCAGGGGCGTGAAATCCGAACGATGGTCCAGGGCATAAAGCGGGAAGGTAAGAACCCGGGCTTCCGGCAGCCCAGCCGCGTCCAGGAGGGTGACCGGATGATCCGGGGGATACTGGTTCATCAGGGTCAGCTTCACATCCGCCGCCACCGTCCGGCTGTCCAGCTGGGCGATGAGGGCGGGACGGTCAGGGTTCAGGGGGGGATGGTAGCGCTCGGCCAGCTCAAAGGCATCCGCGATCTGCAAGCCGTCCAGCGCGTCCAGCCCAAGGAGCTCCAGGGCCACCTCGATGAAGCTGAGGCCGTGGACGATGCGAACGAGGAGGCCGGCTTCGGTGGCCAGCGCCCGGATCCGGGCCACCGTGGCCTCCCCAACGAAGGGGGAACCCGGCACGGCGTAGCAAACCCCCTCCGGCCGCCGGCCCAACTCGACGATGGTCCGGGCGATCCGCTCGTAGACCGCCTCCAGGGTCTCCGCCTCCGCATAGACCGCGTCGAAATCGTGGACGATGAGATGCGGGGGCAAGGCGGTCACCGCCGGATGCCGGCGGGTCCGCACATAGATCTCCCGGATCCCCTGGAGCACCTCCAGCGCCTCGCGGGTCCAGTAGCGGGGATCTCCGGGGCCCAGGCCGAGGATCACGATCATCGCGCTCCCTCCGCGTCGGCATCATGACGCAGCCCGGCGGGTCGGCAGATACCATCCGACCGTCCGCCGGGAGCGGACCAGATAGATGCGGGCGACGCGCTGAACATCCTCGGGGGTCACCTGTTTGAGACGATCCAGATAACCCTCGAACCAGGTGTAATCCGCGAAGATCTCGCTCCAGCCATACCAAAAACCCTGGTTGGTGACCGACTCGCTGCTATAGGCGAAATCGGCGCGGGCCTGTTTCAGTGCCTTCTCGAACTCCTCCGGGCGGAGGGGTTCCGTCTGGAGCCGGTCGATCTCCGCATCGATCACGGCCTCGGCCTCCTGGGGATGACGCCCGGGCTGGAGGGTGGCGATCAGACGATACAGGAAGGGCTCCACCGTTGGGATCAAGGAGCCCTCGATGTCGGCCGCGATCCCGCGCTCCACCAGAGCCCGGTAAAGCCGGGAGGTCTTGTTGGAAGTCCCCCCGCTGAAGCTCAGGGATCCGGTTCCCGTGAACACCGCGTTCAGAACCACCAGGGGCAGGAAATCCGGGTGGGTGGCCTCGGGGATGAGATAGGCGATCTCCAGATAGGCTGTGTTCCCCTCTCCCTCCAGGACCGTCCGACGCTCCCCGCGGGGAGGCGGCTCCTGGACCCGCAGCCGAGGGATCTCGGGGACGGGACGGATGCGCCCGAAGGCGCGTTCGATGACGCGCAGCGCCTCGGGGATGCGGAAATCCCCCACGGCCACGACCACCGCGTTGTTGGGCGCGTAGTAAGTCCGGTAATGGCGGTAGAGGTCCTCCCGGGTTATGGTCTGCAGGTCTCCCGGCCATCCGATGACCTCGTGGCCGTAGGGATGGGCCTGGAAGGCCAGCGCCTGGACCTGCTCGCTGAGCAGGAAAAGGGGGTTGTTCTCGTAGCCGTGGCGCTCGGAGAGGATGACGGTGCGCTCGGCCTCCACCTCTTTGGGATGGAACAGGGCCTTCGTCATCCGATCCGCTTCGATCTCCGGGGCGATGGTCCAGCGGTCTGAGGGCAGCGTCTCAAAATAGGTGGTGAAATCCAGCCAGGTCATCCCGTTCCAGGCCCCACCCTCCCGGGAGATCAGGCGATCCAGGGTTCCCTTGGGGTAAGTGGGGGTGCCCTTGAAGAGCATGTGCTCCACCCAGTGGGAGATGCCGGTGAGACCGGTGGGCTCATCCCGGCTGCCCACCCGATACCAGATCCAGAAGGTCACCACCGGCGCGTGATGCTGCTCCTTCAGCACCACGGTGAGGCCGTTGTCCAGGCTCGTTTTGAGGAAGCCGTCCCGGCGCACCGGGCGAGGGCGCCGGCGGCTCCGGGACGGCACAGGGGGAGCAGGAGCGCGTCGGGCCATGGCGCTCACCTCAACAGATGAGGCAGAAGGAAGGCGAGGACGATCTGGGCGCCGAGGAGCACCCCGGCCAGGACGCCGATGCGGCGCAGATCCCGCCGCACGTAGCTGTAGTCGTAATTGGATAGGCTGGAGGTCGGCCGGCGGGACGGCGGGGGAGCCGCCGGCGAGGGCACGGCCTCTCGCACGGGCGCGGGCGCCGGGGCGCCCCGCGGGGCCACAGGGGTTGTGCGAACCCGTCGTTTCTTGGCCATACGCGCACACTCCTTTCCGGCTGAGATCCAGAGCGCGGCAGATCCTGGAAGATCCCTCCGGCGCGGCCCGGGCTCAGCGGGCGATCTCCACCGCCCGGGTCTCCCGGATCACGGTGACCTTGATCTGGCCCGGGTATTGCATGGTCTCCTCGATCTTGCGGGCGATCTCCCGGGACATCCGGATGATGGCCAGGTCGTCCACCTCCTCCGGCTTGACGATGATGCGGATCTCCCGCCCGGCCTGGATGGCGTAGCATTCGGCGACGCCCGGGTAGGAGCGGGCCAGGTTCTCCAGCTCCTGGATCCGCTTGAGATACATCTCGAGGGTCTCCCGGCGGGCGCCGGGCCGGGCGCCGGAGATGGCGTCGGCGGCCTCCACGATCACCGCCTCGATGCACTCCTGGGGCACCTCGTGGTGATGGCTGGCGATGCAGTTGACCACCTTAGGGGGCACGCCGTAGCGGCGGGCCAGCTCCGCCCCGATCAGGGCGTGGGTGCCCTCCACCTGGTGATCCACCGCCTTGCCGATGTCGTGCAGCAGCCCGCCCATGCGGGCGATCCGCACGTCCGCCCCCAGCTCGGCGGCGATCATGCCGGCCAGCCAGGCCACCTCCACCGCGTGGTGCAGCTGGTTCTGGCCGTAGCTGGTGCGGAACTTCAGGCGCCCGAGGAGGCGGATCAGCTCGGGATGCAGGCCGGTGACGCCGGCGGCGGCGGCGGCCTGCTGCCCCTCCTCCCAGATGATCCGCTCCACCTCCTCGCGGGCCTCGGCCACCACCTTCTCGATCCGCGCCGGGTGGATCCGCCCATCCTGGATGAGGCGGGTGAGGGCGATGCGGGCGACCTCCCGGCGCACCGGATCATGGGAGGAGAGGGTGATGGCCTCGGGGGTGTCATCCACGATGATCTCAACTCCGGTGATCTTCTCCAGAGCCCGGATGTTGCGACCGTTCCGCCCGATGATGCGCCCCTTCATCTCGTCGTTGGGCAGGGGCACCACCGAGACGGTCAGCTCAGCGACCTGTTCGCTGGCGATGCGCTGGATGGCCGTGGCGATGATCTCCCGGGCGCGTTCCTCGGCCTGGAGCCGGGCCTCGGCCTCAATCTGCCGGTAGAGGCGGGCCATGTCCTCCCGGGCTTCCTTCTCGATCATCTCCAGCAGGACCTGACGGGCCTGCTCGGCGGTCATCCCGGCGACCTGCTCCAGGGCCGCCCGGCGTTCCTCCTCCAGCCGGGCGACGGCGGCCTGCAGCTGCGCGGCCTGCCGTTCCAGCTCCGCCTGTCGCTCGTTCAGGCGACGCTCCTGCTTCTCCAGGCGCTCGGCCCGGCGGTCGAGCTCCTCCCGCCGGTGGCGCAGCCGCTCCTCTTCCTTGCGGAGATCGGCCCGCCACTTGCGAAGCTCAGCCTCGGTGGCCTCCCGCAAGCGCAGAGACTCGTCCTTTGCCTGAAGCAGGAGCTGAGCGGCCTGCTGTTTGGCCTCCTCTACCAGACGCTGCGCTTCCTGTTGAGCGACCTCGATCTCCTTGCGGAGCTGTCCCCGAACCTGTTGCTTCCCCAGGAACCATCCCAGCGCACCGCCGCCGATCAACCCGATCACGGCGAGCGGGATCCAGATGATTTGCTCCATGGTCGATCCTGTGATGGGAAGGATCTAACGAGAGGGGGATGTTCCCCCTGTCCGAATCCGGCGGGCGACGGGGGTTCCCGCCTACCCTTCCGGCGCTTCTTCCTCGCTTTCGATATCCAGAGTGCGAAGGACTTCCATCACCAGTTCCCCGTCGAACCCCCGACGGCTCAGGTAGCCGGCCAGCCGCCGCCGGAGGGTCCGGGGGTCCAGGCCTTGCAGACGTCGGGCTCGCTCCCGGGCCAGTCGCAGGGCCAGCGACCGTTCATCCGGGGCGCTCTCTCGGAGAACCTCCCGGATGACGTCGGGGGAGACGCCCTTGCGTCGGAGCTCCGCCTGCAAGGCTCGCCGACCCCGTGGCCGGAAGGCGGTTCGGTTCTCCACCCAGAACCGGGCGAAGGCGTAATCATCCACCAGCCCGGCCCGACGGAGCCGCTCGAGTTCCGCCTCCACCGTGGCGGCGTCAAATCCTTTCTGGCGGAGATAATCACCGATCTCCCGTTCGCTCCGCGGGCGGTAGCTCAGGAACCGGAGGGCGGCTTCGTGGGCCTGTTCGAGACGATCCCGCTCCTGCAGCTGAGCGATCTCCTCGTCGGAGAGCACCTGGCCCGGCCGCAGCCGCACGGCCTCCAGGGCCGTCAGGACGAAGGCCCGGCGGCCGTCCAGATACACCGCCACCCGGCCGCTCTTTAAAGCCCGAAGCCGCGTGATCCGACCGCCCATGGGAAGGGGGGAGCGGGAGGCCGCTCACTCCAGCTCCGGGATCGGCGCCGCCTCCTCGGGCGCCTCCGCGCTCACCCCCAGGCGCTTCAGAGAGGCGGCGCGAGCGGCGTTCTCCCGGATCCGTTGCTCCAGCTCCTCCATGAGCTCAGGGTGGGCCTTCAGGAACTCCCGGGCGTTCTCCCGCCCCTGGCCCAGGCGGGTGTCCCCATACATGAAGAAGGTGCCCCGCTTGGTGATCAGCCCGAGCTCAGTCGCCAGATCCAGGATATCCCCCGCTTTGCTGATCCCCTCATTGTAGAGGATGTCGAACTCGGCCTCCCGGAAGGGTGGGGCCACCTTGTTCTTGGTCACCCGGACTCGAACCCGGCTCCCGATGATCTCTCCGCCGGCCTTGAGGTTCTGCAGGCGGCGGATCTCCAGGCGGACGGAGGCATAGAACTTCAGAGCCATGCCGCCCGTGGTGGTCTCCGGGTTGCCGAACATGGTGCCGATCTTCATTCGGAGCTGGTTGGTGAAGAGCATGGCGGTGTTGGACTGGCGGATGGCCCCGGCGAGCTTGCGCAGGGCCTGGCTCATCAAGCGGGCCTGAAGCCCCACGTGGGCGTCGCCCATCTCCCCCTCGATCTCCGCCCGCGGCACCAGCGCGGCCACCGAGTCCACCACCACGACGTCCACCGCTCCGCTGCGAATCAACGTCTCCGCGATCTCCAGGGCCTGCTCCCCGGTGTCCGGCTGGGCAATGTAGAGGTTGTCCACGTCCACGCCGCACCGTTGGGCGTATTGAGGGTCCAAGGCGTGCTCCATGTCGATGAAGGCCGCGATCCCCCCTCGCTTCTGGGCCTCCGCGATCACATGAAGGCAGAGGGTGGTCTTCCCGGAGGCCTCCGGGCCGTAGATCTCCGTGATCCGCCCGCGGGGGATCCCGCCGACCCCCAGGGCGAGATCCAGGGCCAGGGATCCGGTGGGGATGACCTCCACCGGCTGCTGGGCGGCCTCCCCCAGGCGCATGATCGTCCCTTCCCCGAACCGCTTGGTCAGCGTCAGCACCGCCGTCTCCAGCGCCTTCAGCCGCGCGTCCTTTGTCATCGCTCACCTCTCCGCGCTCAGGCTCCACGCTTTGAAGATAGTTTAACTCAAATCCGGGAAGGCCGGAAACGAGCGGGTCGTGGGGACTCGGGGGGAAAGGCGAGGCGCATGCGGAACAGGCCCTGGCCCCTGAGGCCGGCTCCGCGCGCCCGTGTCCACGAGGCGGCCCACCGCAATGCCCGTGGCTTCAGGCCCCCAGAGCGCCAGTCGGCCCCATTCGGCCAGACCCGGGTATGGGCCTCCGGGTCGATCGCCACATGGCGGAACCGCGCCTCGTCCTGTAAGGGACCATGCAGAGGACCCCCAGGACCGGGCGGGAGTCGATCGCCGGTTCCGTCCCATCATCGAAGAGGACTCGCAGCGTGTGCAGCCGCCCTCTTCGCAATCGTTTCCAGTTTCCCGCTCCCATTCGTGCGTTTATGGATAGACCCTTCCATGCGAAGCAAATTTGCCCCTTTAGAGCCCTCCTGGGTAGGATGAAGCGAGAAGGATATCACACAGGTGGAGGCGGATGCGGTTCTTGCTGGATCTTTCCCTGGAAGAGCTGGAGGAAACGCTGGCCGCGTGGGGCGAGCCCTCCTATCGGGCACGCCAGATTTGGCACTGGGTTTACCGGCGCGGGGCGACGGACTTTGAGGCCATGACGGACCTGCCGAAGGCGCTGCGGGAGCGCCTGAGGGAGGCTTTCACGCTCTCGGCCCTCCGGCCCGTCGCGGAGCGGGTCTCCCGGGATGGATGGACCCGCAAGTGGCTGTTCGCCTTGCCGGATGGGGCGAACGTGGAGGCGGTCTTGATGGAATACACTGATCGGCGCACGGCCTGCGTCTCCACCCAGGCCGGGTGCGCCATGGGCTGCCCCTTCTGCGCCACCGGCCAGATGGGCCTGCTGCGCAACCTCACCCCCGGGGAGATCGTGGAGCAGGTCCTCCACGTGGCCCGCTGGCTGTCCGCCCATGGCGAGCGGCTGACCCACGTGGTGTTCATGGGGATGGGCGAGCCCTTCGCCAACTACGCGCACACCGCCAAAGCCCTGCGCTTGCTCATCCATCCGGAAGGCATGGGCCTGGGCCAGCGTCGCATCACCGTCTCCACCGTGGGGATCGTCCCGGGCATTCGGCGGTTCGCCCGGGAGGGCTGGCAGATCAACCTCGCGATCTCCCTGCACGCCGCCACGGACGAGCTGCGCGACCGGCTGGTCCCGATCAACCGGGTTTATCCTCTAAATGCCCTGATGGCAGCCGTGCGGGATTACATCGAGCAGACCCGGCGGCGGGTGACCTTCGAGTGGGTGATGATCCGGGGGGTCAACGACACGCCGGAGCAGGCCTATGCCCTGGTCGAACGCATCCGGGGGATGCTGGCCCACGTGAACCTGATCCCCCTGAACCCCACCCCGGACTTCCCCGGGGAGGCCTCCCCGCCCGAACGGGTGGAAGCCTTCCGTCGTATCCTGGAGAAGGCGGGGATCCCCTGCACCGTCCGGGTGCGGCGGGGGATCGATGTGGCGGCCGGATGCGGTCAGCTCCGGGCTGAAGTCGCCGGCCGGCGTCCGCGGATCGTGCGTCCCATGCTCCAGGAGGCCCAGGCATGAGGGAGGTGAAGATCGCACCCTCCATCCTCTCCGCCGATCTCCGCTGCCTGGCCCGGGAGGTCGAGGCGGTGGCCCGGGCGGGAGCCGATTGGATCCACGTCGATGTGATGGACGGCCATTTCGTGCCCAACCTGACCTTCGGGATGCCCATCGTGGCGGCCCTGCGGCGGATCACCTCGTTGCCCCTCGACGTCCACTTGATGATCGAGGCCCCGGAGCGGTATCTCGAGGCCTTCGCCCGGGCCGGCGCCGACCGCCTGATCGTCCACGTGGAGGCCTGCCCCCACCTGCACCGGGTGATCCAGGGGATCCGGGGACTGGGGCTGCGGGCCGGCGTGGCCCTGAACCCGGCCACTCCCCTGAGCGTCTTGGAGGAGATCCTGCCGGACGTGGATCAGGTGCTGATCATGACCGTGAACCCCGGGTTCGGCGGCCAGGCGTTCATCGAACGGATGCGGGAGAAGGTGCGCCGGGCCCGGCGGATGATCGACGCCCTCGACCGACCCATCGAGCTGGAGGTCGACGGCGGGGTGGGGCCAGAGAACGCCTCCGACCTGGTGGAAGCAGGGGCCACAGTCCTGGTGGCCGGGGCTTCCATCTTCGAAGCTCCTGACGGGGCCGAAGCGGCGCTCCGACGCCTCCGCCAGGCCGTCGAAAACGCCCGCATCCCGCGCTTTCCTTGAGAAGCACCCAGGGCCCGGAACCGGGATTCCGAAACCATCTGCGGAGGGAACCCCGGGATGTCCCTTTACGGCGCGGTGGAGGCCGGTGGCACCAAATTCCTCTGCGCGGTGGGCACCGGGCCGGATCACCTGGAGGCCATCCTGCGCATCCCCACCACCACTCCAGACGAAACCCTGGCCCGGGTGATCGCCTTCTTCCGGCCTTTCGCGGGAGCGTTGAAGGCCATCGGGATCGGCTCCTTCGGCCCCCTGGACCTGGACCCCACGTCGCCCACCTTCGGCACAATCCCCACTACCCCCAAGCCGGGATGGTCCGGGACGAACCTCCTGTGGCCTTTTCAGGAGGCCTTTGGGATCCCCATCGGCCTGACCACTGACGTCCAGGCAGCAGCCCTGGGGGAGGGGCGCTGGGGGGCCGCTCAGGGCCTTCACACCTTCGTCTATCTTACGGTGGGCACCGGCATCGGGGGCGGCGCGATCGTCCATGGCCGGATGCTCCACGGGGTATGGCATCCGGAGATGGGCCACATCCGGATCCCCCATGATTGGGAGCGGGATCCCTTCCCCGGGGTGTGTCCGTTCCATGGGGATTGCCTGGAGGGCCTGGCCTCCGGGCCGGCGATGGCAGCCCGCTGGGGGCAGCCCCCCGAGGCCCTGCCGCCGGATCATCCCGCGTGGGAGCTGGAGGCGGAGTATCTGGCCCTGGGCCTGGTGAACATCCTGTGCATCCTGACGCCGCAGCGCATCCTCCTCGGCGGGGGTGTGGCTCAGCATCCGGGGCTGCTCCCGCGGGTCCGGGAGCGGATGCGGGCGCTGCTGAACCGGTATCTCCCGGCGCCGGCCCTGGAGGGGGACCTGGAGACTTATGTGATGCCCCCGGCGCTGGGGGAACGGGCCGGGTTGCTGGGGGCCCTCGCCCTGGCGATGGAGATGGCCAGTTGAGGATGCGATCATCCTGCCTCATGGAACAGCCATCGGCAAATCGAAGGGAGTGGGAGATGCGATGGCACCTCCTTCATCAGGCACGGGAGCGGTTCTGGGAGATCGCGGGCGGGGTCAGTGTGCGGACCAAGATCCTGGGCATCGTCCTGGGCGGAACAGTGCTCTTCGGCCTCACCACTATCCTGCAGGTCCGCTATGCCCTCTACCATGTGCTGGTCGCCCGCACCCAGGACTGGGGGATCGCGATGGCCAGCGACCTGGCGGCACGGAGCACGGATCTGATCCTGATCAACGACCTGATGGGACTTCATCGGCTACTGCAGGATGCGGTGAATCACAACCCCGAGCTGCGCTATGCCTTCGCCCTCTCCCCGGAGGGGGAGGTCCTGGCTCACACGTTCGGGACCGGGCCGGAGTTCCCGGTGGGGCTGGTCGAGGCGCATCCTCTCCCGCCGGGGGCGTCCTACCATCTCCAGCCGCTGCGCACGCCGGAGGGGGTGATCTGGGACATCGCGGTCCCGGTCTTCCGGGGACAGGCGGGGGTGTTGCGCCTGGGGCTGCGGGACACAGGGGTGCGCGCCGCTGTCGACGCGCTGACCGTGCGGTTGCTGCTGACCACCGTGGCCGTGTCCGCCCTCAGCATCGGCATCGCCCTGTTCCTCACCCACCTGATCGTCCGTCCCATCCGGGGCCTGGTGGCGATGACCGAGCGGGTGGCCCGGCGGGATTTCACCGCCCGGGCGGTCGTGTGGGCCAAGGATGAGATCGGGGCCCTGGCCCAGGCGTTCAACGCGATGGTGGAAGAGCTGGCCCAGCAGGAGCGTATGCGGGCCTTCTATATCCAGCGGATCATTGAGGCGCAAGAGGAAGAGCGCCGGCGGATCGCCCGGGAGCTGCACGACGAGACCGGGCAGGCCCTGGCTTCGCTGCGGGTAGGGCTTCGGAACCTCGAGCAAGCCCTCGACCCCGAGACCATGCGCTCCCGGCTTCAGGACATGTATCGACTGGTGGATGAGACGCTGAGCCGCGTGCGGCGTCTGGCGTTTGAGCTGCGGCCCTCGGTGCTGGATGACCTGGGCTTGGTGGCAGCCCTGGAGCGCTACATCCGGGACTACCGCGAGCGCTTCGGGATCGAAGTGGAGATGCAGGCGATCGGCTTGGATGGCCGCCGCATCCCCCCGACCATTGAGACCGCCGTCTACCGCATCGTGCAGGAAGCCCTGACCAACGCCGCCAAATACGCCGGTTGCCAGCGGATCAGCGTCCTCCTCCAGGCCTCCCCCCGTCTGCTCTCCGTGATCGTGGAGGATGACGGCTGCGGCTTCGACGTCGATCGCGTGCTCCGGGAGGAGCCCGGCAACCGCCTCGGGATCTACGGGATGCGGGAACGGGCCCAGCTGGTGGGAGGCTCCCTGACCATCGAGTCCGCCCCGGGCCAGGGAACCACCGTGTATCTCCGCGTTCCGCTGGAGGACTCATGATCCGGGTGCTGATCGCAGATGACCACGCCGTGTTCCGGGCCGGCCTCCGGCTGCTCCTCAGCGCCCAACCGGACATTGAGGTTGTTGGAGAAGCGGAGGATGGCTGGCAAACCCTGCGCCAAGCGGAGGCGCTCCGCCCGGATGTCATCCTGCTGGACCTCACCATGCCGGGCATGCCCGGTTTGCAAGCCCTCGCGCTGCTGCGCCGGCAGGCGCCGGAGGCGCGGGTGTTGATCCTGACGATGCACGAGGACGAAGCCTACCTGCGGCAGGCCCTGGCCGAGGGCGCCGCCGGTTACATCATCAAACGTGCCACCGACGAGGAGCTGATCACGGCCATCCGCGCGGTGGCCCGGGGCGACCTCTACATCCATCCCGCCATGACCCGCGCCCTCCTGGAGGATCTGATCCCCGCCCCGCAGATCCCGGAGACCCCGGAGCCATGGGAGAGCCTGAGCGAGCGCGAGCGCCAGGTGCTCCGCATGGTGGCCATCGGGCACACCAACCAGGAGATCGCCGAGCGCCTGGGCCTGAGCGTCAAAACCGTGGAGACCTACCGGGCTCGCGGGATGGAGAAACTGGGCCTGCGAACCCGCGCCCAGCTGGTCCGCTACATGATCCAGAAGGGCCTGCTGAAGGAAGAATAAGCGGCGAGGGCTTCCCTCTGAATCACCGGAGCGCGCAGCTCCAGATGGAGACCTCCTGCCCAGTGGGGTGGAAACCGAACCGCCGGTAGAGGGCCTGGGAGATCCGGTTCTCGATCTGCGTGTTGAGGGTGATGGGATAAGCCCCCAGGTCGATCAGATACCGCAGGCTCTCCGCCAGCAAACGCGCCCCCACGGACCGGCCTTGATGGGCCGGGTGGACCGCCAGGCGGACGATATGTCCGTGCACGCCGTAGAGGTCGGCGAAGGCGTAGCCGATGATCTCCCCCTCCGCCTCCGCCACGATGAAATAGGGCACCTGATGCCAGGCGCGGGTCAGGATGGTGGGACCATACCACCAGAGCGGCTCGAAGGCCTGTCGATCCACCGCCGCGATCCGAGGGATGTCCTCCAGCATCGCCCGCCGGACGCGAACGGGAACGGCCGGAAGCTCCGGGATCCGCCAGTCATCCTTCCGCAGAGTGATCACCACTGTCCGGCGGGTGAAGCCGGCTGCCGGATAGACCGACTCCAGCCATTCCCCATAGGCCACCCCGACGGCCTCCGTGGCCCCCTGGGCCGCCAGGGCCCGGGCCATGGAGGGCCAGAGCTGTCGGAACAGCTGGGGCGCGTCCTCGCCGTCGGCCACCGCCGCCACCCGGAGCCACGCCACCGGGCTGTCCACCTGGATGCCCAGCCAGAAGGCGATCACCCGGCCCATCCGCTCCACCACCCAGGCGGTCGGGGCTTCCAGCCATTCCTCCAGGGACCACCAGTCCAGCGCCATTTGAGCCCGCCGATGCTCCCGGACCAGATGCAGGATGGCGCTCCGATCGGCCCGGGTGGCAGGGCGCACCGCCGAGAACATCGATCGCCTCCGGAGCGCGCTCACCCTTCTGCTTCCGTCACAAACTGACAGGTCTCGCCCTCCACAGCCGCGCAAGCGATCTCCCGAACGCGGACCGGGCGCCCCAGGGCGACCTCCAGGAAGCCGGCGATGTATCCCGCCAGGGGGTGACAGACCGGCTTTCGCTGGGGCCGGAGCCCCTCGGCGAGGACAGAATGGGTCACCTCCACCCGGATGGTGGCATCCTCCCGCTGCCAGCGCGCCTCCCCCCACTGGGCGGCCTCGAAGGCGATGCGGGCTGCCTCTACCAGATCCTCCCCCTGCAGGCCCAGCCGCTCCTGAAGGAGCCGGGCGCCCTGCATCCCGGCCTGCCGTCCGGCCTGGTAGAGCACCCCTCCTACCCCCAGCCCGGCCAGCCGGAGCACCGCTCCGTAGAGCGAAACCAGCCCCGCCCGATCGATGAGCACGGATTCCTGCCGGATGACCTCGATGACGCGTGCGGCGTCCATGCACGTCCTCCGAGCAGAGATGCGCCCCTCCCCCCCGCTTTCGGGTATACTTAGAGTGCTTGGATGTGACAAATCCACAGGAGCTGGGCCGTTCCGGAAAGGAGGGGCAGCAGGACGAACGGCGCAGCTCCCGATCCGCTTGGGAACGATCGCAAAGAACCATGGCCACTCGGCGCTCTCCCGCGGAATCCCGGGATGAGGAGCGGAGGCTGGTGGAGCGGGCCCGACGGGATCCCGAAGCCTTCGGGGAGCTCTACCTGCGCCACGTGCGCTCGATTTACAACTACATCTTCTACCGCACCGGCGATCCGGAGGAAGCGGAAGATCTCACCAGCCGGGTCTTCCTGCAGGCCCTGCAGCATCTGCCCCGGTTCCAGGAAAGAGGGCTGCCCTTCGCCGCATGGCTCTTCCGCATCGCTCACAACCTGGTGGCCAACTGGCATCGGGATCGCCGCCGGCGGCCGGTGGTCCCGCTCTCCGAGAACGGGCACGAGCGGGCTCCGGATCGGGTGGAAGCCCTGGTGGAGCGTCAGGAGGAACGAGAGCGGCTGCTTCGGGCCCTGCGGCGCTTGCCCCCGGATCGCCAGCAGCTGCTGATCCTCAAGTTCGTCGAGGGACTTTCCAACGCCGAGATCGCCCGGATCATGGGGCGGACCGAGGGGGCGATCCGGGTGCTGTATCACCGCACCCTGGAGGCGCTCCGGAAGGAGCTGCTGCGGGAGCCCTGAATCCCTTCCCGGAGGACATCATGCCGGATCTCGCAGAGTGGCTGGAGCGGCATGCCGCGCGTCTGCAACAGGGGTTGCGGGGGGAAGCGGCGTATCCGCTCCCTCCGGTGGCGTTCTCCCCTCGGGACCGCGCGCTCTTCCAGCTGGCGGAGCGGCTGGCGGATGCCCTGCGGCCGGTGGAGCCGCGGCCAACCTGGGTGGCCTCGCTGTATGAGCGCCTGATGGCGGAGGCCCAACAAGCTCCCCGCCCGAGGCCCTCCATCCCGGCCATCCCCCTCTGGTGGCTCGGGGTGGCCCTGGGAACGGCCGCGGTGGGGCTGTGGGCCTATCGCCGACGGCAGCCGGTCCGCTCGGCCCTCTCGCTGAAGCAGGTGAGGAAAGCCCATCCGGATCCCAATTCGAAAGGAGGGGGCGATGCCATGGTATAGCCGGATCGCCGGATGGGGGATGGCGGTCCCCCGGAAGGCACTGACCAGCGCCGAGCTGGCCCAGCAGCTGCATACCACGGAGGAATGGATCCTCACCCGCACCGGGATCCGGGAGCGGCGGATCGCCGGCCCCGGCGAGACCATGTCGGATCTTTCGGTGGCCGCGGCGCGGGAGGCGATGGCCCGCGCGGGCGTCCTGCCCCAGGATCTTGATCTGATCATCGTGGCCACCTCCACGCCCGATTATGTGATCCCTCCGGTCTCATCCATCATTCAGCATAAGATCAACGCCCGTTGCGGAGCCTTCACCCTGGGCGCCGGATGCACCGGCTTCATGTATGGCATGGCGGTGGCCCACGCCTTCATCGCCGCCGGGCTGATGCGCAACATCCTGGTCATCGGCGCGGAGATCATCAGCCGCAACATCGATTGGAGCGATCGCAACACAGCTGTGCTCTTCGGCGACGGGGCCGGGGCCATGGTTCTGCAGGCCAGCGAGCTGCCCACCGGGGTGCTTTCCTTCGTTCTCGGATCCGATGGCTCGGGGGCGGAGCACCTGATCGTGCCCGGCATCTCCACCAATCACGTCATTACCGAGGAGACCATCCGGGGCAAGGGCCATCTATTGCGCATGAACGGCCGGGAGGTGTTCAAGTTCGCCACCCGGGTGCTGGGGAAGGTCGCCATCGAGGCCATCGCCCGCAGCGGCCTGGCCCCCGATGAGATCGACCTGATGATCCCTCACCAGGCCAACGAGCGCATCATTGAGGCGGCCTGCCGGGAGCTCGGCTTCCCGATGGAGAAGGTGTTCCTCAACCTGGACCGCTACGGGAACACCTCGGCGGCCTCCATCCCCATCGCCTTCGCCGAGGCCATGGCCCAGGGGCGGATCCGGGAGGGGGATAACCTCCTGCTCATCGGGTTCGGGGCCGGGCTGACCTGGGCCGGGGCGGTGGTGCGCTATGGGGTGCGGGCGGAGGACCGGCCGATCCCGGTGGAGAACTGGCCGGTGCGCCTGCCGGATCTCAACCGCTTGGAGCCGGTGCGCCAGGCCAAGGTGATGGCCCTGCGGGCCCGCCGCCAGCTCCTCCAGACGGCCATGAGCCTGCTGCTGCCCTTCTACACCCGGTCCCGCCGCCGACGACGCTGAGCAACTCTTGAATCGCCGCTTGATCCGCACACGGGGGCAGGCCACATAGAGGCCTGTCCTCCTTTTCATACTCTCCGTCTTCATACTCTCCGTCCGCATAGGACTCCCACCGCCTCCCCTCCCCCCAACCTCCCGCCCCTCACCCCGGGTATATCGGGTGGAGAATCTTCGACGGGAGGTGCCGCGATGCGAGGCCTTCGATCCCTGTCGATCCCCACCCTCTCCGCCCTGGCCCTCTTGGGCCTGATCGAAGCCGCCCCACCCTCCAGCGGGGATCCCCGGGGGCCATCCCCTGCGCCCCGGAATGCCCCATCCCTCCCTCCGGGCGAATGGACAAACTCGGAGCCTATTCTGGATCCACAACGCGGCCCGACGTTCCCTGGGATGATGCCTGGGATAGGAGGATATAAGATCTTTGGACCCGGCGCCATCCGCAAGATCCCTGTCCGCCCTGTATCATCCCCCATCGATCCACAAGCGCTCTACCGTAGCGGATATACGGATGCCTGGATTCACTGGGAGCCTCCGGGTTTCGGACACTATGGCTCTCACACCAGCGACTCCGATCTTTTTGAGCAAGAGATCTGGGTAGACGGCTATCTCCGTCCCCTTTCGTCAACAGGGTGGTGGGCAACTTGCTCAGATCATCGCGTCGGACAACGAGCAACATGCTTGACCTATTTCTGGTATCCAGTCTTCTGCCGCAATATCTATGCGGAATCTCTCCACCACTTCCACACAGATGGCTTCGAGGATGACAACTTTAAGACCGGAGACATCAGTTGGGATGGGGCATGCATGAACTGACTCAAGGAGACTTGGCTCCATGATGGAGAACGGTTCCTTACGGAAGTCCTGGGGAAAGATTCGGCAAGGCAGCTTTCTTCGGCGGCTGGTGATGGTGGCATTGATTTTGAGCCTGGGAAGTGGGTGCCGGGAGCCCTCGGATCGGCCGACGGAGACTGTGCTTCTTCCCGGCGAGATCGCGGGGATGATACGCCATGCGGTTCAGACCCCCACCGCCGATTGGGGCCTGCGGCCTCACGGCGTGGGCATTGGGTTTGTCTGGCCCGAGCATCGATCCATTCCGCCGTTGCAGCGCCCGCAGACGGAGGAAATCACCCTGGCTCCCGGCCAGCCTTTTGCTCCCTATCTGGTCCTCAGCGCAGCCGAGCCTATCACCGTGCTGGTCACAATGATCCTGGATTACCGGCAGGTTCCTTTTGAACTGAACGGAAAATACGGCTTGCTGCATCTGATCCCCTTGACGCCGGGCGGGGACATCGAGCTGCCCATGCGGGTGGATGTACCTGGAGAGGGGTTGCATGATTTGATCGCGATCGCTTTTCTCGACCCGCTAAATTTCTCCACAGATTGGGCGTATCGGCTTTCGATGGATCAGCGGCTGGTCGGACGGCGAGCGCGGATCCGAGTCGGGCACAAGCTTCACCCCGCCCGCTGGTTGCCTCCTCCGATCCCCGGGGCTTCCGTTCCGCCCTGGGTGAATTTGAGTCTGAAGGTTGCCCTAGTGCGCCCTCCGCGCGGTCCTTGGGATCATCCCTCACGACCCGGAAGCCAGCTGACCGTGGTCCAGGGGAAGGCAGGGCGCTCGCTTCCACTGGCGGTCTGGGCATCGAACCTGAAGGGGGAGAAGGGAGCCGACTATGCCATGCTATTCTTTTGGAATTACCGGCAAATCCCCTTCCGGGGAGAGGAGGTGATCGTCGCCCGTCTGGAACCGGACACGGAGATCATTCTGGAAGGGGAGATCCAGCTTCCCGCAATCCCCGGGATTTACCAGATGCAGGTGGTGTATGTGTTTGATCCGTATCGCTCAATTCGGAACAAGGAGGTTCGAGCGCCGTTTGTGTTTGGCTCCCCACGGATCGCCATCCAGGTGGCCGATCCTTAGCTTCAGATCGCGATGGTTCTGGTCGGAGGAATCCATCATCTTCTCACAGAGTTGAGAGATACGATTCAAGGGGGTGCGCTCCGCCGATGGCTCCAGGCGCCGGGGGTGGGCCTCCGTGCGGCCCGCCCCCCTTTTCACACCCTCCATCCACCCAGGATTCCCACCGCCTCCCCTCCCCCCAACCTCCCGCCCCTCACCTCGGGTATATCGGGTGGAAAAACCTTCAACGGGAGGTGCGGCAATGCGAGGCCTTCGATTCCGGTGGGTTCCTATCCTCTTCGCCCTGGCCCTCCTGGGCCTGATGGGAGCCGCCCCACCCCCCGATGGGGATCCCCAGGGACCGGCCCCCGCAACCCCGGACACCCCGGGCCGTCCTGGGGTGATGGCCGAGCCCCTCACCCAGACCGAAGGCGTGCAGGTCCCGGTGATCCTGGACGGCCTGCGCTACGAGCCGGAAGAATTCAACCGGATCCAGGCCACTCTCAATCGGTGGGGTATCCATCTCTGTTTCACCTTCTCTCGAAATGGAGCGCTCCATGCCTTCTCCACAAAAGAGGCCTGCGATCGCTTCCTGCAAGAGGAATGGGGGAATCCACCGATCGCCTACCCGCCACCGGTTCGTCCGTTGCGGGTGTGGATCGAAGGGAACGTGGTTCGTGTGGAGCCGGCGGATGAAGCCCCGCCTTCCGGCAGCCTCGGGCCTCAACAACTTTGTCCGCCGCCGGATCCCTTCTGGAGTCGGAACTGGGAACATATCCACTGCCAGGGGTGGGAGCTGGGGGTGAACGCCGGTGGGGCGTTATCCGATTTGCGTCAAGTTCCCGGCCCTTGTGCGGGAAACTGGAACGACTGCATCTCCTCCGCCCAAGCGGCTACTGGGATCTCCCAGCTGGTTATGTGGGAACATATAAACTTCCAAGGCAATTACCTGGCGATTCCCCGAGGTTGGACGGCACCGGATCTGCGGGAGTTCAACTGGAACGATCGGGCTTCCTCGCTGTATGCGCAGCCTTAGTCCAGGGTTCGACGGGATGGAAGAGGGAGAGGCGATCGCGCGGTGGCGGGCGGGGGATCCAGAGGGGATGGCCGCCTTGGTGCGCCGCTATCAGCAGCGGGCCCTGCGGATCGCCGCCCTGATCCTGCCGGATCCCATGCAGGCGGAGGACGCCGTTCAGGAGGCGTTCGTGCGGGCCTGGCGGCATCGGCGATCCTTCCGCCCGAATGCCCCGTTCTGGCCCTGGTTCCGCCAGCTGGTGGTGCACGAAGCCCTGCGCCTGGCCCGTCGGGAGGGCCGAGAGACCCCGATGGAAGCCGATTCGGTGGAGGGGAACGACCCGGACCCGCATGCGGACCCGGCGGAGCAGCTGGACAGCTCGGAGGCCCTGGCGCAGCTGGCCCGTGCCCTGGCACGCCTCTCGCCGACCCAGCGGACGCTGGTGGTCCTCCGCTACTACGAGGGGATGCGCGAGGAGGAGCTGGCCGCAGCCCTGGGCTGCGCCGTCGGCACCGTCAAGCGCCATCTCCACGAGGCCCGGCAGCGCCTGCGACGCTGGCTAACGGAATGATCCCCAAGGGAGATCGTGATGATGGAAGAGCGAAAGGGGTTCCCGATGGATTCAGAACCGGAAGCTCCATTGCAGGAGGCTCTGGATCGAATCGCCCGGTCTCGGGTCCGGGAGGATGTGGATCTGTGGCCGGCCCTTCAGGCCCGGCTGTTCACGACTCCGGCGCGGCGGATCCGATTCGGAGGACGCCGGGCCTGGGCGTGGGGGCTGGCCGGGCTGGCCCTGGTGCTGGCCCTGGCGGGGATGGCCTGGGCCCGCTATCTCTGGGAGGCTTTCCCTTTCATCGGCCCTCTGGAGCGCGCTGGGAAAGCCCGCCCGCTGGCCCAGAGCCAGCGCCAGGACGGGATCACCGTGACCTTGGAGCGAGCTTATGTCGACGCCAACCGCGTCCTGATCGGCTATCGGGTGCGAGGACTTCCCGAGTCCGCAGATACCGTGTGGCTTCCAGAGTTCACATTAGAGGACACCGCCGGGCACCCTCTGCCCCCCCTGATCAGGACCAGCCTGGCGGGGGCTTCGGAGGGCTCAGGCCTTCCGCTCCTCCCGGGGGAGATGGCCGGGGTGATCGAGTTCGATCCCTGGGCGCTGCCCGACTGGCCCGCCCGGCTCCCGGAGACCCTCGCCCTCCGGATGCAAGTCACCTTGCGTGCGCTGCCCACCGTGGCCTCCGCCCCCGGGTTGCTGCGCGTCGAGATCGCCCCGGAGGCCGGGCCCGCGGGTGGAGCCTCGGAGACGAGTGCGCTGCCCCCTCCGGCGCTCCCTACCCCCCGGGCGGTGCACACCTTCCAGTTCGACGTGACGGTGCCGGTGGTCCGAGAGGCGATTGTATATGGCCCTCAAACGGCGACGGCGCGGGGCTTAACGCTCGCCCTGGAGCGATGGGTGGAGACGCCGTCGGGGACGCGGGCGCGGGTGTGCTTCCGCCCGCCGGACCCTCGGCTGCGCTGGACCCTCGCGGCAGAGCAGAAGTTCAAAGAAAGCGAGGCCACCGCCGAAGGAGAGCGCTCCTCGCAGACGACGCAGATAGGGGTCGCATCGCTGATCCAGCTCACCATCACACCCAACGAGGGACATGTATGCCAGGATCTCTTCTTCGACCTGTCTTCATCCGGCCGGACGCGCCCCCGCCCGACGGCCCTCTACGTCCTGGAGCTGGTGGGCTTCCCCCAGTCCGGAACGCCGGAGCCGGTCCGCTGGCCGGGCCCGTGGGTCTTCCCGCTTCCTTTGGAGGACCGATAGGGCCGATCCGGGGGCCTCATCCGGTCGCATGACGGAGGGGACGGAGGGCCGCGCTGAGGGCCGCCCACTCCTCCAGGGAGAGGGTCTCCGCCCGGCGGGCGGGGTCGATACCCGCCCGGGTCAGCGCCTCCCGCACGACGGGATCCGGAAGCCCCAGGCCGTGGGATAGGGCGTTGTGGAGCTGCTTGCGGCGCTGCTGGAACCCTGCCCGGACCACCTCGAAGAACCAGTCCGGATCCCCGAGGTCCACCGCCGGCCGCTCGTAGGGATCGATCACCACGACGGCGGAATCCACCTTCGGGCGGGGCCAGAAAGCCCCCGCCGGGATGCGCGCCACCACGCGGGGACGCCCATACACCTGCACGCTCACCGCCAGCAGGCTCATCGCGCCCGGCCCGGCCGTGATCCGCCGGGCCACCTCGTGCTGAACGGTGAGCACCACCCGGCGGGGACGGGGGGAGGCTTCCATCACGTGGCGCAGGATCGCCGATGTGATGTAGTAAGGGATGTTCCCGATCACCCGATAGGGGTGGCCCTGCACCAGCGCCCCCGGATCCAGGGCCAGGATATCCCCTGGGATGACGGTGATGTTGGAGTAAGGGGCCAGGATCTCCTGCAGGAGCGGGAGGAAGCGAGTGTCGACCTCCACCGCCACCACGTGAGCGGCCCGAAGGGCCAGATGCCGGGTGAGGATGCCGGGGCCCGCCCCGATCTCCAGCGCCCACTCCCCGGCCTCCAGCTCCGCCGCCTCGACGATACGGGCCAGGAAAGACTCCTCGATGAGAAAATGCTGGCCCAGCTCCTTGCGAGGATACAGGCCGTGGGCTTTCAGATAGCGGGGCCAGGGCATCGGAGGCGGAGGAGGCATCCAGACGCTCATGGAGGCGGGGAGGGCCAGTCCGGCAACACATAGGGGATGGATTCCGGAGGCGGCACCGGCGTCAGCAGATACACGTCCACCCATCGATACCAGAGGACCAGATCCTCATCGTTGTAACCCAGGTCGATGCGGCGGCCGATGATCCCCCCGCCGGTGTCGGCCGCCAGGCCGATCCCATAGCCCGGCACATACACCCGCCACCCCAGGCGGATGACCCGCGGGTCCACGGCCACGATCCCCCGCTGCATGGGCAGCCCGGTCCGTGTCCGCCCGAAGTAGGAGGCGGAGGGATGAACCCCGGCGGTGGAGGCGCTGTAGGAGGTGGCCAGCATCCGGATCCGCCGCCAGTATTCCACCGGGCCCTCCGGGGTTTCCAGGGTGCGCACCACGATCTTCGTCCCATAGACCCACACCCGGGGCTCCGGTGGCCGGACCACCGTCTCATCCACCACCTCCCGGGCCACCGCCTGGCCGTTCTCATACCGGACGCGGATCCGTCGCTGCAGCAATCCGTTCCGCCCCGGGGCCTTCTGCACCCACGTGTCCAGCTCTAGGTTCGGGTCCGGCTCCCAGACCGTGCGGAAGGGGATCGGGCTCTCTTCGATCTCAAAGTCCTCCCTCACCCGGATCACCTGCACCGTCTCTCCGCCTTGCAGGGCCGCCCCTTCCTCCGGGATCACCCGATCCTGGCCATGCAGGGAGAGCCCGAGCTCCCACAACAGATCCCGAACGGTCCGGGCGGTGGTATGCACCACCTGGACACGGCCGTCGGCCTCCACGGTGATGGGACGGGCGCGAAAGAGACTCACCTGCAGCCCGCCGTTCAGCATGGTTTCGGGACCCGGGATCAGACGATCCGCCGGGTGCAGGGAGAAGCCCGCCTCCCGGAGGGCGGCCCCCACGGTGGGCGCAGTGGTCAGGATCACCCGGCGGGATCCATCCTCCAGGCGCAGGACCAGAGGGGCCGCCCGCTGGATGCGGATCTCCCGGGGGGGCGCTCCCCCGTCCGTTGCCTTCGCGCTGAAGGGCCAGGGCTGGCCATCCACCCACAGCGCGTCCCCAGGCTCCCGCTCCACCCCTGCCTGCCGCAGGATGGCCTCCGGATCCCAATGGAGGGTGTAAACCCGGAGCTGCCGAGAGGGCTCCGTCCCTCTCCCCTCCACCCGGATCCACACCGGCTGGGCCCGGCGGACCCGGATGAGGGCCGGTGGGCGGATCTCCTGATCCGGGGCCGGAGAGACCTCGTCCTCCGGACGCAAGGACACCCCGGCCTCCCGCAGCGCCCCAGCCACGGTTCGTTGATGGGTTCTAATGGAGATGATCCGATCATCCAGGAGGAGGGTTACTGTCTGTTGGGAGCGCCAGTAACCCCAGAGGCAGAACGCGCCCAGCCCAAGCCAGGCGATCGATTGGAGAAGCCTCCCGCGATCCATTCGTGCAGCGGCGGAACCCGGGCCAGTGGGCCCGTAAGGGTCTCGGAAAGGTCATCGCCATCGGTTCGCAGCCTCCCGAGGGCGGCCGTGCGCCCCTTGTCGAGCCCGCCTCTCCCCCTGGGGGAGCCCTCGTTCGGCTCCGGCCCGGCGCCCCTGCGGCGCGCGAACCGGGACGGCTTACCGTTGCTCCCTTCCGGGCCTGGCGGGGTTCACCGGGGTCCGCCGCGCAGGACCGGACCTTCATCGCCGGGAGGGAGCCCCACAGGGGGCCGCGCTAACCCTCGAAGGGGATGTCGGCCCCGCGTCTGGCGGATTTCGGGTGCAGGGAACCGCCACCTCCCCGCCTGAGCACGGCCGCCATCCTTAGCGTAGCGGATCCCGACCCCCATGTCAAGCCAGGGCCGTCCACGAATGCACGAACCGAAGGGCCCTGAGGGTGAAGCGGCCAGGCCTTCCTCAGGTAGAATCCTTTAAGGTGAAGATCGAGGTGGCTTCAGAGGAAAGCGAATGGAGGGCTGGATCCTACGCCCGGCCCGGCCGGAAGACGGGCCTATCATCCGACGGATGATCCGGGAGGCCCGGCTGAACCCCTTCGGGCTTCACATCCCCCGTTTCTGGGTGGCCGAGGTGCAGGGACGGGTGGTGGGGGCTGTTCAGATCCGCCCGCATCGGGATGGCAGCCGGGAGCTGGCCTCCCTGGTGGTGGATCCCGCGTGGCGGGGCCGGGGCATCGGCAGCGCCCTGGTCCGGGCGCAACTGGCTCGAGCCCGGGAGCCCCTGGTGCTGATCTGCCGGCCGGAGCTGGAGCCGTTTTACGCCCGGTTTGGCTTTCGAAGGCTCAGGCCGGAGGAGATGCCGCCCTTCTTCCGCTGGGTGCATCGGATCGCCCGATGGCTGGGCCGGCCCCTTCGGATCATGGGCTGGGATCCGACAGAGGCCGTCGAGGAACCTCCGGAGGGTTGAGAATGAAGGAGCGGTCCGGGGAGCTCTTCCAGCGGGAGTTCCTGTATGGCCGCCGCGCGGTCCACGAGGCCCTGCGGGCCGGGCGGCGGCGGATTTACCGGCTGCTCCTGGCCGAAGGCCTCCAGCCCCGGCCGATCCTGGAGGAGCTGATCGCCCTGGCCGAGGCCCAGGGCGTCCCGGTGCTGCGCGTCCCCCGGGCGCGGCTGGACGCCGTGGCGGACGGCCACCAGGGGGTGGTCGCCGAGGTGGATCCTTATCCTTATGTGGATCTGGAACAGGCCTGGGCGGAAAGCGCCCGCCGTCCGGATCCGCCCTTCTGGCTGGCGCTGGATTGCCTGCAGGACCCTCAGAACTTCGGGACCCTGTTGCGGACGGCGGAGGCGGTGGGGGTGCACGCTGTGCTGTTCCCAGAGCATCGCAGCGCCCGGGTGACGCCGGCGGTGGTCAACGCCTCGGCCGGCGCGGTGGAGCACCTCCGGGTGGTCCAGGTCACCAACCTGGCCCGGGCCCTGGAGCAGCTCAAGGCCCGCGGCGTGTGGGTGGTGGGCCTGCAACAGGATCCCCGAGCGATCCGTTACGATCAGGCGGACCTCAGTGGGCCCATCGCCCTGGTGGTGGGCAACGAGGAATCCGGCATCCGTCCGCTGGTGCGACGGACGTGCGATTTCCTAATCTATCTCCCCATGCGAGGACGGGTCGCTTCCCTCAACGCCGCGGCCGCCGGCGCCATCGCCCTCTATGAGATCGCCCGACGCCGGGGCTTCCCCTAAAAACTAAAACAGGCGGATCATCAGGGGATGACCCGCCTGCCCAGAGCCCCCAGCGGGACTCGAACCCGCGACCTTTGGCTCCGGAGGCCAACGCTCTATCCAGCCTGAGCTATGGGGGCCTGTCACTTAAGAATCTACCGCAATCGGCCGGATCTGTCAACGCGGGCCGCCCCCCGGGTGTGTCCCAAAATCGTAGGACAACTGCGAGTAGTTGTCCTACAAGGCGGCCAGGCCCGACAAAATCGGGACACACCCCACCCCCCGGCGTATGACGGCGATCATACCGGAGCGGGCCGGCCTGGGCCACGATATCCCTGAGCATACGCGCGCCGACCCGGGAGACCCTCCCATGCAACTGCAACAAGAGCCGTCCGCCCGGCCGTTGCCGGACCCCTTCCCGGATTACGTGACCTGTCCGGTCTGCGGGGAGCCGGACATCGAAATCTGGTGCTATGAGGAGACCGTCCGCTGCCCGACCTGCGGGGCCGAGATCTCCCACGGGCCTTTCCCCTGCTGGACCGCCTGCCCCCGACGCCCCCTCCCCCCTCCGACCCCATGACAAAGATCATCGGTTGAGCACGAAGGCTATCACGCCATATGACGAACCACACCCCCATTTTATGACATTCCTCGTCCCAAAATGACCTCTTCGTATGACGTAGATCATAGGCTCTGACGGCCGAACCAGACAAGATAGAGGCCAGAGCGTCCGGCCTGATGGGAGGGTCGGCCGCACAATCATGGATGGGAGGAGGTTCCGATGATGCATGGGAAAGCGAAGGGGGTGATCCTGGGTGTTCTGATGGCCCTGGTGGCGGCCTGTGCCCGGGGCCGGGCGACCCCGGTGGCGGGCCTGCCGGCGGAAGCGCAGACAGTGATCCGGGAGCGGGGCCTGTCCCCGGAGGACGTGGTCGCCGCGCTGCGGACCTATATGCCAGGGGGCAAATACGATGAATATGTGATGTTCTCCTCCGGCGGGCACTCCGGCCAAGTCCTGGTGATCGGCATCCCCTCCATGCGGCTGCTCAAGGTGATCGGTGTCTTCACGCCGGAGCCCTGGCAGGGCTACGGGTTCGGGGAGAAGGGCACCCTGGAGGTGCTGGCGGAGGGCTTCGCCCGGGGCAAGCCCCTCCTCTGGGGTGACACCCACCATCCGGCCCTCTCCGAGACCGAAGGGGAATACGACGGCCAGTTCCTGTTCATCAACGACAAGGCCAACGCCCGCCTGGCGGTGATCGACCTGCGCGACTTTGAGACCAAGCAGATCGTCAAGAACCCCAACGCCATCTCCGACCACGGCGGCGGCTTCGTCACCCCCAACACCGAATACGTTGTCGAGGGCCCGCAGTATGCAGCCCCCATCGGGTGGGAGTATGCCCCGCTGGATCAATACAAGGACAAATACCGGGGGCTGCTGACCTTCTGGGCCTTCGACCGCCAGAAGGGACGGGTGGATCTGGACCGCTCCTTCCAGATCGAGCTGCCACCCTACTGGCAGGACCTGTGCGATGCGGGCAAGAAGGTCTCTTACGGCTGGGTGTTCTGCAACTCCATCAACACTGAGATGGCCACCGGCGGCATCGAGGAGGGCAATCCGCCCTTCGAGGCCGGCACAGCCAAGAACGAGATGGACTACCTTCACATCATCAACTGGAAGAAGGCCGAGGAGCTGATCCGGGCCGGCAAGTATGAGGTCATCAACGGGATCAAGGTGATCCGTCTGGAGACGGCGGCCCGGGAAGGGGTGCTCTTCTTCGCCCCGGAGCCCAAGAGCCCCCACGGGGTGGACGTGGCGCCGGGCGGCGAATACATCGTGGTGGGCGGCAAGCTGGATCCCCACGTGACGATCTACTCCTTCGAGAAGATCCAGAAGGCCATCGCCGCCGGGAACTTCGAGCGCGACCCCTTCGGGGTGCCGGTGCTGCGGTTCGAGGACGTGAAGGAAGCGCAGGTGGAGCTCGGCCTCGGCCCGCTACATACGGTCTTTGACGACAAAGGCTATGCCTACACCTCCCTGTTCCTGGATAGCGCCGTGGCGAAGTGGTCCCTGGGCGGCCCCTACCGCAAGGACGGCGCGGAGCCTTGGAAACTGGTGGAGAAGCTGCCGGTCCACTACAACATCGGCCACATCGCCGCGCCGGAGGGGGACACGGTCTCGCCGGACGGCAAATACGTGGTGGCCCTCAACAAGTGGTCGGTGGACCGCTTCCAGCCGGTCGGCCCGTTGCACCCGCAGAACTTCCAGCTGATCGACATCAGCGGCGGCAAGATGCGGCTCCTTTACGACATGCCCATCGGCATCGGCGAGCCGCACTACGCTCAGATCATCAAAGCCGACAAGCTCAAGCCGTTCCTGGTCTACCCGGAGATCGGGTGGAACGCGGTGAAGATGGCCAAGGACCCCAACGCCACCGAGGCCGGTCGGGAGCGCGTGGAGGTGCGGGAGGAGGGCGGCCGGCGGGTGGTGGAGATCTGGATGACGGCGGTTCGCAGCCACTTCAAGCCGGAGCGCGTGAAGGTCCGCAAGGGCGATCACGTGATCTGGCACATCACCAACATCGAGCGGGCCCGCGACGCCACCCACGGCTTCGCCCTGGGCGGCTACAACATCAACCTGAGCCTGGAGCCCGGCGAGACCGCCACCATCGAGTTCGACGCCGACCAGAGCGGGACCTTCCCCTTCTACTGCACGGAGTTCTGCTCGGCCCTCCACCTGGAGATGATGGGCTACTTCCTGGTGGAGCCGTGATCCGGGACCACAGGGGGGCGGCCGGCCGGCCGCCCCCCTTAAAGGCTTCTGATTTCGATGAGGACTCAGATCGAATGCTCTGGGGCCTGAAGGCGCGGACCGCATCTCCTTAGGAGAAGAAGACCATGGTGGAGCGACTGAACGCATGGCTTCGGGAGGATCCTTTCCGGTTGCCCCGCGCGTTCTTCATCGGGGCATCCTGGCTGCTGCTGCTTTCCCTGCTCTTCCCCTACTGGCGCATGACCCTTCAGGCCCCGCAGTATCCCGGGGGGCTTCGGGTGGACGTCTACGTCACCCACCTGGCCGGGGATGTGAGCGAGGTGGACAACCTGAACCATTACATCGGGATGAAGAAGCTCCATGAGGCGGCCCAGGTGGAACGCTTCCTGGCGCCCCTGGCCATCGGCGCGGCGGCCCTCTTGGGCGAGGCCCTGGCCTTCACCCGGCGCCGCTGGGCGGCGGTGCTGGCCCTGCCGGCCATGCTCTTCCCCTTCATTTTCCTGGCCGACATGTATTACTGGCTCTACCGCTACGGTCACGACCTGGACCCGAACGCCCCGCTGCGGCTGCCGCCCTTCACGCCACCGCTGCTGGGCACCGGCGTCGTGGGCCAGTTCCGCACCGTGGCGGAGCTCCAGCTCGGGTTCTGGATGGCCCTCGCGGCCTCCTTCCTGATCGCCCTGGGCCTGCACTTCCGCCGGGTGGTGCGGACCGCCCTGGAACGCCGTCAGGCCGTGCGTCTCGGCCCTCTCACCCTGGTCCCGGAAGGAGCCCGTGGATGATCCTCCCCCTGGCCCTGGCCCTCTGGGCGCTGCTCGGGGGCGCCCCTGCGGATCCCGGGCGCTCCCTCCAGGAGGCCATCGACGCCGCCCCACCGGGGGCGACCCTGGAGGTGCGCGGCGGCGTGCACTACGGCCCCATCCGCATCGATAAGCCCCTCACCCTGATCGGTGTCGACAGCCCGGTGCTGGATGGCCAGGGCCAGGGCACCGTCCTCTGGATCACCGCCCCCGGGGTGACCGTCCGCGGCTTTGTGATCCGTCGCTCCGGCCGCTCCCTGACCCATGAGGACGCCGGGATCCGGGCGGAAGGAGCTCCCGGGGTGATCCTGGAGGACAACCGGCTGGAGGACGTCCTCTTCGGGATCTACCTGAAGGATTCCCCGGGGGCTCGCATTCGGAACAACCGCATCCGCGGTCTGGATGTGCCAGAGGCGGAGCGGGGAGACGCCATCCGCCTGTGGTATAGCTCCGACGCCTACATCGAAGGCAACGAGACGGAGCGCGGGCGGGACGTGATCATCTGGTTCTCCGATCGCTCCGTCCTCCGGGACAATCGGTTCCGGGGCGGGCGCTACGGGATCCACTACATGTATTGCAATGAGAGCTTGGCGGAGGGGAACATCCTGGAAGGCAACTACGTTGGGATCTATATGATGTACAGCCGGGGCGGGGTCTTCCGCCGCAACCGCTTCCTTCACCACCGGGGACCCAGCGGCTACGGCATGGCCTTCAAGGACAGCGATGAGATCCTCGCCGAGGAGAACCTCTTCGCCAACAACACCGCCGCCCTCTTTCTGGACAACACCCCGCGCGCGGAGGGCTCCCCCGTCCGCTTCGAGCGGAACCTCTTCGCTTACAACGGGATCGGGGTGCTGGCCCTGCCAATGGTGCGGGGGGCGATCTTCCGGGAGAACGTCTTCTGGGAGAACGAGCAGCAGGCCGCCGTGCAGGGAGAGGGGAACCTGCAGGCGAACCGCTGGGAGGGCAACTTCTGGAGCGACTACGTCGGCTTCGACGTCGACGGCGATGGGATCGGCGACCTCCCCTATCGTTCCCAGCGCCTCTTCGAGGCCCTGACCGATGCGATGCCGGCCCTGCGGATCTTCTGGGGCACCCCCGCCGTCCAGGCCCTGGAGACCGCCGCGCGGCTGGTCCCCTTCTTCGCGCCCCAGGTTCGCCTGGAGGATCCGGCCCCCCGGATGCGGCCGCCGGCCGGGATCCCCGGGGCCGCCGGGCACACCCCCCGACATAGGGTCCCATGGCTCGGCTTGGGGCTGGGGGGGCTGGCCCTGGCGATGATCGGATGGCGCTGGCTGCAGCGCACCCCCGCCGGGCCCATCCGGGCGGATCCCCGCCAGACCCCAGCGGCGATGCTGGAGATCCGGGGGCTGCGCAAACGGTTCGGGCAGACCTGGGTGGTGCGTGGGCTGGACCTGCGGGTGCAGCCGGGGGAGGCGGTGGCCCTGTGGGGACCCAACGGGGCAGGGAAAACCACCGTCCTCCGTTGCATCCTGGGCCTGCTCTCCTTTGAAGGCCACATCCGGGTGGCGGGTCGGGATGTCCGGAAGGAGGGTCCGGCGGCCCGCCGCGCCATCGGCTACGTGCCCCAGGAGCTGGCCTTCTACAGCTGGACCGTCCGGGAGACCCTGGCTTTCTTCGCCGCGCTCCGGGGGGTTCCCGTGGATCCTGGGATCGTGGAGGCCATGGGGTTGGCGACCTATCAGGACCACCCGGTGCGGGCCCTCTCGGGGGGCTTGAAGCAACGGCTGGCCCTGGCCCTGGCCCGGATGGGGGACCCGCCCCTCTTGCTCCTGGATGAGCCGACGGCGAACCTGGATATGGCCGCCCGGCTGGAGTGGATGCGCCAGCTGCAGGCTCTGAAAGCCCAGGGGAAGACGCTGATCTTCAGCTCCCACCGACTGGAGGAGATCCTGGAGCTGGCAGATCGCGTGGTGGTGCTGCGGGAGGGACAGGTGGTCGCGGAGGTCGCGCCGGAAGCCCTTGCCCGGACGGTCGGGCTGCAGGCGCGGCTCCGGCTGAGCCTCCCGCCTGCCGAACAGGACCGGGCCCGCCGGCTGCTGGAGGAGGCGGGCTACCCGGTCGTCGCCAACCATCATGGCCTGACCCTCACCGTGCCGGCGGATCAGAAGCTGGCCCCGGTGCAGCAGCTCTGGGCGGCCGGGATCCCGGTTCAGGACGCGGAGTGGGAGCTGAGCGAGCCATAAGCGGGGGATCCCATGGGCGCGACGCGCTGGATGATCTGGAAGGAAGGACGGGAGATCCTGCGGAGCCGCTGGTTTGGCATCACAGCGGGGAGCTTCGTCGCCGTGGCCCTGGCCCTGGCCGCTCTCTCCATGGGGGGCTCCGGCTACATCGGGCTGGCCGGTTTCGGGCGCACGGCCGCGGCGCTGGTTAACCTCTCCGCGCTGATCGCTTCCCTGATGGGCCTGGGGCTGGGGGCCATGACCTGGGCGGCGGAGCGGGAGAGCGGGACGCTGGCTTACCTTCTGTCTTACCCGGTCTCCCGGGCTCAGGTGTGGGCGGCGAAGGCCATCGGGGGGGCCATGGCGCTGGCCGCCGCGATGGCTCTGGGGTTCGGGATCACCGGCCTGATCATCGGCCTGGGAGGAGGCCTCGGCGGCGCGGAGGAAGCCGGCCGTTATGCGGCCCTAGCGGCCGGCGCCACCCTGCTCGCCTGGATCACCTACGGCCTGGGGATGACCCTGGGTGTCGGGTTGCGCCGCCAGAGCACCGCCTTGGGCCTCTCCCTGCTGGCCTGGCTGGCCGGCGTGTTCCTCTCGGACCTGGGCCTCATGGGGCTGGTGGGGACCTTCGCCCTGTCTCCGGCCGTCCTCTGGTGGCTCACCGTCCTGAACCCCCTCCACGCCTTCCGCATCCTGGCGATGGTCTGGCTGAACGGCTCCCCGGATCTCCTGGGGCCGGCGGGAGCCTACGCCTGGCGGACGTATGGGGAGGCCCTGGGGCCGATGCTGACGGCGATCATGCTGGGCTGGCTGGCCCTGGCGTTCCTGATGGCCGCCCTGCGCTTCGGGAGGCTGCAGGACATCGCCGCCTGAACGGAGGAGCTCCTTATCCAGGAGGGGGAATGATGCGTCGAATGGTCGCCATCGCGCTGATGCTGGCGGGGCTGGTGGCCTGCGCGCGGCCCAGCGGGCCCAGGCCGCCGGATATCGTTTACGGGAAGGATCCCTGCGCCAACTGCGGGATGCTCATCAACGATCCCCGCTTCGCCGCGGCTTACGTGACCCGGAACGGCCAGGCCCGCCTCTTCGATGACATCGGGTGCATGATCGATTACCAACGAGGCCATCCGGAGGATGTAGCAGCCTTCTATGTGCGTGACTTCGAGGGTGGGGGATGGATCGAGACGGACCGCGCCACCTTCGTCCATGCGCCCGATGTGCCGACCCCCATGGGCTATGGCCTGCTCGCCTTCGCCACGCGGGACCGGGCTGAGGCCTTCGCCCGGGACCACGGCGGGCAGGTGATGGACTGGGCGACCGCCCGGCAGACCGTTCGATCCCCCCATCGCCATGGCCCGTAGCAGGGAGGGGCGCAGCGGGGCTGCGCCCCTCCTCCGCCGAACATCCCCTCCGAACCGCCGCCGGTCTTTGCTCCCCTCCGGATGCCCGCAACCGGTGCGCCGGAATATACTGGAGGAGCCGAACGCTTCGGGCCCGACAGGGGGAACGCCCGAAGCCGGCGGATGCGATGATCGGCGAGGATCGGGATGCGGGTGATCACCCTGACGACGGACTTCGGGGATGAGGACGGCTATGTGGGGACGATGAAGGGGGTGATCCTCTCCATCGCCCCCGACGTGCGGCTGGTGGACCTCAGCCATCACATCCCGCCCCAGGACATCCGGCGGGCGGCCTTCGTGGTGGCGGAGGCCGCGCCCTACTTCCCCCCCGGGACCATCCACGTGGCGGTGGTGGATCCCGGGGTGGGCAGCGGGCGCCGCGCGTTGATCGTGGAGACGGAGCGGGCCCTCTTCGTGGGGCCGGACAACGGGCTCTTCAGCTTCATCCTGGAGGATCACCCGGAGGCCCGCTGTTACGCCATTGAGGAATCGGCCTATCGCTTGCCTCAGGTCAGTTACACCTTCCACGGCCGGGACATCTTCGCCCCGGCCGCCGCCCACCTCGCCCGCGGTGTCCCTCCCGCCGCCTTCGGCCCGCCGGTGACGGATCCGGTCCGCCTCCCTTCGCCCCGCTTAGAGCTGGAGGAGGAGCGGATCGTCGGGGAGATCCTGCACGCGGACCGGTTCGGGAACCTGGTGACCAGCATCGGCCGGCTGCAGTGGCAGGGAGCCGCCCTGGTTTTGCAACCGGCCTTCGGTCCCCTGGCCCGCCGCTTCCCGGTCCTCTTCCGGGCGGGGGAGGCGCGGGTGGAGGTAGGGGATCGCGTGCTCTCCGGCATCCTCCACACCTTCGCCGAGGCCCAACCCGGGGAGCTGATCGCCTATCCGGGCAGCTCCGGCTTCTTAGAGATCGGCCTGGTGAACGGGTGCGCCGCGGCCGCCCTGGAGGCCCGGCGAGGCGATCCGGTGGTGGTTCGGGTGCGCCTGCTGGCGCTGGAATAGATGCAATACCCATTGCTCACGATCGGCCGGAGAGGAGCGAGGGGATGACCCGAGAGGCCTTTTTCGTGATCGAGGGAGGGCGGCGGCTCCGGGGGGAGGTGCGCCCCGGGGGCAACAAGAACGCTGCCCTCCCCCTGATCGCAGCCGCCCTGCTCGCCGAGGAGCCCGTGGTGCTGCGTAACGTGCCGCGCATCCGCGACGTCCGCACGATGGTGCAGCTCCTGAGCGAGCTGGGGGCGAGCATCGAAGAGCTGGACCCGCACACCCTGCGCATCGACACCCGGGATGTGCGGCCCCGGCCGCTGAACCCGGAGCTGTGCCGGGATATCCGGGCGAGCATCCTGCTGGCCGGGCCGCTGCTGGCTCGCTTCGGTTATGTGGAGATGCCGCCCCCCGGAGGCGACGTGATCGGCCGGCGCCGCCTGGACACCCACTTCTTGGCCTTCGAAGCGCTGGGGGCGCGTTATGAGGTAAACCGGATCTTTCGGCTCCGGGCCCCCGACCGGCTCCAGGGCCAAGACATCCTGCTGGACGAGGCCAGCGTGACCGCCACGGAGAACGCGGTCATGGCCGCGGCCCTCGCCCGGGGCACCACCGTCCTGCGCAACGCCGCCTCCGAGCCCCACGTCCAGGCCCTCTGCCATTTCCTCAACCGCCTCGGCGCCCGCATCGAGGGCATCGGCTCCAACACCCTGGTGATCCACGGGGTGGACCGCTTGGGGGGCGGGGAGTGGGAGATCGAGTCGGATCACATCGAGGTGGGCTCGTTCATCGGGCTGGCCGCCCTCATCGGCGATGGGGTCTGGATCCGTCGCGCGGTCCCCCAGCACCTCCGGATGGTGCAGCTGGTCTACCGGCGCCTGGGGGTGCACTTCGAGGTGCATGGGGAAGACATCTACGTGCCGCCGGAGCAGCCCCTCCGGGTGATCCCGGACATCGGGGGCCATATCCCCAAGATCGAGGACGCGCCCTGGCCCGGCTTCCCGGCGGATCTGATGAGCATCGCCATCGTGATGGCCACCCAGGCCGCGGGGCCGGTGCTCTTCCACGAGAAGATGTTCGAAAGCCGCCTCTATTTCGTGGATAAACTGATCGCCATGGGCGCTCGCATTGTCCTCTGCGACCCTCACCGTTGTCTGGTCCACGGCCCTTCCCCCCTGCACGGGGAGCGGCTGGAGAGCCCGGACATCCGGGCGGGGATGGCCCTGGTGATCGCGGCCCTCTGCGCCGAGGGCACCAGCGTCATCCGCAACATCGTGCAGATCGATCGGGGCTACGAGTGCCTGGACGAGAAGCTGCGAGCCCTGGGCGCGGCCATCGAACGGGTGGAGCGATGAGCCATGGGCAACTCGCCTCAAGACCTCCGGAACCGCATGTGGATCTGGATCGCCGCGCTCATCCTGATCGCCATGGCCTGCGGGTGCATCGGCCTGGCGGTGGGCGGGCTGGCTGGCTATCTGATCGGCCGGGGCGCGGGCGCTCCGACTCCCCCCGGGCCCACTTCTGGAACCCCCTGGTTGGGGGTGATGGTGACCCATGATCGCGATGGGGCACGGATCCTCCAGGTGCTCCCCAACAGCCCGGCCGAGGAAGCCGGCCTGCGCCCCGGCGACCGGATCACCGCCGTGGACGGCGAGCCGGTGGACGACCGTCATCCTCTCCCCGATGCGCTCCGACGCCATCGCCCCGGGGAGACGGTGCGCCTGACAGTGATCCGGGATGGGCAAGAGCGCACCCTCTCCGTCACGCTGGGCCGGGCCCCTTAGGACCCACCGCTTTCCTGCCGGCCAATGGAACCGATCGCATGGAAGATCCCAGAGCTGGAAGTGCCAAGCCCATGACGGCCCGGAAAAAGCCCCTCCTCCCCGGTGTGGCCGGCCTGGTCCTGATCCTCATCCTGGGGATCCTGCATCTTCCGTCCGCGGTCGGTCCGCCCGCCTTCCTTTCCTTGCACGGGCCGGAGGGAAAGATCACCCTGTATGCGGTGGGCCCAGCCCAGTGGCGCGTAGAGGCCGGCTCGCCGCAGGATCAGGCCTTCGCGGAGGGCGTCCTGGATGGACTGGATGCCGCCCCGCTGCTGATCCTGCGGCGGGCGGCGGCTTACGGCCAGCTGGAGGCCCTGGTCGGGCCGCAGGCTAAGGAGGCCGACGCCTGGGCCCGGGAGCGCCTCGCCCCCGTCATCGCCCGGGCCTGGGAGGCCCTGGATGCAGAGACCCGGTCCCGGCTGGAAGCCTACGCGGCGGGGGTGAACACCGCCTGGCGGATGGGGATCCCGATGATCCGCCGGCTCCCCTCGGATCCCCTCGCCCGGCCCTGGGACCCCCGGGATAGCCTGGCGGTGGCAGTGGGCCTGGCCCTGGCCCATCCGGGCTGGATGGAGGCCGAGATCGCGGCCGCCCTCCGGCGCCTCCCTCCTGCTCCCCGCGCCGCCCTGGAAGATCCCCGCTGGTCGTCCGCGACGCCGGCCCCGGATGTCGCGCGGCGTGAGGCGGCGTGGCGCGCCTGGGCGGCGGTGGGGGTGGCCCCCGAGCTCGGGCTCTTCCGGACGTGTCAGGAGGACACCGGGATCCGCCTGCACGCGATGGCCGCCCCGGTCTTCCCCCTGCCGTGGCGCCTGATATGGGTGGACGACGGCGTCCGCCTCCGCTGGCCCGGGATCCCGGGGGCTCTGGCGCGCATCCGCCAGGCGGAGGGCGCCCAGCTGGAGCCGAAGCCGGGCCCCGGAGACGTCCTGGATGCCCTGGGGGAGCTCTCCGTCCGCGTCGTCCGGGAAAGCGGGGAGTCCCCCCTCTGGGCCTGGCGGGGAAAGGACGCATGGCCCCGCTGCGCGCCGCCCGCGACGCCGGATCGCGAGGCGCTGCTCGCCCTGACCCCAGAGGGCTGGCTTCAGCGGCGGGTGCATGGGATGCTGGCCCGCTGGGACGGGCAGCTGGACGCGAAGAGCCCCTCCGCCCTCGTCTATGAGGTCTGGCGATGGGAGCTCATCCGCACGGCGCTGGGACCGGCGGTGGGAGAGGAGAACCTGCGACGGCTGCTCGCCCGACGGCCGGCGGAGCGCCTCCGGGCCGCTGCGCAGGCCCTCTGGGAGGCTCAGGGCAATGAGGTCCGGGAGCTGAAGGCGATGGCTTACCGGCGGGCGCTGGCCGAGATTGGACGGCGATATGGGGATCTGCACACCATCTGGGAATGGGGAAAGGCCCACGCGGCCCCTGTGCGGATCCTGGGCTGGCCGATCCGCGCGGAGATCCCTCTCGGCGGCGATGAGAGCGCCCCCTGGCCGACCCCGGTGGATCCCGTGCGACCCTTCGCCACGGCGTTCTGGCCTGCCCTCACCGTGCAGCGGGAGTCTCAGGTTATCCTGAAGATCGCCCCGACGCCGGTCTGGTGGAGATGGCCGTAGCGGGAGAAGGCGACCACCCCTGTTCAGGGCTCCGGAGGAGCTCGTCGGATCAGGACGGCCAGCTCGCGCTCCAGCTCCGCCCGGCGCTGGGCGGCGGCCTGCCGCCCCTCCTCCACGACCTGCTGCCATCGGCTCCGGATCCTTTGCCGCAGCTCCGGCCCGGAGCAGGGAGCCCAGAGCAGCGCCAGGCCGGCGCCGATCAGCCCCCCCACCAGAAATCCATAAATCCAGAGAAGCCCACGGCGCATGAAGATCTCTCCACAGGTATGTGAACGTCCACCTCTGCAGATATTGTAACCCAGACCGCTGCTCCCCTCCGGCCCCCTCGCATGCGCTGAAAGATCGCTCTGTGCTTCCGGCCGTGTTATCATCAGTTAAGGAGGGGCGTAGCGTGAGGATCCCTGCGATTCATGAGCGTGCAGGATGTTAAAGGATACGGTGACGCGAAGCGACATCGAGATCGAGCGGGTGGATCTGGCCATCGCCTGGAACTGGGAATACGATGCGCCGTTCATCCGGATGATCCGGGAGGCCTGCGCGCGCCGCGGCCTCTCGGTGGCCGAGGTCACGCCGGCGGATCTCCCCCAGATCCTGGAGCGGGCCGCGGATGGGCGGTGGACATGCGGGGTTTTCCTGGACCGCGCTTCGGATTGGGATGAGGACTTCGAGGCCCTGGTGGATTGGGCCCGGGCGGCAGGGGTGTTCCGCCTGAACCCAACGGAGCGGGCGCGGGCGGCATGGGACAAGGCGGCGATGCACCGGCGGTTCGTCGAAGCGGGGCTCCCCACCCCTCCCACGGCCATCCTCCCCCCGTGGGAAGCCGACCCCCGGACGCTCTGGCCCGAAGGGCTGGGGGAACCCCCGTGGATCGCCAAGCCCGCCTTTGGGGGCGGCGGGGAGGGCGTGCGGACGATCATCTGTCCAGAGGACCTGAACGCCCTGCGCACGGCCTTCCCCGATGAATCGATCCTGGTCCAGGCCTACGTGCGCCCCCGCCGGCTGGACGGGCGCCCGGCGTGGTTCCGGGTGCTCTATGCGGTGGATCAGGTGTTCCCATGCTGGTGGGATCCGGCCACCCATCGGTATACACCGGTGGAGGAGGAAGAGCGGATCGCCTTCGGCCTGGACGCGCTCTGGGAGCTGGGGCGTCGGATCGCGGCGGTCTGCGGGCTTCACCTGTTCTCCAGCGAGATCGCCCTGGACGAGGCAGGGCGCTTCCTGTGCATCGACTACGTCAACGATCCCATCGACACGCGTCCGCAATCCCTGGCCCCGGAGGGGGTGCCGGACGAGGTGTTGCAGGGGATCGCCGAGCGGATCGCCGAGGCCGTCGGGAGGATACGATGCCGCTCATCCTGGTGACCAACGATGACGGGATCCGCTCCCCGGGCCTGCGCGCCGCCGCTGCCGCCCTGCAAGTCCTGGGGCAGGTTGTGGTGGTCGCCCCGGTGGATCAATGGTCCGGCGCCGGGCGCTGCATGCCGGCCACCTCGGAGGGCCGGATCTACCCGGAGATCATCCATGTGAGCGGCACAGTGATCCGGGCCTATGCGGTGGAAGGAACCCCCGCCCAGGTGGTCGATCACGCCATCCTGGAGATCCTTCCTCGCCTCCCCGATCTGGCGGTGGCGGGCATCAATTATGGGGAGAACGTCGGCTCTGGGGTGACGATCTCGGGGACGGTGGGGGCAGCCTTGGAGGCGGCCAGCTTCGGGATCCCGGCCCTGGCCGTGTCGCTGCAAACCCCGGTGGAGCATCACCTGGGATACTCCGAGGAGATCGACTTCAGGGCCGCGGCGCATTTCACCCTCCTCTTCGCCCGCGCCGCCCTCCGCCAGGCCCTGCCGTTCGACGTCGACGTGCTGAAGATCGACGTCCCGGCCCGGGCCACGCCGGAGACCCCATGGCGGTGGACCCGCCTCTCCCGGCAGCGGTATTTCGTCCCGGTCCGCCCGATGCGCCGGCGCCCCACCGACCCGGGCCCGCTGGGATATCGGGTGGAGATCGATCGAGAGCGTCTGGAGCCGGATTCGGACATCTACGCCCTGGTGGTGGAGGAGGTGGTCTCTGTCACCCCGCTGAGCCTGGATCTCACGTCCCGCGTTTCCCTGGAGGAGCTGCATCGATGGTGGGAGAAAGCGAGGTAAGGATCCCCGGAAGGCCGATGGAGGCCCCGGCCGTTCCCCGGGGAACGGTGGGAACCCTCTGGATGCTCTTCCTGCTGCTCCTGATCCACGGGTCCGCCGCGTGGACGGTGACGATGGCGGGGTGGGCCGATGGATTAGAGATCCTCCCTTCAGTGGCAGCCGGGGGGCTCCTCATCGGTTGGCTGCTGGCCATCTCCCGGTTCCCCGGCCCGGTGGCTTTTCTTCTCAACATCGGCTATGGCACCGTCTGGGTGGGCTACCTGAGCGCCCGCCTCATCCAGGTCCCCACCTGGTCGTTGAAGCTCCAATGGCTGGGCTACCGCATGACGGTGTGGGCCATGGAAGCCATGCGGGGCGGGCGCGGCAGCGATCCGCTGCCCTTCGTGGTGATCATGGGGGCCCTGATCTGGCTGGCGGCCAGCAGCAGCGCCTGGTATTCTTTCCGGACCATCCGGTCGTGGCGGGCGCTGGTGCCGGCCGGGCTGATCGCGTTCATCAACGCGTATTACTATCTGGGTCCGCGCCCTCTCACGCTGTTCCTGATCACCTATTTGCTGGGGGCGCTGCTCTGGCTGGCCACCGTGCATTATGAGGAGCAGAGCCAGCGCTGGCGGCGGGAGCGAGTATGGTTCGTCCCGGATCTCGGCGTGGATGTGCTGCGGGCGGGGCTGCTGATCGCCGGGCTGGCCCTGGCCCTCGCCTGGATCCTCCCGCCGGCCGGCCCCAGCGAGGCGGCCTCCCGGGTCTGGAGCGAGGTGAGCCGGCCCCTGCGCCGGAGCCAGGAGACGTTCAACCGGCTGTTCAGCTCCCTGCGCTCCCAGCGCCCGGCGTATGTGAGCCCCCTGGGACGCACGCTGCCCTTCGGCGGGCCCCGGCGGCTGAGCGACACGGTGGTGATGGAGGTGCGGGCCCAGGGGCCGGCCCGCTACTGGCGGGGGATGGTCTATGACGTCTACACCTCCAACGGCTGGCTTTCCTCGGGGGAAGATGAGCAGAGCCGCGCCCCGATGACCGCGCTGACGGCGCGCCCGCTGTGGGAGGGCCGGGCGGTGGTGACGCAAACCTTCACCGTCTATCTGCCCGGGAACACCCTGATCTTCGCCGCTCAGCACCCGGTGGCCGTCAGTCTCCCCGCCATCGTGCAGGGCCGGTTCACGGCCCAGGCCCACGATCTGATGGGGATCCGCAGCCCCCGTCCCTTCGGCGCCCAGCAGACCTACGAGGCGATCTCCCTGGTCCCCGTCCCGGATGTGGAGGGCCTGCGCCAGGCGGGGACGGTTTACCCGGAATGGGTGCAGCGATATCTGCAGCTGCCGCCCAACCTCGACCCCCGGATCCGACGCCTGGCGGAGCGGATCACGGCGAACGCGGACAATCCATACGACAAGGCAGCGGCCCTGGAGGCCTGGCTGCGCCGCAACATCCGATACAACGAGAACATCCCGGCTCCGCCGCCGGGCCGGGACGGCGTGTCCTATGTGCTGTTTGACATCCACCAGGGCTACTGCGACTATTACGCCTCGGCGATGGCCGTGATGGCGCGGGCCCTGGGGATCCCCGCCCGCGTGGTGAGCGGCTACGCCCAGGGCGAGTGGATGCCCGACGGGCGGTATCGGGTGCGGCAGCGGGACGCCCACACATGGGTGGAGATCTACTTCCCTGGCTACGGCTGGGTGGAATTCGAGCCCACCGCCGCCCAGCCGCCCATCCTGCGCCCCCAGCGCCCCGCGACGCCCACCCCCACGCCTCCAGCGAGCCCCGCCGCAGGGCCCACTCCCGGCGCGCCACAACCCACCCCCACCCGACGCAATCTGCTGGCCGAGGATTTCGATATCCAGCCCGGGGAGGCTCTTCCGCTGCCCCGCACGCCGCGGTTCCCGGTCGGACCGCTCACAGCGGGCCTGATGGGAGCGCTGGGGATGCTGGGGGTGGTCCTCTGGTTGCGCGATCGGCACCGCCTGCGCCGGCTCTCTCCCGCTGCTCGGGATTACCTGTGGATGAACCGCGCGGCGCGGCTGCTGGGGATCCGGCTCCCGGCCTCCTGGACCCCGATGGAGCGCGCTCGGCACCTGGCCGCGCTGGCACCGGAGATGGCGGAGACCATGAGGCAGATCGCGGAGCGCTACACGGCCGTGCGGTTCGGCCGACGCCCGCTCCCTCCGGGATCCGCCCCTCGGGGCTGGTGGCTTCTCTTTCTCTTCTATGGGCTCCGAGGGCGCCTCCGATCCATCTTGGCTCGGTGGATCTCCGCCCTCCGCAGCCAGACCCTTCCCACCTCGCCGCCCTTCGCCCGCTGAGGCCGGGATCCCGCGCCATCCGCGGGGAGAGGCCCCCCATTGTTCTCCGGGGTGTATTATGAGAAGGGGAATCGATCCGAACCCCTTGGGATCGAAAACAAACATGGATTCAGGGGATCCCACCGGAGGACCCGTGCCGGAGGAGCGGCTTCGGCCGTGATCGATGATGGCGAGCTGAAGCCCCTCCCCACGTAAGCCGAAATTCATTTCGGCACCCCTGTTGTTGTAGGAGCGGCTTTCGCCGCGACCTTTGCGTCATCGACGGCGGAGCGTTCGGGGCTAAAGCCCCTCCTACTTCCGCCGCGACCCTTCCCGTCTCGAAAACAGGGGGTTCGGGCTGTAGGAGCAGCCTCCGCTGCGACCCTACAGGCATCGAAAACGAAGATGGGGGGCGGAAGGCCCTCCTCCAGGAAGAACCGGGGTGGAATCCGCCCCCCGCGGGGAGCCGGGGAGCAGAAGGACGGATGGGGATTGATCGCGGAGGGCGACCGGAGGAGCCGGGATGGAACGGATAAGTGGGACAGAGGCCTTCGACTCATTGCTGGATCGCCTGATGGAATACCTGGGGGAAGCGGAGCGGGCCCTCGCGCGGTCCGCGGCAGGCCCGGATTCGCCGGTCGAGCTCGTGCGGACCAGTCGGGATCTGGTGGAGATCCTGCGGTCGAGAGTCCACCGGGAGATCGGGCGGCTTGCCCCCATGCTGGATCCCGACCTGATGGCCTATCTGATCCGGGCGGATGGCCCGGAGGACCCGACGCCCATCCGGCGCGAGGTCACCGTCCTCTTCGTGGACCTCCACGGCTTCTCGGAGCTGTGCGAGCACACTCCCCTGGAGGCCCTGGTGCCCCTGCTGAACCGCTATCTGGAGCTCGCATGGGCCTGCATACGGGCCGAGGGAGGCGTGGTGGATCGATTTATGGGGGATGCGGTGCTGGGATGGTTCAACGCCCCCTTCGAGCTGCCGGACCATCCGTATCGGGCCCTGCGGGCGGCGTGGCGGATGCAGCAGGAGGTGCTCCATCTGCACGCCGCGCTCCCCCCGGAGCACCGCCGACGTTACCGCATCGGCGTGCACCTCGGCGAGGCGGTCCTCGGGCCGATCGGAACCCGTGCGTTCCAGACCTATACCCTGGTGGGGAGCACGGTCAATTACGCGCGGCGCCTGCAGGAGGCAGCGCCGCCCGGGCAGATCATGATCAGCCGGGCGGTGTTCGAGCGCGTGCGAGAGCGGATCGAGGCCCGCGCCCTGCCGATCTTCCCGGTTCGGGGAGGGGCTCAGGTGGTGCCGGTCTACCGATTCCTGGGGTTCCGGGAGGAAACGCCATGAAGCTTATGGCCGCGGCCAGCCTGGGGATCAGCGTTCTGCTGTTCCTGTATGCCCTTTACGTTCTGATCCTGTGCGGGCTCAGCCTGTGGGGACGGCGTCGCCCGGTCCCCCGCGCGAACCCTTCGACCTGGCCCTTCGTCACGGTGCAGTTGCCCATTTACAATGAAGGGAGCGTGGTGGAGCGCCTGCTGCAAGCCGTGGTGGCCCTGGATTATCCCCCAGACCGCCTGGAGATCCAGGTCCTGGATGACTCCACGGACGAGACGGCGCAATTGGTCAAGCAGCTGGTTGTCCATTATCAGGCCCTCGGCTATCCCATCGAGCTGCTGCGGCGCCCGAACCGGAACGGCTACAAGGCAGGGGCGCTGGCCTACGGGCTGCGAAGGGCCCGGGGCGAGTTCATCGCCATCTTCGACGCCGACTTCGTCCCACCGCCGGATTTCCTGAAGCGCATGATCCCGGTGCTGCTGGCCGACCCTACCATCGCCGCCGCTCAAGCCCGCTGGGACCATCTGAATGCCTCTCAGTCCTGGATCACCCGCGCCCAGGCCCTGATGCTGGACGCGCACTTCATAGTCGATCAGGTGGCCCGCTCCGCCGCCGGGCTGCCTGTGAACTTCAACGGCTCCGCAGGCGTGTGGCGGCGGGAGGCCATCGAGGCCGCCGGCGGGTGGGAAACCGACACCCTGACAGAGGACCTGGATCTCAGCTATCGGGCCCAGCTGGCCGGCTGGCGCATCGTCTTCGTCCCCGATGTCGCGGTCCCGGGGGAGATCCCCCCCACCCTCCCGGCCTTCAAGAGCCAGCAGTTCCGGTGGGCCAAGGGGACCACCCAGACGTTCCGGAAGCTGATCAGCCGGATCTGGCGCAGCCGCTGGCCGTGGTGGAAGCGGGTGGTGGCCACCCTCCATCTGGGCGGATATTTCACCCATCTGCTGGGAGTGCTCCTGTTGCTGCTCTCCGGTCCCCTGTTGCGCCATCCCGTGGAGCGCCCGAAGTGGGCGGTGATCCTGGGCCTGGGGCTGCTAACGGTGCCCCTGATGTATGGCCTCAGCCAGCAGGCCCTCTACCCCGACTGGCCCCGTCGGCTCTGGGTGATCCCGGTCCTGTTCGTGATCGGGACGGGCCTCACCTTAAGCAACACCCGCGCCATCATCGAGGCCCTGCTCGGCCTTCCCTCGGAGTTCCAGCGGACGCCCAAGGGGGAGCGGGCGGCGCGGGGCGAGCCGGAGATGGACCCGATAGGCTGGATCGAGGGGGCCTTCGCCCTTTACGCCCTTCTCTTAACCTGGCGGGCATGGCACCATGGCCTCGATGGGGTCGTGCCCTTCCTGCTCTGTTATGCCCTGAGCTACGGGATCGTCGCCGGCTTCAGCCTCTCCCCCGCCCCGCCCGCGCGGGAGGCCGTCTCCTCGGCGCGCGCTCCGCTCAAAGAAGCGGATCGAAGCGGCCCGTTCCCCCGCTGAATCCGCTTGTTCATCTCTCCCCGGAGGAGATCCATGCGCATCCTGGTCGCCGGCGGAGCCGGCTACATCGGCAGCATCGTGACGGAGCTCCTCCTCGAGGCCGGCCATGAGGTGGTGGTCTACGACAACCTGTGCCACGGCTTCCGAGCCGCCGTCCCGGAGGGCGCGCAGTTCGTCCATGGGGATATCGGGGACGGGGAACGGGTGGTGGAGACCCTGCGCCGGTGGCCTTGCCAGGCCGCCATGCACTTCGCCGCCTTTATTGAGGCCGGCGAGTCCATGGAGGAGCCTTTCAAGTATTTCCGGAACAACGTGGCCCACACCATCACCTTCCTGGAGGCCCTGCTGGCCGGCGGGGTGGATCGGGTGGTGTTCTCCTCCACCGCCGCCGTCTACGCCCCCGCCCCGGAGCCCCTGACGGAGTCTTCCCCCATCGGGCCGGTGAACGTCTACGGGGAGACCAAGGCGACCGTCGAGCGGATCCTGGGGTGGCTGCACCGAACCCGGGGCCTGCGCTACGCGGCGCTGCGCTATTTCAACGCCGGAGGGGCCACGGCGACGCGGGGGGAGGATCATCGGCCGGAGAGCCATCTGATCCCCCGTATCCTGCAGGTGGCCCTGGGCCGCCGGCCTTATGTGGAGATCTACGGGACCGATTACCCCACCCGCGATGGGACCTGCATCCGGGATTACATCCACGTGGTGGATCTCGCCCGGGCCCACCTCCTGGTCCTGGAGGCCCTCTCCGAGCGGCCGGTGATGGTCTACAACGTGGGGACGGGGACCGGCTACACCGTCCGGGAGGTGCTGGAGGTCTGCCGACGGGTGACCGGCCACCCCATCCCAGCCCGGGAAGGGCCGCGCCGGCCTGGGGACCCGGTGATGCTGGTGGCCTCCCCGGAGGCCATCCGCCGGGATCTGGGCTGGACACCGGAGCACACTTTGATCGACATCGTGGCCAGCGCCTGGCGCTGGATGCAGGCGCACCCCCACGGATACCCGGAGTAAGAGACTACCGGCCCAGCCATCGGATCAACGCCACGCACAGCACCAGCGCCGTGCAGGCGATGGCCAGGGCGAGCACCGGGTAAACCAGGAAAGCCAGGGTCAGGCCGGGGAAATCGATCCGCTCCGACGAGGATAGCCGGGCCCCGCAGACCAGGCACTGGTTCGAGCGAGCGGACACCATCGCCCGGCACCGCGGGCAGACCATCACCGGAGGCCGCTCCGGGGGAACGTCTCCCTCCCTCCTCACCGCCATCCCTCCTTTCGCGTCCTCAGGGCCAGCAGGAGCAGGAAGGGAAGCAGCCCCATCATCCCGCCGGCACAGATGGGCAGGGAGCGGATAGGCCGCCACGTGACCCGCAGGGTGACCGTCGTCTGATCGGGGCTGAGCGGCACCTCCCAGCGGATCCGACGTCCGTCCACCTGCGCATTGCCCCGCGGCGCGTAATCGATCACCGGACCGGGGAGCTCCAGCTCATAACGCAGCCGGAACCCGGCCGCCCGCAGCAAGGAGAGATCCTCCGGGGAGAGGGGAGGCTCCCCGGCGGCGATCCGCAGGCGCTCCAGGATCCCCGCGATGGAGAGGGTGGCCGTGAGAACCTGGAGATCCCCCTGGGTCTCCACCGTGATGCGTTCCAGGCCGGCCAGGGGATCGCCCTCCGGGAGCCGGTTCAGATCCTCCAGGGAAGAAAGCGTCCGGCGCAGGCGGATCCCCTCCTGGTCCCGGGCGGCGTCCCGAAACCGCTCGACGCCCCACCCGGAAGCCTCCGCCATGCGCCGCAGGGATTCCAGGGGCTGGACCGCCGCGGTCTGCAGCAGCACGCGGTCCACCGCTACCGCCACCGTCCGCTCCGCCGCGCCGTCGGCCCGCAGCCGCGTGTGGACGCTCAGGGTGAGGCAGCCGCTGAGAAGCAGGGCGGCGAGAAGGCCGATGAGCGCTCTCGAGATGAAGGTGTTCATTGGGCCCCCTCCTGCTCCGGAGGCCAGGGGGGAAGCTCGGGAGCCTCCGCCAGCGCCCGAGCCTGGGCCTCCAGCAGCGCCGCGATGCCCTTGCGAGCCAGCTCCATCAGCGCGGCGAACTCCTCCGCGGTGAAGGGCCGCCCCTCCGCCGTCCCCTGGATCTCCACGAAGCGTCCGTCCCCGGTCATCACCACGTTGAAATCCACCTCGGCGACGCTGTCCTCCGCGTAGCACAGGTCCAGGCGCGGCTCCCCTTCCACGATCCCCACGCTGACCGCGGCGACGGGCGTGCGGAGAACTTCGGGAGGGACGAGGCCGGCGGCGATCAGGCGGCGCAGGGCCAGAACGACGGCCACATAGCCGCCGGTGATGGCCGCTGTGCGGGTGCCGCCGTCCGCCTGGATCACGTCGCAATCCACGATCAGGGTGCGCTCCCCCAGGTGCTCCAGGTTGAGGGCCGCGCGCAGGCTTCGGCCGATCAGGCGCTGGATCTCCTTCGTCCGCCCGCTCTGCAACCCGGCCTCCCGGGGCGTCCGGGTGTGGGTGCTCCGGGGCAGCATGGCATATTCCGCCGTCAGCCAGCCCCGGCCCTGCCCTTTCAGCCAGGGGGGGACGCCCTCCTCCACCGTGACGTTGCACAGCACCCAGGTGCGCCCAGCCTCGATCCACACCGAGCCCTCGGCGTATTCCGTGAAACCGAGACGGAAGCGGACCGGTCGCAGGGCGTCGCTCGAACGGCCGTCCGGTCGGGGCATCGGTTCCCTCCTCCGTTCGGGTCGATGCGGGCAGTCCCCATCATCCGGCGGAGGCCGAAAGGGCCCGCCGGGGGATCAGGCGGAGGCGGGCGATGCGCAGGCCATCCATTGCCTCCACCCGCAAGCGCACGCCGCCGGCCTCCACCTCGTCCCCCACCCGGGCGATCCGGCCCAGCCGGCCCAGCACGAACCCGGCGATGGTTTCATAGTAAGGATCCCGCAGGTCCAGCTGGAACCGTTCGTTGACCTCCTGGATCGGAAGCAACCCGCTGATCAGATAGGAGCCATCGGGCATGGCCACCACGTCCGGCTCCCTGGACTCCATCCGCTCGTGGAGCTCCCCCACCAGCTGCTCCAGCACATCCCGCAGCGTGACCAGGCCCGAGGTCCCTCCGAACTCATCCACCAGAATGGCCAGGTGCTCCTCCCGCTCCCGGAACTGGCGGAGCAGGTCGTCCACGCGGATGGAGTCGGGCACCACCATCACCTCGCGACACAGATCGCGGGCCCGGACGGGTCGTCCGTCGCGCCAGGCGGCCAGGGCTTCCCGCAGATGCACCACCCCGATGATGTGGTCCAGATCTCCTTCGTAAACCGGAAACTTGTCGTAGCCGGTGCGGATGGCGGCTTCCAGGATCTGGTCGAGGGACGCATCGGCGGGGACGGCCACGATCTCCGTCCGGGGCACCATGATCTGGCGGGCGGGGATCTGCCCGAGGTCGAACACCGCCTCCAGGATCTCCTGCGCCTCCGGCTCCAGGAGCCCGGCCTCCCCCGACTCGTCGACGATCCGCTTCAGCTCCTCAATGGTATACATCATCCCATAACCGTCCGCGGAGATCCGCAGGGCGCGCAGCACCAGGTCGGTGGCCCGATGCAGCAGCCAGACCAGCGGGCGCAGGAGCCAGTAGATCACCCGCATGGGGCCCAGGCTGACCAGGAGCACGCGCTCGGAGGCCCGCAGGGTGGCGATCTTGGGCACCTGCTCTCCCAACACGATCTGAAGGCCCAAAATGAAGGTCAGGTTCAGGAGGAGCGGGAGGACCTGAAGGAAGCTGCGGACCAGGGGGGTGGGCGGAGGGAGGCGCAACAGGCGGTCCAGGGTGGCCGCGAGAGTGCGTTCCCCGAACCAGCCCAGGGCCAGCCCGACCATGGTGATCCCCACCTGCACCGTGGCCAGGATCTCGTCCCGATGCCGGGCGTCCTCCAGCCACCGCAGGGCGGTCCGCGCGGCCGGATTTCCGGAGTCCGCCAGCACGGCGATGCGGCTCCGCCGGGCCGAGACCACGGCGTATTCCACCGCCGCGAAAAACGCGTTCAGGCCGATCAGGCCGAAAACCACCAGCCAGCGTAGCAATAGAGAACTGTCGTCCATCATCCGTCCCGGAGATCCCACTCCCTCAGAAGTGTGCGGTCATTTCGATTTTGCACGATTGCAGGCTGCGGTCAAATCCCCCAACACCCCCGATCCCAAGGGCGTTGGCAACCGGTTAGAGAACCGGGATCAGTTTTCCAGAGAGGGATGGACGGTGGATCCTGAGAGGTTTTGACAGCTCCTCCCCGCTAAGATTCCCTCTGCTATGTCCGTGCGCACATCTCGCTATCCGGGGTTCTATCGCCTCCCGCTCTCGGAGCGGGCCCGCTGGGTGGCTGAACAGGCTGGCCTGACCCCGGAGGAGCAGGCCGGACTGAACAGCGGGGGTTTAACGTTAGAAGAAGCCGATCACATGGTGGAGAACGTGATCGGCCGGTTCGCCCTTCCCTTCGCGGTGGCGGTGAACTTCCAGGTCAACGGCCGGGAGGTCCTGATCCCCATGGTGATCGAGGAGCCCTCGGTGGTGGCCGCCCTCTCCCACGCCGCCCGGCTGGCCCGGGCCGGGGGTGGGTTCCGGGCGGGCAGCGAGGAGCCCCTCATGCGTGGCCAGATCCAGGTCGTGGATTTGCCGGATCTTGCGGCGGCGGCCCGGGCGGTGGAGGACCTTCAGGAGGAGATCCGGGTGGTGGCGGAGGCGGCGACCCCCTCCATCGTGGCCCGGGGCGGCGGCTTCCGCGGCCTGGAGGTGGTCTCTTTCCCCGAGACCCCGGTGGGGCCGATGCTGGTCGTGTATCTCTTCTACGACGTCCGGGACGCGATGGGGGCCAACGCGGTCAACACGGTCTGCGAGGCCGTGGCTCCCCTCATCGCCCGGGCGACCGGAGGGCGGGTGGTGCTGCGCATCCTCTCGAACCTGGCGGACCGCCGGCGGGCGTGGGCCGAGGTGCGGATCCCGGCGGAGGCCCTGGGGACGCCGGAGCTCCCGGGCGATCGGGTGATCCGGGGGATCCTGGAGGCCCAGGCCCTGGCGGAGGTGGATCCCTACCGGGCGGCGACGCACAATAAAGGGATCATGAACGGCATCGATGCCGTGGCCCTGGCCACCGGCAACGACTGGCGGGCCATCGAGGCCGGCGCCCACGCCTATGCCGCCCGGGACGGCCGCTACCGTCCCCTCACCCAATGGTGGCAGGATGAAACCGGCGCCCTGTGCGGACGGATCGAGCTGCCCCTGGCCGTGGGGATCGTGGGGGGAGCCACCCAGGCTCATCCCCTGGCCCGAGTGGCGTTGAAGATCCTGGGCGTCACCTCCGCCCGGGAGCTGGCGGAGATCATGGCGGCCGTGGGCCTGGCCCAGAACCTGGCGGCCCTGCGGGCCCTGGCGACGGAGGGGATCCAGCGGGGGCATATGGCCCTGCACGCCCGGCAGATCGCCATGGCCGCCGGCGCCACCGGCGCCGAGATCGACGCCATCGCCGATCAGATGGTAGCCGAGGGAAACATCCGCCTGGCCCGCGCCCGCGAGCTGTTGCAGACCCTGCGGGCTCAGGCAGGGGAAATCCACAAAGGGGGATAACTCCGTGCCCTATCGCGTGGGTCTGGAGCGCGGCGCGGAAGGTGGGCATCTGGCCTGGGTCCTGGATTACCCGGGCTGCTTCGCCTTCGGCCCCACCGAACGGGAGGTCTTGGCCCGGATCCCCGAGGCCATTCGAGACTACTTCGCCTGGCTGGGCGCCCATGGCATCCCCGCCGCCGGCCCGGGCGTCCCGGAGGATTTCCGGGTGGTGGAGATCTTCGAGGTTTACACCATCAACGAGCGATTCGAGCGGGGCGGTGCCCGCGAGATCAACGCCTGGTTCCTGGACGACTGGCGGCCGCTGACCGAGGAGGAGGTGGAGTTCGCCCTGCAGGTGCTGGCCGCCTCCCGGAAGGACCTGCAGGCGGCGGTGGCCGGGCTGCCCGACCCGGTCCTGGACGCCGTGCTGCCCGGCCAGCGGTGGTCCATGCGGGGCGTCCTGCGCCATGTGGCCCGGGGGGAGAACTGGTATCTCAGCCGCTTAGGACGGGAGGTGAAGGATCCCCCCGCCGAGGTGTGGGCGCACCTGGAGGCAGTGCGTCGGGCCCTGGAGCAGGCCCTTCAGGACTGGGTCGGCCGGTCCCTCGTGATCGGCGTGGAGGGGGAGTTCTGGTCTCCCCGCAAGGTGTTGCGCCGGGCGGCGTGGCACGAGCGGGACCACGTGGCTCATCTCCACCAGCTGCGCCGCGCCCTGGGCTGGGAGTAGGAGTTCGGGGCTAAAGCCCATCCTACAGGAGGATCGGTGATGGTAGGAGCCGCGACCTTGCGTCATCGAAGACGTGAGGTTCGGGGCGAAGGCCCTTCCCAAGCGTAAGCCGAAATTCATTTCGGCCCACATCTGGGGATAGCAGCAACCTGGAGGCCAAGCGAATATGTTCTCCATGATGACTGTAGGCTCGGGGCGAGAGCCCCTCCTGCGATAGACACATTGTGGCTTCTGCCCTGAATGCACCATAGCACCCAGGAATTGGAGGCTCATGATGCTGGAGAACGGCCATCGGATTATGCAACCGGCCCGGCCGGTGGGGATCGTGGGCTACGGCGCCTACGTCCCCCGTTACCGGCTGCCGGGCGCGGAGATCTCCCGGCTATGGACCGGCGGGGCGGAGCCGCCCCCTATCCGGGAGAAAGCGGTGCCTGGGCCGGATGAAGATGTAGTGACCATGTCCATCGAGGCCGCCCGCAACGCCCTGGCCCGGGCGGGCATCCCGCCCAACCGCCTGCGGGCGGTGTGGGTGGGCAGCGAGTCCCACCCGTATGCGGTCAAGCCCAGCGGCACCATCGTCGCCGAGGCCATCGGGGCCACGCCCTTCGTGCAGGCCGGCGACTGGGAGTTCGCCTGCAAGGCAGGGACCGAGGCGATGCAGGCGGCGGTGGGCCTGGTGGGCTCCGGGATGGCGGATTACGCCATGGCCATCGGGATGGACACCGCCCAGGGACGGCCGGGGGACGCCCTGGAATACACCGCGGGGGCCGGCGGGGCGGCCTTCCTCATCGGCCCCGCCGCGGAGAGCCTGGCGATCCTGGAGGGCTCCCTCTCCTACGTGACGGACACCCCGGACTTCTGGCGGCGGGCCCACGCCCGCTACCCGGAGCACGGAGGGCGCTTCACCGGCGAGCCGGCCTACTTCCATCACATCACCGAGGCCGCCCGGCGCCTGATGGAGGCCTTAGGGACGCGGCCGGAGGATTACGCCTACGCGGTCTTCCATCAGCCCAACGTCAAGTTCCCCCAGAAGGTCGCGGCGATGCTCGGGTTCCGCCCCGAGCAGATCCGGACCGGCCTGCTGGTGGATGAGATCGGCAACACCTATGCCGGGTCCTGTCTCATCGGGCTCACGGCCATCCTGGACGAGGCCCAACCCGGCGATCGGATCCTGGCGGTCTCCTTCGGTTCCGGCGCGGGATCCGACGCTTTCTCCTTTGTGGTCACCGAGGCCATCCAGGAGCGGCGGGGCCGAGCGCCTCGGACCCGGGATTACATCGCCCGGCGGGTCGTGATCGATTACGCCACGTACGCGCGTTACCGCCGGAAGATCGTGATGGACACAGAAGGATAAGGAGGTCCGATGCGAGAGGTCGCCATCATCGGCATCGGTCAGACCCCGGTGGGGGAACACTGGGACAAAGGGCTACGGGAGCTGGCCCTGGAGGCCCTGGAGGCCGCCCTGCGGGACGCCGGGGTGGAGCGGGTGGACGCCTTGCTGGTCGGGAACATGCTCTCGGGTCAGATCGAGGCCCAGGAGCACCTGGGCGCGCTGGTAGCCGATTTCGCCGGGATGCACGGCGTGGAGGCCGTGAAAGTCGAAGCCGCCTGCGCCTCGGGCGCGGCGGCCCTGCGCCTGGGCTACGCCATGGTCGCCGGCGGGCTGGCGGACCGGGTGGCGGTGGTGGGGGTGGAGAAGATGACCGACGCCTCCGGGGAGCAGATCACCGCGGCCCTGGCCACCGCGGCGGACGCGGAATACGAGGCGGTGCAGGGGCTCACCTTCACCGCCCTCAACGCTCTGCTGATGCGCCGTTACATGCACGAACACGGCTACCGCCGGGAGGACTTCGCCCCCTTCTCCATCAACGCCCATCGCAACGCGGTCCATAACCCGTATGCCATGTTGCGCTTCCCCATCACGGCGGAGGCCTTCGCCTCAGCCCGGATGATCGCCGATCCCATCACCTTGCTCGATGCCTCGCCGGTCTGCGATGGGGCGGCGGCGGTGATCCTGTGCCCGGCGGAGGAAGCCCGGGCCTTCCAGGAACGCCCGGTGCGCATCCGGGCCTCGGCGGTCGCCACCGACACGGTGGCGCTGCACGACCGGCGGGATCCCCTTTGGCTGGAGGCGGTCGCCCTCTCCGCCCATCGGGCCTTTCAGCAGGCCGGGGTGGGCCCGGAGGACATCGATTTCTTTGAGCTGCATGACGCCTTCACGATCATGGCGGCCCTCTCCCTGGAGGCCTGCGGCTTTGCGCCCCGTGGCCGCGGGGTGGCCCTGGCCCTGGAGGGGGCGATTTTCCGGGAGGGGCAGCTGCCCATCGCCACCATGGGCGGGCTCAAGGCCCGGGGGCATCCGGTGGGCGCCACCGGCCTCTATCAGATTGTGGAGGCAGTCTTGCAGCTGCGGGGCCAGGCTGGCCCGAACCAGATCCCCCACGCCCGTTTGGGGATGACCCAGAACATCGGTGGCACCGGCGCCACGGTGATCACCCATATCCTGGAAGCGATGGATTGAAAGGAGGTTTCCCATGCATCCGGCACGCGCTTGGCGAGGACGACGGCAGCGCTACGTCCTGGAGGGAGAGATCTGCGAAGGCTGCGGGGCGCGCCTGTTCCCGCCCCGGGACATCTGCCCGGAGTGCCAGCGGCCGGCCCGCACGCCCTACCCCCTCTCCGGCCGCGGGGAGGTGTATTCCTACACGGTGGTCTATGAGCCTCCCGTCGGCTACGAGGACCAGGTCCCCTACGTCGTGGCCCTTGTGAAGCTGGAGGAGGGGCCCCTGGTCTCGGCCATGCTCACCGATGCGCTGCCGGAAGAGGTTTACATCGGCATGCCGGTGGAGATGGTCACCCGCGTCCTCCACCGGCAGGGGGAGCGGGGCGTGATCGCCTACGGCTACAAGTTCCGCCCGGTCCTGCGGGCTGCGGTCCTACAGGCCGCCCAGCCGGTCCCCGCCACCGCCTGATACCCGGAAACGCCCGGGGGGCTGCCGCCTCATATCCCCCGGAGGCCGCGGCCCTTGCTCCCGGCGCTTTCATTCTTCGTTGACAGGCTGGTCCCGCGCCTGCCATACTACCAAGAGAAATGCGCTCGGCCCAGAAGCGGCGTCCGAGAGCCATGGGCGAGACGCTCTCGCTTCCTATAGCGTGTGGGCCTGCCGCTCACGCCGTCGTTGTTCGCGTCCGGGGAGGAAGCTCATGAGCGAAGACATCGTGCAAACCATGGTCCAGCGCATCGTCGAACGGTTTCGTCCCGTGCGCATCATCCTGTTCGGCTCCCGGGCCCGAGGCGAGGCGGGCCCGTGGAGCGATGTGGACCTGTTGGTGGTCCTGCCGGAGGTCACCCATAAGCGGCAGGCCATGGTGGAGATCCTCCGAGCCCTCAGCGACCTGCCCGTGGCGAAGGACGTCATCGTGACGACGCCGGAAGAGATCCTGCAGCGCGGGAATCTGGTCGGGAGCGTGCTGCGCTCTGCCCTGCGCGATGGAAAGGTTCTCTATGAACGATCCTGAGCTTCGGAAAGAAGCCTTGCGTTGGATCCGCTTCGCACAGGAGGACTTGCAAGAGGCGGAAAGGCTTCTGGGGTTGCAGGAGGCAGTGCCCCGACACATATGCTGGTTCGCCCAGCAGGCCGCGGAGAAAGCCCTCAAGGCGGCGTTGGTGCTGGAAGGGATCGATTTCCCTTTTCGACATGACCTGGACGCTCTCCGCAACCTCCTGCCGCCGAACTGGTCTGTGAAGCAGGAGCATCTGGACCTATCCGTGCTGACGGCGTGGGCGGTGGAGGCCCGCTACCCGGGGGACTGGCCAGAGGCCACCTGGGAGGATGCCCATCGCGCAGTGGCTCTGGCAAGGGCGATCTACGACTGCGAGGAGGCCTCCTCAATTCCCGGAGATCCAGGGAGAATAAGACCCTCCGGGCTCCTCTTTGACCTTTCCTTGCATCCGGACGCCCGGGACGGAAGGCCTGCAGGGGCCTGGGGAATTCACCGGAGGAAACCGCCAGGATGACACGGTCCCGACGGATGCGCCGGGGGCTGGCCGGCGCCTCGATGGCGCTGTTCTCCCTCGCCCTGATCGGGGGGATGGCCCTGGCCGGCTGGCGGATGGGCTGGGAACACGGGAAAGCCGAACAGGCCCGGCGGATCCAGGCCACGGCCGACGCCGCGGTTCGCCAGGCGATGGACCTCCTGGACGCCGGGCAGGAGGAGCGGGCCCTGGCCTTCCTCGAAGCCGCCGCGCGGCTGCGCCCGGGCGACCCCACCGTGGAAGCGGCCCGGGTCGAGGCCCAGCGCCGCATCGCCGCCCGCCCCACCCCCACCTCTCTCCCGCCGGAGATCCTCCTGGAGGACGCCTTTCAAACCGCCCGCAAGGCCTACGAGGCCGGCGACCTGCCCCGCGCCGTCGAGCTCCTCCTCCAGATCCGGAACCGCGATCCAGCTTTCCGGGCGACGGAGGTGACCTCTCTGCTCCGGGAAGCCGCCCTCCGGCACGGGATGCGCTTGCTCCAGGACCCGGAGGACCGCATCGCCGAGGGCCTCTTCTATCTGGATCAGGCGGCCCGCCTGGGACCGCTTCCGCCCGAAGCGGCCACCGCCTACCGCCTCGCCGCTTTGTATCTCGCCGCCCGGGACACCTGGGGGGTGAACTGGCCGGAGACCATTCAACGCTTCCAGGAGCTCTACCGCTTGGCGCCCGGATACCGGGACGTGGCACGCCGGCTCTTCCAAGCCCACGTGGCCTACGGCGACCTCCTGGCCGCCCAGGGGGAGAGCTGCCCGGCGGAGGCCCAATATCAGGCCGCCCTGCGCCTGTTCGCCGATCCCACAGTGCAGACCAAAGCCCAGGAGGCCGGGGCCCATTGCTTGCAAGCAACCCCCACTCCGATCCCGGGCAGCCTCCCCGGCGGAGGCACCCCGCTCCCGCCGCCCATCCCGGTGGGCCGCCTCGCCTACGCGCTCTACGATCCGGAGCTGGGAACCTCCGTGCTCTACGTCATCGAGGCCAGCGGACGGGGGTTCCGGGTGGCAGTGGGCGCCGATCAGCCCGCCTGGCAGCCGGGCGGCCGACGGCTGGCCTACCGGGTCGCCGGGGTCGGGCTGTTCCTACGGGACTTGGAGAGCGGGGAGACCGTGCAGATCGCCGGGCCCGGGGCCGCATGGCCCACCTGGGCCCCGGATGGCCAGCATCTGGCTTTCATGGACGGAACCGGCGGGATCCGGATCCTGAACCTCCAGGAGCCCGGCCAGGCCCAGCGGATCGCGACCGGACGGTTCCCCGCCTGGAGCGCCCAGGGGACGCTGATCTGGACCGGCTGCGCGGCCGGCGGGTGCGGGCTGCTGCTCCTGCCGCCGGGGGCCAGCGCCCCTGTCCGCCTGAGCCAGCACCCCAACGACCTCCAGGCCACCTGGGCCCCCGACGGCTCCGCCATGGTTTACACCACCGATGTCCAGGGGAGCTGGGACCTGGTGATCGCCACCCCCCAGGGCTTCTTCCGGGCGCTCACTTCGGGAGGCGGGCAGGAGATCGGGCCCGCCTGGTCTCCGGACGGGGGCTGGATCGCCTATCTCTCGGACGCCGATGGCCGGTGGGGCGTGTATCTGATCCCGGCCGCCGGCGGCACCCCCCGCAAGATCCTGGACCTGGGGGAGCGTCTTCCCGACCCGCTCAGCCAGCGGGTGGCCTGGGGGCCATAGGAGACGAACGAGGACCGTGCCGGGCGTGTCCCGAAATCGCAGGACAACTGCTCGCAGTTGTCCTACAAGGCGGCCAGGCCCGGCAAAATCGGGAAACACCCCGGCGGCAGAGGACCATCCGGCGTTGATCCGGCTCTTCGTTGCGGGTAAAATGGGTCTGGGATTTCCTCCTCTGGCCCTTCGGATCTGCTCAAAAGGACCGGGAGAGGTGGCGCAAATGAGCTGCAGGATCGCGCCCTGTGGGATGAAGAGGAGGACGACATGTCGGAGACCGTCTCGGCCTCCCCTCGAAAATCCGAGCTGCTGGAAATCGTGAAGACCCTCTTCGATGTGACCCGGAAGCTGAGCGAGATCGTTCAGGCCCTCGCCGCACAGACAGGAGAAAGCCCCCCTGCGGTCGAAGCACTGGCCGGATCACGGGCTAAATCGGAGGAGGCCCTGGCCCAGGCCTCCGAATGCCTTTCGATGCAGCAGGCCTGGTCTCTTCCAAGGCCGCCGGAAGGGGAGGCCCATCGACACGAGGGGAAGGAGACGCGCGGGGAGTTGCGGAAGGACATTCTAGTCGAGCTTTTGCAGCGCGGCCGGGCCTTCCCCCTGGAGCTGGCGGCCGCCCTGCTCACCTTTGTGGAAGACATCCGGCCCGTCCTGGTGGAACTGGAAAGGGAGGAGCTCATTCGCATCCGTCAGGTGGCCGGGGCGGATGTCATTGAGCTCACCCCCAGGGGCCGCAATGCTGCCCGTCGCCTCAACGGCCCATAGCCGAACCATCCAGGGTTGCTAGAGAACAAGTCGAGATGTGGCTCGCCGGACTTCTTCTTCCTTATCTCCCGGCCGGCGCGCTGGCGCTCCTCTGGGGGCTCGTGGAGCTGGCCCAGACCTTTGAGAGCGATCTGGGGCGGGCCTTAAGAAGCCCATGGGCGCTGGTCTTCCTGGCGGGAAACGTCCTGCTGACCGGGATGGTCCTGGCCATGCTGGAGCTCGCTTTCCCTCTCGAACCCCGCCAGCGGCTCCTGTTGGCCCTCTTGGCCGGTTTCGGATGGCAAGCCTTGTTACGCACTCGCATCCACCTGTTCCAGCCCTTGGGGGAGCAGCACGAAGCCGTGGCCCTCTCCATCCTCGACCTCTACCGGCGTTTTCAACGCTTCTGTTGGCGGCAGATCGACCAGACCCTCATCGCTGAGCGGATGGCGCTTCTCGACCGGGCCAGCAACCTTCCCCTCGACTATCTCAGGTATCAATTCCGCCTGCAACGGCATGCCTCCCTGCTCTCCGATTTCGAGCAGCGCGAAGCCGAGTTCTGGAAGCGCCTCAGCCAGCTTCCTGAGGATGAGCAACGCCTTTACCTGGCTGCGAGCCTCCTGCGAATCGGATACGGTTTCCTGAACGAAGTGGTGAAACGGGCGCCTGCACAGGCCACCTCCGCGCAAAGATCCTCCATGAGGGAATAACGATCGGGGCCACCGAATCCAGCCCCTCACCGAGCTGTGACATCCACGTCACGGCTCCGAAGACGGTGGGGGCGCCGCTATGCGCCCCTCCTCCATCCCACCCAGGGCTTTCCAGTTTTTCCCGAATGTAGGGCAACTGCAAGCAGTTGCCCTACGTATGTGGCCGAAAGGGATCACCTGCCTACAAACCTGGAAGGCCTCGCACCCTACCACCTCCTCAAAGTCCTCCACTTAGAAAGGGCCTAAGCCCAGAAAACTGGAAAGCCCTACATCCCACCTTAGGGGACTTGGCGCTCCGTCCTCTCCATGGCATACTGTTGAAGTTGACCCCATCCGTTCGCGGCGATGGGAAAGCCCCGATCCCGGGAGGCCGGGCACACGGCAAGGAGCCCACACGCTTCGAAGGCAACCCGTCAGGGAGGCTTAAGAGGAGGCAGGGATGACGCGCATGTCCATCGATGAACAGGTGGCCCTGCTGATGCAGGGGACCGAATACGGCGATGAGACGCTGCGCCGGACGATGGAGGCGGAGCTGCGGGAGCGCCTCCAGGAAGGGCGCCCCCTGCGGGTCTACCTGGGGGTGGACCCCCGGACCAGCGACCTGCACCTGGGGCACACAGTGCCCCTGCGCAAGCTCCGCCAGTTCCAGGATCTCGGCCACGAGACCATCCTGGTCATCGGCACCTTCACGGCCCTGGTGGGGGATCCCTCCGGCCACCTGATGGGGCGCGCCCTGATGTCCCCCGAGGAGGTGGAGGCCAACGCCCGCACCTACGCCGAGCAGGCCTTCCGCGTGCTGGATCCGGAGAAGACCATCATCCGCTACAACGCGGAATGGCTCTCCCGCCTGACCTTCGGGGACCTCATCCGCCTGGCCTCCCACTTCACGGTGCAGCAGTTCCTGGCCCGCGAGTCCTTCTCCGCGCGGCTGGACATCGGGGATCCTATCTTCCTGCACGAGCTGTTCTATCCGCTGATGCAGGGCTACGACGCGGTGGCCCTGCAGGCCGACGTGCAGATCGGCGGAACCGATCAGCTGTTTAACATCGTGGTCGCGGGGCGGAAGCTCCAGGAGGCCTTCGGCCAGCGGCCTCAGGTGGCCATCCTGCTTCCGCTGCTGCCGGGCACCGACGGGGTGCGCAAGATGTCCAAATCCCTGGGCAACCACATCCCGCTGAACACCACCCCAGAGGACATGTTCGGCAAGGTGATGAGCATCCCGGACGAGGTGATGCCGACCTACTTCAAGCTGCTCACCCGATATCCGCCGCAGCGGATCGCCGCCATCGAGCAAGGGCTGCGGGAGGGAACCCTCCATCCTCGGGATGTGAAGATGGAGCTCGCCCGGGAGATCGTTTCGATTTTCTTCGGGGAGGAGGCGGCGGAGCGGGCGGAGGCCCACTTCCGCACCGTGTTCCAGGAGCGGGCCTATCCGGAGGAGATGCCCACCTTCCCACTCTCCCGGCCACAGCCGCTGGTCGACCTCCTGGTCCTCACGGGGATGGCCCCCAGCCGGAGCGAGGCCCGCCGCCTGATCCGCCAGGGCGGCGTGCGCCTGGATGGGGAGACCCTCTCGGAGGTGGAGACGATCATCCAGGTGGATCGGCCGCGGGTGCTCCAGGTCGGCCGCCGGCGCTTCATGCGCCTGGTGCCCGCGGAGCCAGAGTGAACCGGACCACGCCGGGACGCCGCGCCGCCCGGATCTCCATCCACCGTTCGGCCGGAGCCTTCGCCATGGAAGGGAAGCGCGTGCAGGACAGCGAGGTGGTGCTGGCCCAGATCATGCAGCCGGAATCCGCCAACATCCTGGGCAACGTCCACGGCGGCTGGATCATGAAGCTCATGGACGAGGCGGGGGCCATCGTCGCCTCCCGCCACGCCCGCCGGCCCACGGTGACCGTGGTGGTGGACTCCATCCAGTTCTGCGCCCCGGTCCACGTGGGAGACCTGGTGCACGTGCGGGCGCGCATGACCCAGGCCTGGCGGACCTCGATGGAAGTGGAGATCCGGGTGGAGGCGGAGGACCTGCTGACCGGCGAGCGCCGGCTGACCGCCACCGCCTACTTCGTCTACGTGGCTCTGGACCGCGACGGCCGGCCCGCCCCGGTGCCCCCGCTGATCCTGGAGACCGAGGAGGAACGACGGAAGGCGGAGGAAGCCGACCAGCGCCGGGCGGAACGGCTGGCCCGCCGCGAGGCCCGGGGAACCCAGTGAGGACGCCCGGGTCATCGGGAGCCGGCCGGGGCCCGCAGGGCCCGGCGCAGCCGCTCCACCTGCTCCGAGTAAGCCGCCGTCCGGCGGAAGGCCGGATCCCCCGCCCCGGGGTTCTCCACGATGACCGGCGCCGTATGGGGCGGCTGGCCCAGGACCATGATCCGCTGACCCATGAAGACGGCCTCCTCAATGTTGTGGGTGACCAGGATCAGGGTCAGGGCCTCTTCTTCCTTCAAACGCCAGGTCAGCTCCTGCAGGTCCTCCCGGGTGGGCGCGTCCAGCGAGGCGAAGGGCTCGTCCATCAGCAGCAGGTCGGGCTTCAGCACCAGGGCCCGGGCGATGGCCGTCCGCTGGCGTTGCCCCCCCGAGATCTGCCCCGGGTAATGCTCCCGCACGGCGGCCAGCCCCAGGCGCTCCAGCCAGGCGTTCACCGGCCCCTCGATCTCCCCCACCGGCGCGTCCGCCGGCGCGTGACGCCCGTCCGGCCCGTAGAAGCGACGGATGCGCAGGCCCAGGGCGACGTTCTCCCACACCGTGGCCCAGGGCAGGAGCCCGTAATCCTGAAGGATCAGGCCGGTGCGCGGGCGCGGCCGTCGCAAGGGCTGTCCGTCGATCTGGATCTCCCCCCGCTGGGGCCGGCGCAACCCGGCCAGCAGGTAAAGCAACGTCGTCTTCCCGCACCCGGAGGGGCCGATGATCGCCCAGGCCTCCCCCCGCCTCACCGACCACGAGAAATCCTGAAAAAGCCACCGCCCCCCATATCCGAACCAAACCCCCCGCATCTCAATCATCGCCCATCCGCTCCATGCGTGTTCCCGACCTCGAGGAGATCCTTCCCCTTTCTGGAAGATCCGTCATCATGATAGCCGCACCGTCCTTCCCGGACCCGAATCCCGGAGGTCACCGATGGCTCGAGCCCGTTCGTTCCGGCTGGAAGGTCTGAAGGATCGGGTGGAGATCCGGTTCGATGACTGGGGGATCCCCCATATCGAGGCCCGCACGCTGGCCGATCTCTTCTTCGCCCAGGGGTTCGTCCACGGGCGGGATCGAGGATGGCAGATGCGCTTCAACCGCCTGGTGGCCCTGGGCCGTCTGAGCGAGGTCTTCGGCCCGATGGGGCTGGAGATGGACCGCTTCGCCCGGGGGGTGGGCTGGGCCGAGCACGCCCGGGCCGGCCTGGAGCGGATCCCGCCGCCGCTCCGATCACTTCTCGAGGCCTACGCGGCTGGGGTGAGCGCTGCGTTCCGGTGCGGCCCATCCGGCCTCGAGGACCGCCTGGTCCCCCTCCCGGATTTCCCCTGGACCCCGCTGCACAGCGCAGCATGGGGGCTGGTGGTGGCCTGGTCCCTCTCGTGGAACTGGGACAGCGAGCTGTGCCGGGTGGCGATGGCCCGGGCCCTGGGGGAGCGGGCGGCGGATCTGGAGCCTGAGGCCGTCTTCGGAGAGACGGCCCTCTTCCCCGAGACGATGGGAGTCGAACCGATGGCCGAGAGACTGCTTTCGATGTATGGCGCCCTGGCCCGCTGGCTCGGCCCTCGGGAAGGGATCGGCAGCAACAATTGGGTGGTGGCCGGCTCCCGCACCGCCACCGGACGGCCGCTGCTGGCCAACGATCCGCATCTTCCCCTCTCTCTGCCCAGCCTGTGGTATGAGCAGCATCTGGTCTGCGAGCCGGAGGGGTTCGCCGTCGCCGGGGTGACCGTCCCGGGCCTGCCCGGCGTGGTGCTGGGGCATAACGCGGCCATCGCCTGGGGGGCCACGGCGGTCATCGCCGACACCCAGGACTGGTTCATCGAGCGCTTCGATCCGGAGAACCCCCTGCGGTATGAGACCCCCGAGGGATGGGCGGAGGCGGAGGTGCGGGAGATCGAGATCCGGGTGCGCGGCGCGCGCGCTCCAGAGCGCTTCCGGATGCGAGTCACCCGTCACGGGCCGGTGCTCACCGATCTCCTCCCGGAGTATGAGCCGGAGGGGATCCCCTGGCCCCAGGTCGGCCTGGCCCTGGCCTGGGCGGGGGCGCAGGCCGAGACGTGGTGGGAAGCACTCCTTCGATTGAACCGCGCTTCCAACTGGGAGGAGTTCCGGGAGGCCCTGCGTCGCTGGCCGGCCCCGGTCCTCAACTTCGTCTACGCAGATCGGGAAGGACACATCGGCTATCAGATGGCCGGCCGCATCCCCATCCGGCGTCAGGGCCACGGCCTGGTTCCGGTCCCGGGCTGGAGCGGGGAGTTCGATTGGGCGGGGGAGATCCCCTTTGAAGCGCTTCCCTTCGCTTTCGATCCCCCAGAGGGCCTGGTGGTCACCGCCAACCATCGCATCGTGGGCCCGCGCTATCCGTATTTCATCAGCGCGGAGTGGATGCCGGACCACCGGGCGCGGCGGATCCGGGAGCGCCTGGAATCCACGCCGGCCCTCACGGCGGCGGATTGCCTGACCATCCAGACGGATGTGGTCTCCCTGGGAGCCCTGGAGTGGAAGCCCTGGCTGGCGCAGGTGGAGCCGGGGGATGCGGACGAGGCGTGGCTGCTGGCCCAGGTCAAGGCCTGGGATGGACGGATGGAGGCAGAGGCGGTGGCACCGACCATCGTAGCCACCGTCGAGTGGATGCTGCTCCGCCGCCTTCTGGAGCCCCGGCTCCGCTCGGCATGGCGCCGGTATCTGGGAGAGTCCCTCAACGTCTTCCTGCCGGGCCACTCGTTCTATCGCACCGCTCCCCATGCCCTGCGAGCCCTCCTCCGCCGCGGAGATCCCTTCTGGCTGGGGGAGCGCTCAGCCGTCGAATGGGTGGCAGAGGCCTTTCGGGAAGCCGTCCGCTGGCTCCGGAAGCGACTGGGGCAGGACCCCGCCCGGTGGACGTGGGGGCGGATCCACCGGGTGACGCTCCGCCACGTCCTGGGCCAGGTGCCGGCGCTGGCGCCCTTGTTCAACCGGGGGCCCTTCCCCCTCGGCGGGGATGGGGATACCCCCCTGCAGGCGGGCTTCCAGGGCAATCAGCTCGGCGGCCCCCTGGGGGCGCTGCCCTCGTGGCGTTTCGTCGCCGATCTGAGCGACTGGGACCGCTGTCTGGCGGTGCTCCCGGGCGGGCAAGGGGGATCCCCGACCTCGCGGCATTACTTCGATCAGTTCCCCCTCTGGCATGCGGGCCGGGCCCGGCCGATGCCCTGGAGCCCGGAGGCCGTGCGGGCCCACACCCGGCGGATCTGGACCCTGGAGCCGGTCGCCCCGACACCGCCGGACCGTCTGTCGGGCTCTCCCTCTGGGCTATAATGAGGGAAGACTTCTCGACGGGGCCCGCGGGGTCGCTCGCGCAGGCCTGAACCCCACGGGAGGAGGCTCCGAAAGAGGGGTCGGAACGGGGGATGATCCACGCGGGCGCTTCGAGCTCCCCGGAAGCGGTGGAGCGAGCGCGGACGGAACGGCCGGAGAGGGTTCCAGCGCGCCGGCGAGCTGCTTCGGAACACTTCCATAGGATCTGAAAAGGAGAAGCAGGCGGTCTCCGATCTGCGGAAGGGATGGGGGACGGGGCGCGTCGAACCATGAGCGAGGCCTCCGCTCTGATCCCGGCGAACCCGGAGGCGTTCCAACGCGTGGCCGGTCTGCGGGCGATTCGGATCGCGTAAGGGAGGCTCGACCGCTGGGCATCCATCCGATCCCTCCACCGTCATCCTGTGGGACGGACGAGGGAAGCCATGACAGGGCCGGCATCCCGGGGGAGGTCTTCGGCGGCGTTGTCGATGATCGTCTTGGATGGCAGCTACGGCGAGGGCGGCGGGCAGATCCTGCGCTCGGCGCTGGCCCTCTCGGCGATCACCGGGCGGCCGGTGCGGGTGGAGAACATCCGGGCCCGACGCCCCAACCCCGGCCTTCAGGCGCAGCACCTCAGCGCGGTGAAGGCCGCCGCTGCGCTCTGCCATGCCCAAGTCCAGGGGGCTGCCTTAGGCTCCACCGCCCTCACCTTCATCCCCCAATCGCCGCCCGCCCCGGGGGCTTACACCGTTGACGTGGGAGCGGCGCGGGCCGGCGGGAGCGCCGGCTCGGTCACCCTGATCCTGCAGGCCATCCTGCTCCCCCTGGCCTACGCCTCCGGATCCTCCCGGGTCACCCTGCGGGGAGGAACCCATGTGCCGTGGAGCCCGCCCTTCCATTACGTGCGCGACGTGCTGCTGCCGACCCTGAGCCGCATGGGCCTGCACGCCGAAGTCCATCTGGAGCGCTGGGGCTGGTATCCCGTAGGAGGTGGCGAGATCCATCTTTACGTCCACGGCCCGCTGGAGGGAGAGGGGCTCTATCGCCTGAAGCCGCTGACCCTGACCGAGCGGGGGCCGCTGCGCCGGCTGTGGGGATGGGCGGCGGTCTCCAATCTGCCCCTGGAGATCGCCAAGCGGATGGCCGGGCGGGCCAACCGCCTGCTGCGGGAGGCCGGCCTTCCGGATGAGGTGGAGGCGATCCTGGCGGAGAGCCCGGGGCCGGGGGCCGGGATCTTCCTGATCGCGGAATATGCGAACATCCGGGCGGGGGCCTCCGCCTACGGCAAGAAGGGCCTCCCGGCCGAGCGGGTGGCCGAGGAAGCAGTGTCCGGCTTCCTCGCCTTCCATCGCTCCGGCGCGGCGGTGGATCCGCATCTGGCCGATCAGCTGATCCTGCCGCTCGCCCTCTCGCCCGGGACCTCCCGGTTCACCACTTCCTGCATCACCGCCCATCTGCTGACTAGCATCTGGGTGGCCTGCCACTTCGTCGGGGACCGTTTTGAAGTCATCGGGGAAGAGGGCGACCCCGGCGAGGTGCGCGTCCGCCCGGTGGAGGGATGAGGGATGATCGAGATCGTCTTCCTGGGCACCTCCGCCTCCGCCCCTTCGATCCGGCGCGGGCTGCCCGCCCACGTGGTGATGTTCGAGGACCGCCGCTTCCTGGTGGATTGCGGGGAGGGAACCCAGCGGCAGCTGCTGAAGAGCGGCCTGGGCTTCCGCCGTCTGGAGACCATCCTGCTCACCCACGCCCATCTGGACCACATCCTGGGGCTGGCAGGGTTTCTGTCGACGGTGATGCGCTGGGAGATCCTCCCCCGCGTGGCCATCTACGGTCGTCGCGGGACCATCGAGCGGGTGAAGGATCTGATCTACCGGGTGGTCCTGCGCGGGGTGCGGCCCTCCATTGAGATCTCCTTCCACGTCATCGAGCCCGGACTGCTCTTCGAGGATGAGAAGTTCAGCGTCTACGCCTTCCCAGTCACCCATCGCGGCGGGGACAGCCTGGGGTATCTCTTCCGGGAGAAGCCGCGGCGGCCCTTCCTGGTGGAGAAGGCCGAGGCCCTGGGGATCCCTCCGGGTCCGGAGCGTCGGCGCCTGGTGCAGGGGGAACCGGTGACCCTGCCCGACGGGCGGGTGGTGAGGCCGGACGACGTGCTGGGGCCGCCGGTGGAGGGAGCGTCCCTGGCCCTGGTGGGGGACGCCGGGCGGGTGGATGATCTGGTGGAGGCCGTCCGGGGAGTGGGGGCGCTGGTGATCGAGGCCACCTATCTGGAGGCGGACCGGGACCTGGCCCGTCGCCACGACCATCTCACCGCCGCCGAGGCGGCCGGGCTGGCCCGCGCGGCTGGGGTGGGGCATCTGATCCTGACCCACGTCTCCCGGCGCTATCGGGAGCGCGAGATCCGGCAGGAGGCGATGGCCCTCTTCCCCCGGGTGTGGGTGGCCCGGGACTTCGATCGTTATCGGATCCTGAAAGACGGCCAGCTGGAGGTGGAGCGGGCGGAGGTCCACGAAATCGAGGAGGAACGGGATGTCCTTGCGGAAAGCGAGCGTGCTGGAGCTGGCCACGGCGGCCTATGAGCTGGAGGCCCGGGTCCTGCGAGGCCTCCTGCGCCGGGATCCCGAGGGGCGCTGGTGGATGGGCGAGACCCCGTTGGAGGAGTGGCTCTCCGCTTATGAAGGCCATGAAGCCGTCCTGATCCTGGCCTCCCTCTCCGAGGACGCCCCGCTGCCGACCCGGGTCTGCCGCACCTGCGGCCGGGAATACGTGGGCTGGGATTGCCCCCACTGCCGCGAGGTCCGCCGTCGCCTGCGAGGACGATGAGGCCACCTCTGCGCTGCGTGATCATGCTTGATGAAGCCATTGCATCCTCACAGGCCGCAGACGCAGCGGCGCCCGAACCGGAGCCTCCTGACAGAATGCGGTTGATTCCTCCAGAGCGGTTAGGGAAGGGGAGTTCAAATGGTGCGCATACAGGTCCGTCTGGAGGAGTAAGGAATATCACGCCTTGAAGGAGCTGGCTGCCCAACCGCAGGTCTCGATGGCAGAGTTGATCCGTCAGGCCGTGCGGAACCTGCTGGAAACCTCTGACATGGATTCCGAAGGAAGAACGCCGCCGGCGGGCCATCGCCGCAGCCGGCCGCTTCGAGAGCGGCCTGGGCGATCTGGCGGAGAAGCCCGATGAGTATCTGATTCAAAGCTACGAGGACTTCACCGGATAAGAATCTTGGCTATCCCCCCACTGACCGCTCCTCCTCGAAAGCGTCCGCGAACATCACCAGCACCTGGCCGGCCATGGCCCGCGCCAGATCGGCGGACGCCTCCGCGGCCTCCGGGGAGCGCAGGGCGGCCTCCAGGGCCGCCCGGTCCTCGAAGTACATCTCCACCATCAGATGGAAGGGAGAGGCCCCCGCCGGCGTCCCCCAGATGCGGGAGACCTCCACCCGCCGCAGATGCGGGATGCGCTCGATCCGCGCCAGATGCTGCACATACCAGCGCTCAAAGGCCTCCGGATCCAGAGGCACACGGTAGAGGGCGATCACCTTGACCATTGCGAAGCTCCCGACCGTCGAGCGGCTCATCCCCGGTTTTCGGAGGTCTCCCCGGAGGCCGGAAGCGGGCCTCGATGCCGGGCCCACCGCCGCCATCCCCAGCGCAGCAGCGCCGCGGGGCCGCCCATGCCGAGGAACCCCCACAGGACCAGCACGAGGGCCCCGACGACCTGGGCGGTGAGCTGGCCCGGATCCGCCGGCTGCCCCCAGCCGGGAACCCCCACCACGCCCAGGCCCGGATACCCCATGAAGTCGGACTTCCCCACCTCGTTCCAGCCAGCTCCGGCCCGGCCATCGGCCAGGAGCCCCACGGCCAGCAACCCCAGGACCCCTGCCGCCCCGTAGAGCAGCGCCAGGCTCTGGACGGCCATCCCCCCGCGGCGCAGGACGTAGATCATCCCGGGCGTGGCCAGGCCCACCAGGATCCCCCAGCCCATCGCCTGCCAGGGACCGGTGAAAGGCGCTGCGGCCATCCCGGCGATCCACCCCACGGCGATGGCCCGGATCAGCATCAGGGGATCCACCTCGCGAGCGACGAGGGCCGTGTAGACCCCAGCCCCGAGGGCCGCGCCCATCGCCACCAAGCTGGCGTTCCGGGCAAGCAAGGAGCTCTCCAGACCCGGATGGGCCACGGTGAGGGGATCTGCGCGCAGCCAAGCCAGCCAGCCCCCACCGATCAGCAGGCTTCCCCACCCACCCAGCAGCGGGAGGTGCACCGGAGGGAAAGCGTGCTCCGGCTGCGGGGTCCGCCGGCCCCATGGGAGAAGCAGCCCGAGGAGCGCCCCGCCGGCGAGGGCGAACAGAACACCGGACCCCGCTGGATCCACCACTCCGTGACCCAGGCTCAGGGTGAGCCCTAGGCGGCTGAGCCATCCGTTCCCCCACACCCAGTGGATGCCCAGCGGCAACAAGAAGCCTCCCAGCCAGGCCCCCGCCGCAGCGGCGATGAGCGGAGAGAAGCCCTCCATGCCCATGCCCAACAGGAGAGCCGCGGAGAGCACGGCCAGGGCGGCGTGGCCCCATAGGGTCGCGGCTTGGGGCGATCCCTCCACGCCCCGGAAGAGAAACCCGCTGAGCCCCATCAGGCTCCAGAGGGGTTGAGGGTCCGCCCCCAGGGTGTAAACCCGGCGCAGCGCCGCGAACCCCGGCTCCTCCACCCACAGGCCGAGGCCCCCGTAGGCGAAGCCGAAGCCCCCCAGAGCCCACATCAGCAACGCCGCCACCCCGGCGGAGAGCCCTCGCACCAGCGCCCGGCGGGCCTCCTCCTCGCTCATCCCAGCCCACAGCACCCCCATGATCCCCAGAGGCCACCCCCACGCGAAGCCGTCCATTGCCGATGCGCCTCCTGCAACCTCCTCAGCCTTCCACCACCGCCTCCACCCGCAGGGCCTGGAGGACCCGCCCGATGGGGTGGATCAGGGTTGTGGTCTCGGAGCCCGCAAACAGCAACCCCACCAGGCGACCGTTCATGTCCAGGATGGCGGACCCGGAGTCCCCGGGGGCGCTCATCGCCCCCGCCATGACCTGGCCCTGGAACGTGGCGATGCGCCCGTCGTAATCCACGTTGGCCGTGACGTCCACCTGGAGGATCCGTCCGCGGGTGTAGCGGGTCGTCCGCCCGAACTTCTGCACCTCCATGCCCAGCGTGGGATCCGCCACGCCTTTCGGGATCCCGATCTGCAGAATGGCCGGGGTGATGTCGTTCGGGTTCAGCGGGCGGGCGATGGCCGCGTCCACCTCGTTGAAGGCCGCCGCGGTCCGCACGGCCTGTAAGCGATGGGAGGAGCCGATCCAGCGCAACAGCTCGTTCAGCCATCGCACGAACCACTCCGCCCATGGGCAGGTGGTCGGTTCATCCCCGAACCGGATGGGGATGAACTCCACCAGCTCGGCGATCTCGTCCGCCACCGTCCCCCCATCCACCGGGCCCGGCTGCCGGATCCGATCTCCGGGCCGCCCTCGGTTGGTGGCCGCCAGCACGTGGTTGTTGCTCAGGATGAAGACCTCGCTCCCTCGCCGCACGACGCAGCCGAAGGTCCCGGCGGTGACCAGGGGATGGCCGATGGAGACGCCGGGCGGGGCCGGGCGGTAGCGGCGGGTCGGATCCTGGAAGGCCCGGAACCGCCCCGTCTCCACCACGTCGGTGGGGATCCCATCCAGCGTCGGGGGGATCCGGTCCGAGGGGGCCAGCTGGGCGGCAGGGACCTTCCGCTCCACCGAGACCACTACGCTGAGGACATCGAGGGTCTGTCCGCCCTTCACTTTATAGCCGATCCCCACCCCGACGACGTGGCGGCGGGTCAGCAATCGGGGGAGATGGGAGGCTTTCACCTGCGCCAGCGACTGCCATTCGGATCCCATGGGCGCGCTCCTGGACGGCTAAAATCGTTCGAAGCCGGAGACGTTCAGCACGATGGCGATCCCTCCCGGCTCCCCGCGGGCCTGCTGTCGGGCCTCCCGCAGGAGTCGCAAGGCTGTCTCCACCTGATGCTCCTCCGCGCCGATGAGCAGGGTGACGTTGCCCCGACGCAGGAAACCGCCCGTGGAGGCCAGGCGGGTCACTCGATACCCCTGGGCCACCAGCCGATCGGAGGCCAGGGTCGCGGCCCGCTCCGGCAGCACCGCCAGGATCAGCTTCACGCCCCTTCCCCCCTCAGAGGGACTCAAAGCGCTCGACGTCCAGGACGAAGAGCGTGGCGCCCCCGATCTCCACCTCGATCATGTGGGCCTGGAGCAGTCCCGTGGCCTCCACCGCCACCGGCAGGTAGGCCGTGCGGGTCCGGCAGCACCGCCGGAAGATCTCCACCACCTCCTCCACCCGGGGATCCTCCACCCCGATGAGCAGGGTGGTGTTCCCCTGGCGCAGAAAGCCCCCTGTCGAGGCGATGCGGGTCACCCGGTAGCCGCGCTCCACCAGGGCCTGGACGGTGGAAGGGGCGTCTTCGTCCTGGATGATGGCGAGGATCAGTTTCATCCGGCCCGCTCCCGCGCACGGTTGCAGCCCATTGTAGCATAAGGGCTGGTGCTCAGGGGCGATGGATGGCCGGCGCGTTGGCACCGATGGGAATCAGCCTTCATCAGCGCTCTACGCCGGGCGTCGGCCTTCGCCGATGCAAAGGATGGTTGTTCGGTCGGCGCAGGCCGGCCGTCGGCTGAAGGGCCTTGGCGTCGATTGGAATCGGCCTTCATTGGCGCTTGCACGCCGGGCGGCGGCCTTCGCCGACTTAAGGAATGCCTTTTCAGCCGGCGTAGGCCGACCATCAGCCGTAGGCCTTTCCAGGCCGAATTCGTTCGGCGTGCTCCGCGCAGCGTCGGCCTTCGCCGACGCGAGAGATATTGTTTGGTCGGCGCAGGCCGACCGTCGGCCGAAGGCCTTCAAGCCGATTGAAATCGGCCCTCCAAGGCGCTGCGCGCCCAGCGTCGGCCTTCGCCGACGTAAAGAACACTCTTCCGGTCGGCGCAGGCCGACCGTTGGCCGAAGGCCTCTTGAGGCCGAATTCATTCGGCGCGCAGGCCGACCGTCGGCCGAAGGCCTTCGAAGGTCGAATTCATTCGACGCGCAGGGCGATTTCAGCCCGCCCTCTGCGCCGCGCGCCGGGCGCGCCACGCCGCCCAGTCCGCAGGGGTGTCGAGATCGTAAGCCAGGACCTCATGGGGAAGGATGCGCACCGGGAGGCCGATGGCCTCCGCCTGGGCCCGGAAGGCCTCCAGGCTCCCCGGCCCGAACCGAAAGGGGATCGCCTCCGGCGGGCGAACCAGCAGGGCGTTGGTCCCCTGCCCCCAGCGATCCGGAACCAGAACCAAACCGCGATCGGAGAACCCGGCCCGGAGCAGGTCGCGGACGGCCTCCGCCGTCAGCCCGGGCAGATCCACCGGGAGCACGCCGATGGCCTCCGCGCCGTGACGGACCGCGTAGCGGCGGGCGGCCGTGAGGGCCCGGTTGAGATCCTCCCAGACATCGAAATACGTATCCAGCCCCAGGCCGCGCGCCAGGGCCAGCGCCCGCAGGTCCGCGCTGATCACCAGCGAGTGCGCCTCCGGCACGCGGGCGACCACCCGCAGGGTCCGTCGCGCCAGACGCCAGGCCAGGCGCTGCCGCGCGGAGGGAGGGAGAGCAGAGGCCATCCGCGACTTGGAGCGCTCCAGGCGCTTGATCGGGATCAGCAGCCAGATGGACATCGAGGATCTCGATCCGGAATCGAAACTCGGCCTTCAGCGTTGCGTGGCCGGCAGGAAGAGCCGGAAGGGGAAAGGAGTGAAGCGCCAGAGCCCGGCCCGCAGCTCCCCGCTCCAGCCTCCCAGGATCCAGATCGCCCCGTCGGCGGCGACGGCGGCCAGGTTCCGCCATGTCCCCACAATGGGGGTTTCCAGAGGCACCCATCCGGTCTCGCCGGGCTGATAGCGCTCGTTGAATGCCAGGGGGATCCGCCATCCGCCTCCGAGGGCGAAGAGGTATCCGTCGCTGGCCGCCAGCGCCAGCCCGCCCCGCCCCACGTTCAACGGCGGGCACGGCTCCCAGCGGTCGGCCTCCACCCGATAGCGTTCGCAGACGGCCAGCTCCCGCTGCCCGTCGTAACCGCCCACCACATAGATCGCATCGCCGAGGGCCGCCGCGGCGGCGAAGGCGCGAGGCGTGGGCATCGGCGCGCGGGGTTGCCAGAGGCCGCGGGCGGGGTCCAGCATCCACACCTCCCCGCGCAGGCGACGGCCGTCCCATCCTCCGAACAGGTAAAGGCGATCCTCCGCCACGGCCAGCGCATATGCCGCCAGCGGGGAGGGGAGCGCCGGTCCCTCCGACCATCGATCCGATACGGGATCGTAGATCTCCAGTCGATCGATGGGCTGACCCTGGGGATTCACCCCGCCCGGCACATAAACGCGCCCGCCGATCACCCCCGCCGCGACGGCCGCCACCGGATGAGGCTTGGGAGCTCCGCGGCGCCATACCTCCTGTCGGAGATCGAAGCGCTCCACCCGATCCGTGATCCCCTCCGGCGCCTCCCCGGCGATGGCGATCAGCTCCTCTCCCCATCGGACCAGGGCGAAGCGCGCGCGGGGGGCCGGCATCTGGCTCACCAGCTTCCAGCGGGGGAGGGTCCCGGCGCGCTCCACCCCCTGGCCCGGCTGATCCCCTGTGAAGCTCACCGCCGGGGCCTCCGTCCGGGCCGAGATGGGCGTCAGCGCCCAGAGGATCCCCATGATCATCCCGGCCATCAGCACCGCCGCCTTCCAGAGCGGGAAAACCGCGAAGGCCGATCCCGCCGGCTCCGCCGGGATCGGCTCCGGGAGCGTTGTGGGTTCCTCCGGCCCGGCGACGGCCTCCCCGGAGGAAAGCGCCTCGGGGAAGGCGCTTGCGGGAGCCTCCACCGCCTCCGGAAGCGAGGGACGGATGTCGGCCAGGCCGAAGCGGACCGCATACATCGCCGCCTCGGTCCGGGACTGGAGGTTGGTCTTGGAGAAGATGTTCCGGAGGTGGACCTTCACCGTGTTCTGGCTGATGCCGAGCCGGTAAGCGATCTCCTTGTTGGCCAGGCCCTGCGCCACCAGGCGGAGGATCTCCTGCTCCCGCTCGGTCAGCCCAGCCTCCTCCGGCGAGATCCATCGGGCTTGCGGATCCGACTCCCACATCTCCGACCTGCCTTCCCGGCCAGGATTCGGAGGCGACGGATCATCCCGCATTCGGCGGCCGCTGATCCAGCAACCATGCCGCGATGGCGGAGTAATCCGCCTCCGCCCATCCGTGCTCCCGGGCCGCCAGGAACGTCTGCTGGGCGACGGCGGCCAGAGGCGTCGAGGCGCCCACCTGGCGGCCGAACTCGACGATCAAGCCCAGGTCTTTCTCCATCAGCCGGAGGGCGAAAGAGGGTGCGAAATCCCCCTGGACGATCTTCCCACCCTTGTTGCGAAGCGATGGAGAGATCACCGCCAGATCCGACAGGATCTCCCACAACCGGGCCGGCGGGATCCCTGCCCGGGCCCCCAGGGCGAAGGCCTCCCCCAGCGCCTGGATCGAGATGCCGAGGATGAGGTTCACGGCCAGCTTCACTGCGCACCCCATCCCGTTCTCCCCCACGTAATGGATATCCCGCCCCAGGATCCCGAGCAGATCCCGGACCGCCTCGAAGGCCTCCCGAGGCCCTCCCACGAAGATCGTGAGCGTTCCCTCCGTCGCCGGGCCCACGCTGCCGGATACCGGCGCGTCCAGCATCGTCACCCCTTGACGCGCCGCTTGCTCAGCGAGGCGCCGGGAAACCGCAGGCGCGATGGTGCTCATATCCACCACGATCAGCCCCTCCCGGGCGCCCGCCAGCACCCCCTCCGGTCCCGTCAGCACGGCCTCGCTGGCCTGGGAATCCGCCAACATCATGAAAACCACCTCGCTGGCCTGCGCGACCGCACGAGGGGAATCCGCCCACTGCGCTCCCTCGGCCACCAGCGCCTCCGCCTTCGACCGGGTGCGGTTGTGAACCGTGAGCCGGTGCCCGGCTTGAAGCAGACGACGCGCCATGGGAGTTCCCATGCGCCCCAGACCGATGAACCCCAATGACCGCATCGGTTCACCTCCGTCCAGCGATCAACGGCATCCGAGCGCTTACTCCACCGGCGGGAGATCCGCCACCCACAGGGACCCATCGCCGCGCAGGAAGAAGAGCCGGTGCCGCCGCTCGTCGACGGCAGCGGCGATCACATCCTGCAGTTTCTCCCCCCGAATCTGTCGGACGAAATCGCCCCGCAGGCCGAGCTGGATCAGGCGATCCGGCTCCAGGATGTAAAGCCATGGGCGCGGGGCCGTGGCGTCCATCATCAGGCCGATCGGCTGGCGCACTGGGCTCGGCAACGCCGGGGAAGGCAGCTCCCGCAGCGGGAACCCTTCGTCCTCTTGCCCCCTCACGAACATCCGCATCCGCCCGTCCCGATACAGGACGTAGACGTTCTGGTAGACCAAGAAATCCACCGCCTCGCTCAGGTCCGGGCGGGGCGATGAGAAATACGGCTCGGGCTCCCGGGAGTAATCCTCCTCTGCCGGACGCAGCCGCCAGATCTGACCGTTCCCGCGATCCAGCACGTAGAGGTTGCCCTGATAGGCGCGCAACAACCCATCCGCCAGCGGGGTCAGGCGGCTGGCCACCCAGCGCGGGCTCTGGTTCCGGCTCTCCGCCAGGCCCTGGGCGTGGAGGACGATCAGCCCGCCGGCCGTGCGCTCCCCCGCCGCCTCCACCCAGGCCAGGTCGAGCAGCTCCTTCACGGGATAACCCTGGAGGATCATCCCGCTCCACAACAGCTCCCGCGGGGATTCGTTGAGCAGCCCCCGATGGATCTCGTCGTAGCCCAGCCAGAGCACGCACCCGCCGGGGTGGGGGGCCTCCGCCCGACAACGCCCCTCCCGATCCAGCACGTAGAGCTCCACATCCCGCAGGATCATCCGGCGCAGACGGCCGGAGGGGAGGGAGCTCAGACGAGTTGGGTGGAGAGGCTGCACCGCCTGATCCAGCTGATCCAGCCGCGCCTGCGCGGTGGCCTGCAGCGCCGCCGCCTCCGGCAGCGAGGCGTATCCCTGAGCGGCCCGCGCGAGATCCCGGGCGGCCTCCCAGTGTCGGCGCGCCTCCCCGGGCGCCTGAGCCTGCGCCCCCCGCTCCGCCTCGGCCCGCGCCTGGGCCAGCAACCGGCTGGCGATCAGGATGCTCCGCTGATGAATGTAAACCCCCAGTGTGAGGAGGAGGAGCAGCCAGGGGAGGGCCATCGCCAGCGTCCGCACCCATCCCGGGGAAGCCGGGAGCGAGACCCGCGGCCATCCCCGCCACCGAACCCGGGGAACAGAAAAGGGCAACCCGATGCCCGGCGGTCGCGGGAGCCTCCAGCGCCCGCCTCGAGCGGTCTGAACCGTTGAAGGAAGCGCAGAAAGAGCGGCCGTCGAAGCCAACGGGGCCGGCTCTGGAGGACGAGGCCGGGAAACAGCGGCGGCCCGGCCGGGCTCCCCTGCCATGATCAGGAAGGCCACCGGATGCTCCACTGTGCGGGCCACCTGAGCCTCGATGGCCTCCAGGATCAGAGGCAGGTTCTGAATGCGCGTGAGGGGGATCAACGCCCCGGGGTCCAGCAGAGGGCCCGTGACCCCATCCGTCACGATCAACCGATCCTCCGGGCGAAGGAAAGCCATCCCATAATGGAGCGAGACCGCCCGGGCGGCTCCCAGGGTGGCCGGCGGCTCCCCTTCCGGGGCGAACACACGAACGCCCTCCCGGGTCACATGGGCCGCCCAGGCCGGGCCGGCCTGCACCAGGAAGGCCGTCTCCTCCCGCAACGCCAGGAGGGTCAGGCCGACCTCCCAGCGCTCCCCGGGCGGCGCGTTCCGGTTTTGCTCCAGAAGCCAGCGATGGAAAGCCAGCACGGCCTCCCGGAGCGCGCCGGTCAGGCTGCCGGCTTGCCGATCGAAGGCGTCCCGCAAACACCGGGCGATCTCTTCGAAGGGGAGCGTCCCCGGATCCCCGTGCACGGTCAGGACCGCGTAGAGCGGTTCCCGCCGCCCGCGGCCGCGCGGCGGCAGCGCGAGCACCAGGCCGGAGAGCGGGGCGCCTCTATACCAGCCCCCATACGCCGCGCGCATCGCCTTCTACCCTTTCGCCCGTCCGTCTGGGACCGGAAGGCCCGGACGCTCCAGAACGGGCTCGGCAACGTCGGAGCAACCCAGGGCCCGGCAGAGCGCCTGGAGGGCAGCCAGCGCCGCCGCGATATCGCCGCGGGCCGCCTGCGCCCGCGCCGCCTGCAGGTCCTGCCACGCCCGCCTCCCCTCCGGGGAATCCGGCGCCCGCATGAAATCCGCCACAATCCCCTCGCGGACCGCCTGACGCCAGTCCGGCAGCCACGCTCGCAGGAAATACGCCGAGGGATCGTATTTGCGCTGGTAGGCCCGCAAGGCCTCGAAGAAGGTCCACACGAATCGCAGGTCCGCCGCCTGCTCCGGATCCGGCGGCAGCCGCTCCAGGGCCTCCCGCCAGCGGGATTCGATCCCCCGGATATCTTGATGATAGACATCCCGGAGGGCCCGGTCAAGGACGGTTCGATCGGACTCCCCGGGCCGGCGTTCCAGGGATCGGAGGAAGTCCAGGAAGCGAGGCCATCCACCCTTCCGGACCAGCTCCTCCACGAAGGCGCCCGCTTCCAGGTAGCCGATCTCGTGAGGATGGGCATAAAAGTCCTCGACCAGCTCCTCCAGCGGGATCCAGCCGCCCATCCGGAGAAGGGCTGCGGCCCGTTGGGTCAGCGGCTCCGGACGGTAATGCCCCCCGGCGATGAAGACCGCCAGCCCCTCCGTGATCAGCGCCGGGAGATGCCCCAGACAGTCCTCGCGGCCGATCCCCGCGCATGTCATCCGGTGGACCATTTCGTGACGCAGGATGGTGGGGAGATCCACCGGCAGGCGATCCGCCACCGGGTAGGTCAGGATCAAGCTATCTCCCACAGCAAACCCGCCGTGGCCCAAGAGGCGGGGGATCCAGACCACGGAGATGGGAAGTGGGGTGGAAAGGCCCATGCGAGCCCGCACCGTCGCCTCCGCCTCATCCGCCCACGCCATCAACCGCGCGAGGTCCGCCTCCGCCGCGGTGCCCGTGAGATAGACGTGGGTGCAGCACCGGCTGCGGGCCTGAGCCCAGCGGGCCCGGCGCTCCGTCTCCGGGAGCGCCTCTTGCGGGCCCAGGGTCACCGGCTGCGCCCACCGGGCCTCTGTTGCACCGCCTGCGCCCTCGCCCCGGGCGATCCCAATCAGAGGGAAAGTCCCTGACCCGGGGGCCTGCCAGACCCAGGTCCACACCACACGATGGGAGGCACCGGGCGCCAGCTCGGGCAACGCGGCCTCCGCCAGGACCTCCTCGCCCTCCGGTCCCCCGCGCCGGATCTCCACCCGGCCTCCCGCAAGAGGGGCGCGGCCGACGTTCCGGACCTCCACCTCGAAGCTGAGCCGATCCCCGGCGTAGAGCGGTCCGTCTGGATGCAGCCGGAAGTCCACGATGGCCAGCCCGTAACGCGAGCCCGGCGTCGGAGGCGAGGCGGTGGGAACAGCAGAGGGTGTAAGGGTAGGGAGCGCCGGCGAGGGCGTCCCCGCCATCGGACGAAGGAGGACGGCTTCAGGAGGCCGGGCCCCGAGCAGCCAGAGGATCAGCAGCAAAACCCCGGCGAAGGCCCATCGACGGATGCGCGCCATATGCGGTTTCCTTACGGCAGCTCTTCGAATCACCTGAACGGCCTCGCCGGTTTAGGATGGCCTCTTCCGCCCATCCCGTCAACGGCGCCGGCCCCCCCGACAACACCCCGAATTTGACAACGACCGACGCACACCGTAAGATGGAAAAGAAACGCTGATCCGGTGGACCCAAAATGCGAACCGGCATGAAGCCTGTGCGTTGCATCTGTCCTGGGCGGGGGCGTTAACGCCACCCGCCTGGGATGAGGGCTCCGCGAGAGCCCTTTTCCCGCCTGATCGCGGACCAACCGATCGGTGGGTGGCCAACGCCCCCGCGCCCTGAGGGTGTCGAGGTCGCTGGCCCGTTCCCGGCCCGCCGAATCGTGTTGGTCCTTTTTATTTGCCGCAGGATCAAGGGGGGTTCGATGGTGCCCACGATCGCCCGAGCCCGGGTGGTGGAAGCGAAAGACCTGTTCGAGCTCATCGGCCACACGCCGCTGATCCGGTTCCGGCGGATCACCGCGCCCTTCGCGCCGGTGGAGATCTACGCCAAGGCGGAATGGTATAACCCGGGGGGATCCGTGAAGGATCGCCCGGCCCGGGAGATCATCCTGACGGCGGAGCGGGAGGGCCGGCTGCGGCCGGGCAAGGTCATCCTGGACGCCACCTCCGGCAACATGGGGATCGCCTACGCGATGCTGGGGGCTGCCCGGGGTTACCCGGTCACCCTTTGCATCCCGGCCAACGCCAGCCCCGAGCGGCTGCGCATCCTGCGGGCCTACGGCGCCGAGCTCATCCTCACGGATCCCCTGGAGGGGACCGATGGGGCGATCCTGGAGGCCCGCCGTCGCTACGAGGCCGACCCCGAGCGGTATTTCTACGCCGATCAATACAACAACCCGGCCAACTGGAAGGCCCACTACCGCACCACGGGGCCGGAGATCTGGGCCCAGACGGAGGGGCGGATCACCCACTTCGTCGCCGGCCTGGGGACCAGCGGGACGATGATGGGGGTGGGCCGCTACCTGAAAGAACAGAACCCGGAGATCCGCCTGATCGGCGTGCAACCCGACGGGCCCTTCCATGGCTTGGAGGGGCTCAAACACATGGAAACCGCGATCCGTCCGGGCATTTACGAACCGGAGCTCCTGGATGAGATCCTGACGGTCTCCACCGAGGAGGCCTACGCGATGGCGCGGCGGCTGGCCCGGGAGGAGGGCCTGTTCGTGGGCATCTCCGCCGGGGCAGCGATGGCGGCCGCCCTCCAGGTCGCCGCCCGCCTGCGGGAGGGGGTGGTGGTGACCCTGTTTCCGGACGCCGGATACAAATATCTCAGCGAGTCCTTCTGGTTCGAGGCCGATCCTCCGGGAGGTAATCGATGACGTTGCGGCTGTCCGTCTCACAGCGGGACCGGATTCGGGCCCATGTCGAAGCGGGCTATCCGGCGGAAGCTTGCGGGATCCTCCTGGGCCGGGAGGTCGACGGGATCAAGGTCGTGGAGGACCTGCGGCTGGTCGACAACCGCTGGGAGAACCCGGCGGAGCAGACCCATCGCTTCCTGATCCCGCCGGAGGAGGTGCGGGCGGCGGAGCGGGCCGCCGCGGCGGCGGGGCTGGAGATCATCGGGTTCTTCCATTCCCACCCGGATCACCCGGCCCGGCCCTCCGCCTTCGATCGAGAGCACGCCTGGCCCTGGTATGCCTACCTGATCGTCTCGGTGGAGGGCGGCCGGGCCATCGACTGGCGAGTCTGGGAGCTCCGGGAGGATCGCTCCGCCTTCGTCGAGCGACCCCTGGAGGTCACGGGCTGAGCGGAAACTTGCCGCAGCGGCCGGGGCCGCAAGCGGCGGACCTAATCCTCCATCCTTCGTCGGGAGGTGAAACCGATGGCGGTGCAGATCCTGATCCCAACCCCGCTGCGCGTCTACACCCGCGGGGAGAAAGTGGTGACCGTGGAGGCCCGCACAGTGGGGGAAGCCCTGCGGGCGCTGACGGACCAGTTTCCGGAGCTCAAGCGGCACCTATTCACCGAGGAGGGGCGCCTGCGCTCCTTCGTGAATCTTTACCTGGGCGATGAGGACGTCCGCTATCTGCAGGGAGAGGAGACCCCGATCCCGGATGGGCAGACCCTCAGCATCGTGCCCTCCATCGCCGGCGGAAGGTCGCCCGGGTCCTGAACCGGCACCGGATCGCCGATGGAGGTGAGAGATGGTGGAACGACGGGTGGATCACACGGCGTTGAAGTTCAATCAGGCCAGCATCATCACCCTGAACCTGCTGGCCTTCGTGTTCAACCTGCCGGCGCTGGTGGCCTTCGTGGCCCTCGTGATGCTGGTGGGAACCGCCTTCCCCGCGGCCGCCCTGTTCCAGCAGATCTACTTTCGGATTCTGAAGCCCCGGGGGTGGCTGCGGCCCCGGGTGCTGACGGACAACCCGGAGCCTCACCGGTTCGCCCAGGGGCTGGGCGGGACCTTCCTGGCCCTGGGGGCGGTGGCGCTTTTCCTGGGCTACACCCCAATCGGCTGGGCCCTGGCCTGGCTGGTGATCGTCCTGGCCGCCCTGAACCTCTTCTTCGGGTTCTGCGCCGGCTGCTTCGTGTATTACCAGCTGAGCCGCCTGGGCGTCCCCGGCTTCACCGCCCGGCCCATCGAGCGTCGGGAGGTGGAGGGATGATCGAGCGGGCCCTGATGGCCCTTGGGGTGCTGCTGGGCCTCTGGCTGGCCTGGTGTCTCATCGCCTGCGCCCAGCGCCGGCTGGCCCGGCCCCGAGCGGAGGACCTGGAGGGTCCGCTGACCCTCCTGTATTTCTACACGCCCTCCTGCGGCCCGTGCCGTCTGATCCAGACGCCGATCCTCGAGACCCTTGTGGCGGAGTGGCGGGAGGCTGTGCGGGTGCGAGCGGTGGACGTCACCGCGGAGCCGGAGGCTGCAACCCGCTACCGGGTCTGGACGGTGCCGACCACCATGTGGGTGGACGCCTCGGGGACGGTGCGGGCGGTCAACAACGGGGTGGCGACGGCGGAGACGCTGCGCCGGCAGTGGCTCCAGCTTCGAAGGGAGTCCGACGCATCCGCCCCTCGCCAGCCTTCCCGAATCGCTATCCTTCGCCCTTCGGGAGGTCGGGATGTTAAACGTGAATGAGGTGATCCTGACGAACGAGGAGATCCGCCGCTACAGCCGGCATCTCCTGATGCCGGAGGTGGGCCTGACCGGCCAGAAGAAACTGAAGGCCGCCAGCGTCCTCATCATCGGGGCGGGCGGGCTGGGCTCCCCCGCCGCTCTCTACCTGGCCGCCGCCGGGGTGGGGCGCATCGGCCTGGTGGATTTCGACGTGGTCGACGAGAGCAACCTGCAGCGCCAGATCCTGCACGGCACCTCCTGGGTGGGCAAGCCCAAGCTGGCCTCGGCGAAAGCGCGCCTGCTGGACCTCAACCCGGACATCACGGTGGAGACCCACGAGACGGTGCTGACCAGCGCCAACGCCCTGGAGATCCTCAAAGACTACGACATCATCATCGACGGCACGGATAACTTCCCCACTCGCTACCTGGTCAACGACGCCTGTGTGTTCCTGGGGAAGCCCCTGGTCTACGGCAGCATCTTCCGGTTCGAGGGGCAGGCCACCGTCTTCGACGCCCGGGTGGGGCCCTGCTATCGCTGCCTTTACCCCGAGCCGCCGCCGCCCGGCCTGGTGCCCTCCTGCGCCGAGGGCGGGGTCTTCGGCGTGCTGCCCGGGGTGATCGGGGCCATCCAGGCCACCGAAGCCATCAAGCTGATCATCGGCCAGGGCGAGCCGCTGATCGGCCGGTTGCTGCTTTACGACGCCCTGAGCATGCGTTTCCGGGAGCTCAAGCTGCGCAAGAACCCGGCATGCCCCGTCTGTGGGGAGAACCCCACCATCCGGGAGCTGATCGACTACGAGGCCTTCTGCGGCGTGCCCATCCATGAGCATGAGGTGCGCACGGAGTTCGACATCACCCCGCAGGAGCTCAAGGCCATGCTGGAGCGGGACGGCCGGGGGATCGTGCTGTTGGACGTGCGGGAGCCCCACGAGTGGGAGATCTGCCGCCTGGAGGGGGCCATCCTCATCCCACTCCGCGAGCTGCCGGCGCACCTGAACCGGCTGGACCCCACCCGGGAATACGTGGTCTACTGCAAGACCGGCGCCCGCAGCGCCCAGGCGGCCCGGATCATGCAGGCGGCCGGCCTGCGGGTCCGCAACCTGCGGGGGGGCATCAACGCCTGGTCGCGGGAAGTTGACCCCAACGTGCCCCTCTATTAAAATTGGGGGAAATACCAGGCGGCCGATCACCCGCTCCATACACCGGCGCCCTGGATTCCGGAAGCGCGCACCCCCTAAGGGCCGGGGGCCCGGCGATCTTCGCCGGGCCCCCGGCTGCTTGGAGGGGATGAGAGGGATGCCAAGTAGGAGCCACTTCAGCGGCAACATCAAGTCGGGGCTCAAGTCTCTCCAATCCGTAGAGATCCCCCGTGGAGGGTGGTGCTCGTCCCCCTCCCGCGCCTCCCGGCAATAGGAGAGCCATTCCGGATTCCGTTGTCCTGTATGAACGACGACCTCATTCTTCTCGATAGAGCCAATCGATCCCAGCGCTTCTTCGCGCTAACCTTTCCCACCGCACTCTCTCTCGACTCAAGGTGCGTCGGGGGCGTGCGCTTGTATAACTGAAACAGCCCGCTTTCGCTGTTCCACGTCCCAGGTCACAAGGGGCGCCCCCACCAGGACGGCGGTGGCCACGTACACCGCGTCCACCCCTCGCAGGCGCAGCCGCGCGGCCAAAAGCGCCGCCTCACCACCCAGATTGTCATCTATAGGAGTCAAACGCAGAGTGGGAAAGGCCAGCAACATGTCTATAGCCTGCCGGCCCAGCCTCGTGTCGCCCGTGCGCCGGGCAATGGCTCCACCCACCTCCGCCAGCAGGATGACCGGTGCAACCAGGGGCATCCCCTCCCGCAGGCGCGCCTCCAACCACCGACGGCTGGCCGCGTGATGCACATCCGAAGGCACCAGGGCGCTGACCCACACGCTGGCATCGACCACCACGTCAGAGGTCCCTCCGCTCTTCCCGGACCGCCTCAACCGCGGACACACCCGCTGGCCACTTCTTGCCGATCTCCGCGGCCAGCTGCTCCAGATCGCGCATCACTTTCCGCACCTTTTTCATTCCCACCCGCTGCTTCGGTGGCACAACGGGCGAGATGCGCGCCACCACGCGGCCACGGTATGTAACCAGATACTCTTTCCGCCCCTCCCGCACGGCCCGCAAGATCCGGCTAAGTTGTCCCTTGAGTTCACGCACACTGACGTAAGGCATGCCTCGCCTCCGGCATAAATGTGGCTACATTTGTGGCCACATTATACCCAGGCCGCTCTGATTTGCGCAAAATCTCCTTTGTGCATGGCTCGCCTCCGCTTCGCCAGGATGGGCTCCCCTTGTGCGAACCTCAGCCTTTACGGATCCTCCGAACGCGCCGGAGACCTCAGAAGACGAGCTCCTACCTTCGAAGTTGCGCTCGGGATGTGGCCCTCATCCCTCCTCCTCCACGAGCTCGATGGTGTGGGTGAGCGCGGCCACCCCGCGGACCGTGGCGCTGACGGAGCAGTATTTCTCCTCGGAAAGGCGCACCGCATCCTCCACCGCCTTCGGGGAGATGCCGCGGCCCCGGACCCGATACGTCACGTGGATGCGACGGAAGGCCCACGGCGGCTCCGGATCCTGCTCGCCGTGCACCCGGACCTCCAGGCCGGTGACCTTCTGCCGTTTCTTCTCCAGGATGTCTAACACGTCGAAGGCGGAGCACGCCCCCAGGGCGATCAGCAACAGCTCCGCCGGCTTCATCCCCACCCCGTCCTCCGGCCCGGTGCCGGAGATCACCACGCTGTGCCGCGTGCTGTCGATCCCCACGAACTGGCGCTTCTCCACCCACTTGATCTGCACCTCAGCCATGCGCGTTCCACCTCATCTCTGGGTTCGCCCCCGCCCGGGCTCAGGATCCTCCAGGCCCCAGCCATCGGCTCACCAGATAGCTGGCGGCGAGCAACAGCCCGGCGTAAAGATGCAGACGGATCTGTGTGGCCATCGCCGGGATCAGGGCGTAAGGCTGCTCGGCGAAACGGGCAAGGGAACGGCCGACGGAGACGGCCATGGGGAGGGTCACCCCGACCGCGACGGCCCAGGGGGGCATCCACCTCAGGATCACCGCGATCCCGACAAAGAGATAAGCAGCCGCCACCCCGATCCCGTAGATCCTCGCCCGCCACCGCCCGGAGAGGCGAACGGCCAAAGTGCGCTTCCCAGCCGCCGCATCCCCCGCCCGGTCCGGCACCTCGTTGACATAAAGCACCAGCGCGATCAAGAGGGCGACGGGCACAGAGGCGATCAGCGGGGACCACCCGATGCGGCCGGTCTGGACCGTATAGGCACCTATGGTCATCAGGGGGCCGAAGCCCAAGGCCACCGCCAGCTCCCCCAGCCCCCGATAGGCCAGCCGCAGCGGAGGGGCCGTATACGCGATGCTGAGCAGAAGGCCGGAGGCCCCCAGGACGAGAAGCGGCACCCCGGCGCGGAAGATCACCATCAACAGGCCGAGGAGAGCCCCACCTCCATACAGGGCTGCGCACAGGAGGGCCATCTCCCGGATCCCCAGGAGGCCATATTGGATCACCCGCGAGCCGCCGCTGAACGGCGTGGGGCTCGGGTTGACCGCGTCCGCCCCGGAGAGCGCGTCGAAGATGTCGTTGCACACGTTGAGCCCCAGGTGCACCAATGCCGCGGCGGCCAGGGTGAGGACCAGCCAGGGCAACGAGAAGGACCCCTCGTAGAAGGCCACCGCCGCCCCCAGGAGCACCGGGATCACGGTGGCCGTCAGGAACGGCGCTCGCGTCGCCCGGAGGAGCAGCCCGGCAAGCGGCAGGCGCGGACGGATCGGACGGCCGTGGATCCGGCTCAGAAAGGCGAAATAGCGCTGCGCTTGCGGCACTGCCCCCTCGCACAACGCCAGGAACGGCCGCTCATCCTCCCGCCATCCGGAGACCCGATGGGGCCGCACGGCTACGCCATCGGCGCGACGGTGCGCAGAACCGTGGAAGGTCCAGTATCGTCGCCCCTCGTAGCCTCCCTGAGGCCGCGGCCGGATCCGGCTCAGGATCACCGCGACCGGGGCGCCATCCGGTGGCAGGGGCTCATCGGAGATCCGCAACCGGATCCCATCCTCCTCTACCTCAAAAGGCCCCGGGCGATGCATCGGATAGCCCGCCTCGTCCACCCAAACCAGAACGGCGAAGGGATGCTCCGCCGTCCGTCGCTGCGCCTCCGACAGGATCTCGCGCATCGCAGGCTGGGACATCTCAGCCACCCTCCGAGAGATCGTAAACCACCGGCTCCCCAGTCCCACCGGGGGGCCAGTGGAAGATCCGGCGAGGGGTGATGGCGATCACCACACGCTCCCAGAACAGCGGGAGCATCCACCGGTTTTTCACCAAGCGGGGGATATCCGGCTCCTTCCGCGCCCAAGCCGGCAACAACCACAGCCATCCGGAGTGGGGGTCCGCGTCATCGATCGTGGCCTCCCCCTGGATCGTCACCGCGCCCCAGCGCGCCACCGGCGCCGCCACGGGGTCCGTGATGCTCAGCGCCACCCGTGGGTTCCGTCGGATGTGAAAGAGCTTGCGGGAGAACAGCACACTGGAGGTGAGATAGATCCGTCCATCCCCGACGTAAAGGGGGAGCATGGGATGGACCACGGGACGGTTCCGACCATCCAGCACCGTGAACTCCGCCACCAGGGCGGCCTCCAGCAAGGCCTCCACCGCTTCCGGCAAGCGGTTCATCTGTTCACCTCCGGATCGGAATCCAGCGAGGGAACGAACGGCTCAGGGAACGCTCGGGCGAGGGAGGGGCGCTTCGGTTTCCGCCCGGGGCTCAGGCGGGCGCTCCAGCAACGGCTCCAGGGTCCGACGGAAGGCCTCCCAATCCGCTGGGACCCGGGCGGGCGCCGGCAGGATCCGCAGGGCAACCTCGGGATCTTTCAGGCCGTGGCCGGTCAGCACCGCCACCACCTGGAGCTCCTCCCGGCGCGGGATCAGTCCCTCGGCCAGCGCCCGGCGCAGCCCGGCCACCGCGGCGGCTGAGGCCGGCTCCACGAAAAGGCCCTCCAGGGCCGCCAGCATCCGCCACGCCTCCAGGATCTCCTCATCCGAGACTGCGAGGAACCGCCCACCGGACTCCCGGACGGCCTGCGCGGCCTCGGCCCCGCGAGCTGGCCGCCCGATGCGGATCGCCGTGGCCACCGTCTCCGGCTGATCGATGGGATGGCCCCGCACCAGCGGCGCCGCGCCCTCCGCTTGAACGCCCAGGAGACGAGGCAGCGCGGCGATGCGGCCAGCCTGATGGTAAGCGCGGAACCCCTTCCAGTAAGCGGTGATGTTCCCGGCGTTCCCCACCGGGATCGCCAGCCAGTCGGGCGCCCGGCCCAACTGATCGCAAATCTCGAAGGCGGCGGTCTGCTGGCCCTCGAGCCGGTAGGGATTGAGGGAGTTCACCAGGGCGATGGGATAGACCTCCACGGCGCGCCGCACCAGCGCCAGCGCTGCATCGAAGTTCCCCTCCACCGCCAGGACGGTGGCGCCGTAGGCCATCGCCGCCACGAGCTTCCCCAGGGCGATCTTCCCGGCCGGGACCAGGACGATGGCCCGCAGGCCGGCGCGGGCCGCATAAGCAGCCGCGGAGGCGGCGGTGTTCCCTGTGCTGGCGCAGATCACCGCCTGTGCGCCCTCCGCGACCGCCTGGGTCAGCGCCGTGGTCATCCCCCGGTCCTTGAAAGAGCCCGTGGGGTTCAGGCCTTCGTATTTCAGATAGAGGGAACCGGGGAAGCCGATGGCCTGCGCCAGACGGAGAGCGGGCACGAGCGGGGTGTTGCCTTCGTGGAGGGTGATGGGATCGATCGAGGCCACGCGCAGAAACGGGCGATACGCATGGATGATGCCGCGCCACATCGATCCTTCCGCCATGAGGTCCTCGCTCCCCACCTCCGGGATGTGGCTCCATTTTAACTCGAGCACCCCGGGGTTTCCGGACGGCGCGTGGCCCCTGCAAGGACGAACAGGACCTTCGATGGGGCTTCTTCAGCGACCGGCCCCCTGTGGGGCGGTGGACACAGCCGGGCGCTGGGTGGCCAGGAGGAAGCCAGCGAACATCAACGTGGCCGCCAGCAGCTCCCCCAGATACAGATACTGCCCGGCCCCCAGGCGGGTCAGGGTGCTCGCCGCCGCCACCGAGAGGGCGCCTGCGGCGATCAGGATGTTCCCGATCACCCGCTGGGGGAACATCTGTCGGCGCCACAGCAGATACGCCGAATAGAGCGCACCCCCCACGAGGGTGATCAGACCGTAGATGTTAAAGAAGGGCGTAGTCAGGCGGACCGGCGCTCGTGGCGGCATGATCTCGCGATATTGCTCGCTGATGGGACGAGCAGGGGTGTAAGCGGAAGAATCCAAGGGGGTGGTCAGCATCAGATATCCGGCGAAGAGGCTCCCTAAGATCAGGACTGCCAGCAACCCGTGGGCGATCTCCCGCCGACGGACCAGCAGATAAACCGTCCCCTGGCCCAGCCAGGCGGCGTTCAGCGCTGCGCCGAAGAGATACCAGGCGCGGAAGATCCATGGGTTCCAGCCCACGGCCAGATACGCCTCGGCGAAGCTGCCCAGCCCGAACATAGTTAGCCCGATGCCCCAGAGCAGAAGATGCGTCCCGCGCCGCTCCGCATATCGCCGGAACACCGCCACCACGAAGGCGGCCATCACCACAGTGGACAGGAAGGGGAGGATCTGCTGCACCGACATCGCTCGCCTCCTCAAGAGAAATCGCAGGATACCCCCGGGGATCGCCGGGCGAGCCTGGAGGAGCCCTCGCGCTCACCCTCTACACCCACGGGATCCAACCCGCCGCGATCCCGACGGCGATCCCGATCAGAAGCAACAGGACCGCCCCCAGTAGGATCAGCAGGGCCGGCATCCCCCAGCGCATCCACCCGGAGCCCCCCGAGCCTCCCATCCGATGTTCCTCCGAATCTTCACAAATCTGCAAATAAAAATGTGCAGGTTGATTTTATTGCAATCTGAGGAGGATGGCAATCTCGCGGTCCCAGACCGGCGTGGAGAGGCGTCCTGTCCTTCTCCCCCAGGCAGGAATCGAGGAGCATACGCCCGGGGGATTGCACTCCAGATCCGGAGCCATTAGATTGGGGGCAAGACGTTCGAGGGCGGAATGATCCCTTATGGGAGGCCATGGATGACCGCTCCCGCTGAAAGGCCTGCAGCAACACCGTTTCGGGAGGCCATCGTTCGGGAGTGGCCGGCGCTGGGGATCTGGATCCTGGCCGTTCTTGGCTTCGGGTGGCAGGCCCTCTCCCAAGAAGGAGCCGGGCAGGGACTCCCTGCCTTGGTGGCCTTCGCACTGCTGATGGCAGCCTATATGGGAAGCGCCTTCCTGCCCGTCGAGGCCGCGCGGCGCTGGGCCGGAGAGGACATCCGGCGGGTTTACGGGATTCCCTTCGCGCTCTGGTTCGCCGGCGGCCTGTTGGGGATCCTGCGGGGGCTTCCCACGGATCCATGGGCCCTTCTCGGGGGTTTGGCCTTCCTGGTCTGGCCGGCGGTCCTCGTCCTCCACAACCGGGCCGCCTGGGGTCCGATCCCCGCTCTGGTGGTCCTGGGCACCCTGGCCCTGATCCTGATCCCCGGTCCCCTCCCCGGGGATCCGGTGGGCTGGGCCTTTCGGATCGGGGCCGGGCTCTGGCCCCTCCCGCTGATCCTCGGATGGCCCGCCGCAGCCCGCCCGCGGGCCCATCTGCTCTACTTCGGCGCGATCCTGTTCGTGTGGTATGCCGTGGAGTTCAACCGCCTCCCGGCGCTGCCCCTGCTGCGCGGTGGGCCCTCATATTTCCACCTCGCGGCCATCCCGCTGTTCCTGTGGCTGATGCTCCTGAGCGGGCGCTTCCCCGACCTGGGGTTGACCTTCCGCTGGACGGGGCGGGATCTCCTCGCCATCTTGGTCCATCTGGCCGGGTTCGCGGCCTTCGCCCTCCCCTTCGGGTGGCTCACCGGCTTCCTGACCCCGGCGTCGACCCATCCGGGCCTGCCGGAGGCCCTCCTCCGCCTGCTGGCCATCTATCTTTTCATCGCCCTTCCGGAGGAGATCCTCTTCCGGGGCGCGCTGCATGTCCACCTGCAGCGGGCCCTGGGATGGCCGCCGCTGCGCACCCTGCTGTTATCCTCTCTCCTATTCGGCCTCGCCCATCTGAACAACCCCCCGAAGGTAGGGCTTTACGCCGTCCTGGCCACCGTGGCCGGCTTCTTCTACGGGCGAACATATTTGCAAACCGGGAAGGTGACCGCGGCGGCGATGGTGCATGCCCTGGTGGACTGGGTGTGGGGCCTTCTGTTTTCGAGGTAGAGGGGACGCCCCTTCATCGTTGCGGTTAGGATGGGGGACGCAGCGTCGCTGCGTCCCCCCTTTTTCGAATGGGCTTATTCGGTCCTGCTGAACAGCCACACCGCGGGGATCAGGAAGAGAGCCCAAAAGGCGATGAGGGCGATCAGGTTGACCTCCAGTGGATGGAGGATTAACATCCGCAGGATCGGCTCCGGAACCAGGCCTTGCAGCGCCGTCTGGCGCATGGCGTCCACCCCGTAGGTGACCGGGTCCACGCGGGCCAGCCACTCCATCCAGAGCGGCACCTGGCGCAGGGGGAAGAAAGCCCCGCTGACGAAGAACATGGGCATCAGCAGGAAGTTCATCATCATATGGAAGCCTTCCATCGACCGCATGCGGGCGGCGATCAGGATGCCGAAGGAGGTCATGGTGGCCGCCACCAGGATCATCATCACCACCAGGGTGAGAACCTGGGGGAGGGTGAACCGCACGCCGACCAGAGGGGCCAGGAGCATGATCAGCGACCCCTGGATCAGGGCGGTGGTGCTGCCGCCGGCCACCTTCCCCAGGGCCACGGCGGTCCGCGAGACCGGGGCCACCAGCACCTCCTTCAGGAAGCCGAACTCCCGGTCCCAGACGATGGAGACGGCGGAGAAGACGGCGGTGAACAGCACGGCCATGCTCAGGATGCCCGGGAAGAGGAAGGCTCGGAAGTCCACCCCGCCCATTCCCGCGGCTACGGCGGGGGCGAGCCCGTTCCCGAACACGATCAGGAACAGCAAGGGCTGCCCCAGGGAGCTGATGATCCGCGCGCGGTCTCGCAGGAACCGCAGGAGATCCCGATACCAGATGGTGTAGACCGTTTTGAGAAAAGCCATGGATCACCTCCGATCCCAGAGTCGACGGCTCAGGCGCATCCGCTCCAGGGGCGAGGCCTCCTCGTCCCGGATGGCGCGTCCGGTCAGCTTGATGAAGACATCCTCCAGGCTCGGCCGGCGCAGGCTGATGCTGTGGACGATCAGGGGGGGCTCCGCGCCGTTCTGGAGGACCCCCAGCAGGCGGGGGATCAGCTGATCGCCCCGTGGGGCTTCCACCAGAACTCCCTCCGCCGTGGGCCGGGGATCCAGCCCCAGGGCCTCCCGCAGGCGCTCCACCGCCCGGGCGTCGTCGCTGGTCCGCACCAGGATCACATCCCCGCCGATCATGGCTTTCAGATTGTCCGGGGTGTCCAGGGCGATGATGCGCCCGTGGTCGATGATGGCGATGCGATCCGCCCGCTCCGCCTCATCCATATAGTGCGTGGTGAAGAAGACCGTGGTCCCCTCGGTGTCCCGCAGGCGGAGGATGTAATCCCAGATATGGCGACGGGTCTGAGGGTCCAGCCCCAGGGTGGGCTCGTCCAAGAAGAGGACCTTCGGCTGATGCAACAGGCCGCGGGCCAGCTCCAGCCGGCGCTTCATCCCGCCGGAGAACGTGCGCACCTCCTGATGGGCGTGATCCTGAAGGTCCACCAGCTCCAGCAGACGCTTCGCCCGCTCCTCGAAAACCCGCCGGGGGACGTCATAGAGCATGGCGTGGAACGCCAGGTTCTGCCACGCCGTCAGACGATCGTCCAGGCTGGGATCCTGGAAGACCAATCCGATGCGACGGCGCACCGCGTGGGGCTCCCGCACGATGTCGTGGCCGCCCACCCGGGCGGTCCCGGCGGTGGGGCGCAGCAATGTGCAGAGCATGTTGATGGTGGTGGTCTTGCCGGCGCCGTTCGGGCCCAGGAAGGCGAAGAGCTCCCCTTCCCGGACCTCGAAGGAGACCTCCCGCACGGCCGTGAAATCGCCGAACCGTCGGGTGAGACGCTCCGCCTCGATCGCGTTCATTCCTTCACCTCCTCACGGTATGGGACGGCGAGCGCGCTGAGCTTCCCGCGGCCCCTGCTGCGGAGAGGGCTCCGCCGGCCCGAGGGTCCGCTGCAACAACGCCATCGCTTGGGCCAGCAGCGCCCGCTCCTCCGGGCCCAGCGGGCGCAGGCGGCGCCCCAGACGGGCCGCCGCCCGGGCCTGAAGCCGCCGCAGGGCCCGTCGCCCCTGGGGAGTCAGCCGGATCCACACCCGGCGCCGGTCCGAGGGATCCCGCTCCACCCTCACCCAACCCTGCTCGGAGAGGGTCCGGATGGCGCGGGAGACCGTGGAGGGGCGGACGGCCTGGGCGCGGGCCAGCTCCGTGAGGGTGTAGGGCCGCTGGGCCAGCATGCCCAGCATGCGATAGGACTGGGCCGGGAAGAGCTCCCCGGCCTCCCCTTTCACCTCCGCCCAGATTTGGCGCATCACGCGATGCAGGGTCTCCAGCACCACACGGGCCAGCTGGCCCTCGCTCATGGAACCCCGGGTCACCACAGGCCGACTCCTGCTCGGATTGTTGCCCTGGCTAAAAGTTAGCGAGGCGTATTATAAATCTTAGGGGCCGGCCTGTCAAAAAACCCGGCCGGGGCGGTTTTTCGGCTCCCGTCATCGATGGAGCTGCAAGCTTCCGTGCGGGCAACCTCCGCGCCGTCCTTGTTGCCCTGGCGGAAAACCGACAGGGCGGACGCGGTGCCCAGGCGATGAGGAAGCATCAGGGGGCAGGCTCCGGAGGGTCGGGCGGACGATCCAGGTCGGAGGCGATCTTGAGGTCTAGGATGGGGGAGCCGTCCAGGGCGTCCAAGCCCCACACCCGCACCACGTTGCCCTCGATAGCCAGCACCCGCACGCCGGTCAGCCCGATCGGGTTGGGCCGATACTGGGAGCGCGTGGCGAAGACCCCTTTCATGGGCTTGGTCGGATCCCCTCGGGGATGAACCTTCAGCCGGGGTTCCTTCACGCGGTCCAGGACGTAGAGCACCATCAGGATGTCGCCGGGCTGCAGGCCCTCCAGCCCCTCAGTGAACTCGGGGTCGAGGACCAGCTCGCTTTCCTCCTGCCGCATCACGTCCGCCTCGGTCCACTCCGTGAAGCGGCTCCGCACATAACCGATGGCCCGGAAGGTCCACTCTTTCCGCTCCATCCCAGACCCCCGCAGGTTTCCTTCAAACCCGGATGCGTTGCCAGGCCCCGCTGCGGAAGCGGTAGCCGAACAGCAGCGCCCGCACGGCGAAGTCGGCGAACATCCCCAGCCAGGCCCCGGGCAGTCCCCAGCCCAGGCCATGGGCGAGGAGCACTGCGACCGGGAGTCGAACCATCCAGATGGAGGCGGCGGTAACCAGCAGCGTGTAGCGCGTGTCTCCTGCGCCGCGCAGGGCTCCCGAGAACACGAAGCTGACAGCCATCACCGGCTGGATCAGCGCGGTGATGCGCAGGGCCGCCGTGCCCTGGGCGATGACCGCCGGGTCCTCTGTGAACCACGCGACGAGCAACGGCCCGGCGAGGGCCAGGGTCAGCCCCAGCGAGCCCATCAGCCCCAGGGCCAGGAGGAGGGCAACGAGGACAGCCCGCTTCCCCTCCTCCGGCCGCCGGGCCCCAAGGGCCTGGCCGGTGAGGGTGGAGGCGGCTACTGCGAACCCCCATCCGGGCAGAAAAGAGAGCGACATCACCCGCAGGCCGACCTGATGGGCGGCGTAAGCCGCCGTGCCCAGGCCGGTGATCACCCCGGTTAGCTGCAGCAGGGCGAGCTGGAGGAGGAGCTGCTCCAGGCCGGTGGGCAACCCCACGTTCAGGATCCGTCGCACCAGCCCCCACTCCAGGCCCGGCCAGCGATGCGGCAGGCGAAGCACAGAGGTCCCTTGCCACAGTCGGATCAGCACCAGGCCTGCCCCCAGGGCGCGGGCGCAGGCGGCTGCCATGCCCAGCCCGGCCACGCCCACATGCCATGGGCTCCACGGGCCGACCAGCGCCCAGGCCAGAAGGGCGTTGGTGAAAACCACCACGGCCCAGGTGCGCATCGGCGTGAGGGTATCACCGGCGCCGCGGAGGGCTGCGTTCCCTACGAAGAGCACGGCCATGGCCGGAAAGGAGGGGGCGACCCAGCCCAGATACGTGGCCGCGGCATGTTCCACCGCAGGCTCCGCGCCCAGCCCGCGGAAAAGGGCCGGTCCGCTCAGAAGGGCGAAAAGGGCCCCGCCGATGCCGAGGAGCCCTGCGCTGAGGAGGGCCTGGACGGTGATCCGGCCGGCCTGTTCAGGGTCCCGGGCGCCGATGGCCCGGGCCACCAGGGCGGTCGCGCCCACCCCCAGGGCGCCGAAGAAGGCGGCCACCAGGTAGATCACCTGGCCGCTCAGCCCCACCGCCGCCAGGGCCACTGTCCCCAGGTGCCCGGCCAGGTAGGCATCCGTCCAGTCCACCACGATGTTGAGCAGCTGCTCCAGGGCCGCGGGGCCAGCCAGCCGAAGGACCACCCGGATGGTCTGCGTCCCTGGGGCGCACGGATGGATGCGGGCCTTCCAGGAAATCCCCAGCGCGCTGGGGGCGCGTTTCACATCCCGATGAGGCATCCCCTTCCCTCCAGGCTTTCGCGGCGGGGATCCACCCTACGGTCCGTAGGAAGGCACCAGATACGCGCCGGCGGCCCAGCCTTGCTCCCCCGTGCGGGGATCCTCCAGCTGCCACCAGGTCAGGCCGTCCACCTCTGTGGGGCCGCCGATCACTCGCATCACCGTCCCCTCAGGGAGGAAGCGGATCCGCTCCGCCTGCAGGCCGGGGGCCTTGCGGAAGCTGAGCCCCTGGTCGCCGGCGCCGCTCACTTTCACGAAGATCCCCACCTGAACGGCGGCAGGGAGGGTCGGTGTGGGGGTAGGCTCCGGAGGTGTGGGCGTCGGCGAGGGAGCGGGCGTCCAGGTCGGTCGGGGCGTCGCCGTGGGCGCTCCCCTCAGGCCCGCGGCGAGGGAGCGCTGCAGATATCGAAAGCCCCCTGTGCAGAGCAGGGCGGCCATGAGCAGGGCGCTCAGCAGAAGAAGCCATTCCCCAGGTCGCAACTCGCCCTCTCCGGGTCGGGGCCGGATGCGAATCGGCCGTTGCATCTCTGCCTCTCCACAAACAGCATGTCCAACCGCGGCCAGCCCCATTTTACTGGATCTCTCACCCTCGATTTGAAGCCGCCTCCGCCGACAGGATCGCGGCACGCTCCCTCCACACTCGGCCCTTAATGAGGAGACCCTTCACACTATCTGATCTGGTGAAGATCCTCCGGCTGCTGACGCTGGGCATCTCAGACCTCCAGAGGACGTTCAAGCCGGCATCCCTGGGGTTTCAGGAGGGCCTTGCGGGAAAGCACGCATCTTTTATATAATTTGGGGTGTGATCTCGGTACAGATATGCGACAAAGGAGGGACGGGCCGATAGATTCGGCTAGGCGCTGGCCCCGCGTCGTCTGGGTAGCAGCTTCCCCCCTCATTTTCAGCAAGGAGGAGAAGCGATGGTTCCTAAAAAGCTTGGATGGGGCATGACCTTTTTGATGCTCCTGGCCCTGGTGGCCGGAGCGTGTGCGCCCGCTGCGACCCCCACCCCGGCTCCGGCGCAGCCAACCCCCCCACCACCACCCACCCCCACCCCGGCCCCGAAGACCCTGGTGGTCTGCATGGCCCAGGAGCCGCCCAGCCTCTACCTCTATTCCGAGGCAATGCTGGTGAAGTCCCACGTCCTCGAAGCGATCATGGATGGCCCCATTGACAGCCGCACCTTCGCCTATCAGCCGGTCATCCTGGAGAAACTGCCCAGCATCAAGGATGGGGACGCAGTGGTCGAGGAGGTCGAGGTCCAGGAAGGGGCCTACCCCATCGCCGATGCAGCGGGGAACGTGGTCACCCTCACCAAAGGGGTCACAGTGAAGGTCCTGGTCGACCCCCAGACGGGGAAGACAGAGGACCGCACATTTGAGGGCGGCTCCATCAAGCTGCCCGTCATGAAGGTCACCTTCAAGATCAAGGAGGGAGTCCTGTGGTCGGATGGCCAGCCGGTGACGGCGGAGGACTCGGTCTTCTCCTTCGAGGTGGCCAAGGCCCCCGAGACCAAGGTCTCCAAGTTCACCATCGAGCGCACCGCTGAATACAAGGCCCTGGACGCCCGCACCACCCAGTGGGTGGGGATCCCCGGCTGGATCGATGCCACGTACTTCATCAACTTCTGGACCCCGCTGCCCAAGCACAAGTACGGCCAGCTGACCCCGGCCCAGATGAACGAGGATCCGGATGTGAACCGCAACCCGCTGGGCTGGGGCGCCTTCATGATGAAGGAGTGGGTGGCGGGGGATCACATCACGGTGGTGAAGAACCCCAATTACTGGCGGGCGAAGGAGGGCCTGCCGCGGATCGACACGGTGATCTTCCGCATCGTGCAGGACACCAACCAGCTGCTGGCCCAGCTGCTCTCCGGCGACTGCGACATCGGCACGCAGGACGCCGCCTTCGACGCGCAGGCCGAGTTCCTCAAGCAGGCGGAGGCCGAGGGGCTGCTGAAGCCGCAGTTCGTCCTGGGCACCGCCTTCGAGCACCTGGACTTCAACATCCAGCCGGCGCCGGGCTACGAGATCGCGGCCGGCAACGATGTGTTCCAGGACAAGCGGGTGCGCCAGGCCTTCGCCTACTGCATCGACCGCAAGGCCATCATCGACAAGGTGCTCTTCGGCCGCAGCGAGGCCCCCGCCGTCTACATGCCTTCCATCCACCCGCTCTACGCCAAGGATGTGGTGACGGTCTACGAGTTCAACCCGGAGAAGGGCCGCGCCCTCTTAGAGGAGGCGGGCTGGAAGGACACAGACGGCGACGGGATCCGGGACAAAGACGGCAGGAAGTTCAGCGTGACCTACGGGACCACGGCGGGCAACCGGCTGCGGGAGCAGGTCACGCAGATCATCCAGCAACAGCTCAAGGACAACTGCCAGATCGAGGTCAACCTCTACTACAAGCCGGCCCGCGAGTTCTTCGCCGACTGGCCGGACGGCCCGGTGTTCGGGCGCAAGTTCGATCTGGCCGAATACGCCTGGTTGACCGGTGTGGAGCCGCCGTGCGAGCTCTACATAAGCGCTCAGATCCCGTCGGACGAGAACCCCGGCGGCCAGAACAATACCGGCTACAGCAACCCGGCGTATGATGAGGCCTGCCAACGCGCCCTGGGCACCCTGGATCCCGACGAGAAGCAGAAGTGGCACGCCGAGGCCCAGCGGATCTTCAGCGAGGACCTGCCGGCGCTGCCGCTCTTCGTGCGGCTGAAGATCGCCGTGGCCTCGCCGAAGGTGAAGAACTTCATCGTCGACCCCACGGCGAACTCCGAGATGTGGAACATCGAGGAGTTCGACATCGAGCAGTAAGGCGGGAAGCCGCCATCCATCACCGGGCGGGTGGGCCTCCACCCGCCCGGTTTTTTTCTACGAGGAGATCTCCCTCCTCAGGAGAGGTGGTATACTCGAAGCGGCAGGCACAAAGGTTGAACCTTTTGGCGAGATCAGGAGCCGCATGCGGATCGCGATCGTGGGGTTAAGGAAGATCGGGATCTCCCTGGGACTGGCGCTGCGGGAGGCGGTGCCCCAGGCCCAGCGGGTGGGTCATGATCCGGACCCGGCGCAGGCGCGGGAGGCGCTGCGACGAGGGGCCGTGGACCGCACGGACTGGAACCTGCCGGGGGCCTGCGAAGGAGCCGACCTGGTCCTCCTCGCGCTTCCCTTGGCGGAGATCGAGCGAACCCTGCAGGCCATCGCCCCGGTCCTGGCCGAGGGCGCCCTGGTGATGGACACCGCGGAGCTGAAGGCGCCGGTCATGGCCTGGGCCCGGCAACATCTCCCCCCTGCCACGCCCTTCGTGGGCGGCCATCCCATCCTTCAGCCGGACGCGGGGGAGGAGCCCGCAGCCGATCTTTTCCGGGATGCCCTGTTCTGCCTGACCCCTTCCGCCCAATCGCCCGCCTGGGCGGTGGAAGCGGCGGCGGGGCTGGCCCAGCGCCTGGGCGCCCGGCCGTTCTTCATGGACCCTGTCGAGCACGACGGCTGGATGGCGGCCCTGGAGCAGCTGCCGGCCCTCCTCGGGGCCGCCCTCCTGACACTGTGGTCCGCCGCGCCGGCCCGGCGGGAGCTGCCCCAGGCCGTCGGGGCGCGCTTCGCCCGGATCACCGCCGACCTCCCGGACGCCCCCAGCGCGCGGCTGGCCGCGGTGGCCAACCGGGACGCTCTGCTCTACTGGCTGGATCGTCTGCTGGAGACCCTGGGTCAGCTGCGCGGCGCTCTGGCCAGCGCCGAAAGCGCCACAGAGCTGGAGGACCTTTTCCAGACGGCGACCCAAACCCGAAGCGACTGGCTGAAGACCCGTCGGGAAAGCCCGCTCGGTCCCTCCATCCCGCTCGAGGGGACCCGCCCGTTGGAGGCCTTGCTGGGCCTCCATCGCCTTCGCCCCACCCGCAAGCGCTGAGCGCCCATGGCGGATCGAAAGCGGAGCGCGGCTCACACCGGAGAAGGACAGGCACGCCCGATGCGGGTGTTGATGATCGCGCCGACCTCGTTCTTCAACGACTACGGATGCCACGTCCGCATCCTGGAGGAGGCCCGGGCGCTCCAGGCCCTGGGCCTCCGGGTCCGAATCGTGACGTATTACAAGGGCCGTGACCTGCCCGGGTTGGAGATCGTGCGCACCCCGCCCCTGCCCTGGCGCTCCCACTATGAGGTGGGATCCTCCCGTCACAAGATCGCCTTCGACGTCTATCTCTCGGCGACGGCCCTGATCACCGCCCTCCGGTGGCGCCCGCATCTGATCCACGCCCATCTGCACGAGGGCGCCCTCATCGGGACCGCCCTGCGGGCGCTGCTTCGGACGCCGCTGATCTTCGATTTCCAGGGCAGCCTCACCGGGGAGATGATCGATCACCGTTTCCTGAACCCGGAAGGGCCCTGGTATCCCTTCATGCGACGGCTGGAGGTCTGGATCGACCGCCAGCCGGATCTCATCCTCACCAGCTCCATCCACGGGGCGCGTCTGCTGATCGAAGCGTTCGGCGTGCGGCCGGAGCGGGTGATCCCCTTCCCGGATGCGGTGAACACCGAGGTCTTCCGCCCTCCGCGGCCCGAGGAGGGGCCCGCGTTGGAGCGCCTGCGGGCGCAGTGGGGGATCCCATCGGAGCGCCGGGTGGTGGTGTATCTGGGGCTGCTGGCGCCTTATCAGGGGACCGACCTGCTCTTAGAGGCCGCCGCCCGCGTGGTTTCGAGCGATCCTCAAGTTCACTTCCTGGTGATGGGCTTCCCGGGGGAAACGACCTATGCGGCCCGGGCGCAGGCCCTGGGGATCGGAGGCCATGTGACCTTCACCGGGAAGGTGCCCTATGAGGCGGCCCCCTTCTACCTCCGCCTGGGGGAGGTAGCGGTGGCTCCCAAGATGTCGGCCACGGAGGGAAGCGGCAAGCTGCTCAACTACATGGCCACCGGCCTGCCCGTGGTGGCCTTCGACACCCCGGTAAGCCGGGAGTTCCTGGGGGAGGCCGGCTATTACGCCCGGCTGGGGGATGCGGAGAGCCTCGCGGCCTGGATCCGTTACGCCCTCCAGCACCCCGAGGAGTCCCGGGAGCGCGGCAGACGGCTCCGCGCCCGCGCGGTCGCCCATTACAGCTGGGAAGCTGCGGGGCGAACCCTCCTCGCCCTCTATGAGGCGCTTCGCGCGGGGAAGCTCCCACGGCGGGTATACGCCTCAGCGCCTCGGCGCGCCACGACCGGCCCGGAGGCCCGGGAACGCGCCGGGCATGAGCCTTTCCTCTCCACCCCAGAAAGCCTGAAACGCCATCCGGGGGAGCACCGAGGATGGGGCGCGCGTTGAAGGAACTGTGGGGATATCGGGATCTGCTCTGGTTGCTGACGCTACGGGATCTGAAGGTCCGCTATCGGAATTCCGTCCTGGGGATCGCCTGGTCCTGGATGAACCCCCTGTTGATGATGACGGTGTTCACCTTGGTGTTCACGGTCATGAACCGGGGGCCGGCCAGCCTGCCTCATTTCCACGCCTTCGTGTTAATCGGCATCCTGGCCTGGAACGCCTTTGCGGTCTCCGTGCAGGGAGCGGCGGAGAGCGTCACCGCCAACGCCCCCCTGGTCCGCAAGGTATATTTCCCCCGGGAGGTGCTGCCCCTCGCCGTGGTCCTCTCCAACGCCATCAACTTCCTGATCTCGCTTCCCATCTACTTCGCCATCGCCTGGATCTCCGGGATCCGCCCGACCCCCTGGCTGCTGCTCCTTCCCATCACCCTGATGGCCCATCTGATGTTCACGGCAGGGGTTTCCTTGGCGGTAGCGGCGCTGAACGTGTTCTATCGAGACACCGCGCACATCCTCCAGGTGTTGCTGCTGGCCTGGTTCTTCCTCACCCCCATCTTCTATCCGATCTCGGTCCTGCCGCGCCACGCGGTGATCCTGGGGCTCTCCGTGGACGTCTGGCTCTGGACCCGCCGCCTGAACCCCATGGCCTCGATCATCGCCTCGTATCACGACCTGCTTTATTACGGGATCTACACAGCGCCGGAGTTCCTGCTGCGCACCTGGGTGACGGCGGCCCTCACCCTGGCCCTCGGCTACGCCCTCTTCCGCCGCCTCAGCCCCCGCTTTGCTGAGGAAGTCTGACCTACGGGGCTCCCAGCGCCTCCAGGGCGAGAGGAAGCGCTTCGCCGAACCGGATCACAGCAGTCGGGATGCCGGCGCTCTGCAAGATGGGCAGGACGCGGGGACCGGTCTCCGCTCCCCCAAAGGAGGACGCCTCCAGCACCACCGTTGCCACTCGGATTCCGTGCCCGTCCAGGCTGCGGGCCACGATCGCCCAGCGCGGATCCCCGGAGGGGGTGATCAGGATCAGGGTCGAGCCGCGGGCCATGCGGAGAGCATGCGTTTGCAACACCTGATGGAAAGGTTGGGCTCCATAGGCCCGCAGGAGCGCCAGCCCCTCCAGGATGCGCTCCAGCTGGGCCTCCCCCCGATGGGGCGGCAGGAGCAGGCGCTGGGAGCCGTAAGCCAGCAGCCCCACCGCGCGCTCCCGCTTCAGGAAATAGGCGGCCAGGGACGCGGCCGCGGCGACCGCATACTCCTCTGTCGAAGGAGGAAGGAGCCCACGGGGAGCTCCGAGGTCCCATTCCTCCTCGGGCAGCGGGCGCTGGACGTGAACCTCCGCCATCATGTCCAGCACGATCCAGAGATCGGCCGCCGGGTCCTGATCGAACTCCTTCACCATCAGGCGATCCCGCCGCGCGGTGGAGGGCCAGTGGATCCGGTGGAAGGCATCCCCGGGCTGATACTCCCGAACCCCCCCGGCGCTCGGCGTCACCTCGGGGGTGCGGCGCCGAGCAGCCTCGCTGCTTCGCCAGAGCCCAACCGGAAGGCCGATCCGCCAGAGGGGGAGCACCGGCGGGTAGATCAGAACCTCCGAGGTCTCGGCGAGCTGCAGGGTGGCTTCGAACAGGCCGAAGGGGTCCGTGCCGATCAGCGTCAGGGGGCCCAGGCGATACAGCCCGCGCCGCCGGCAGCGGGTCCGGGCCGTCCACAGCCGCTCCCGCTGGGGCCCGAGGTTGTCCAGGACGAAGCTGGCCCGATGGCCCGGCAGATTGGATCCATCCCGGATCTCCAGCCATACCTTGGGGAAGAAGCCGGTGTTGCGGAGGATCAGGGTTTCCTCAAAGAACCCGCCCACGCGCTGACGACGAACCCGGGGGATGCGGCGGATCTCCAGATCCCGCACCGCGCTCCACGCCCAGGCCAGGGAGACAAGGAGGAGGGCGATCAACAGGTAGGCCAGGTTGTAAAGGATGGATCGACCGGTGATCAGGGCGGCCAGACTGACCACGGCCGTCAGGAGGAGAAGGCCGCGCGCTCGGGGCCGCAGAGCCAGCCGGAAGCCCGGCCGCGGCGGCGAAGACGCCGATTGAAGCCACACCGACCTCGACGTCATCGCGAACGGACCTCCCACGGCACCGTGGGGATGACCTGCAACTCCCCTCGATAAAGGCGAACCCGACCGATGATCTCCACGTTCGCTCCCGGCTCTTGGAGGGGCTCCGGGATGAGGGCGGCGACGTTTTCCCAGAGGATCACCGGAAGCGCCCCGCTCTCATCCCGCACCACCAGCCGGATCCCGGCGGAGAAGCGGGCGCGCTCCACCACCTGCCCGGCGATGCGCACCGTTGCGTTCTGATCCGCGGGGCCCAGGCTCCCGATGGCCCGCGGCGGCGCATCCGGGCGAACGCCCTTTTCTACAAGGATGGCACGGCCGGAACGGGGGAGCAACTCCAGCTCCCCCCGATACAGGGTCAGCACACCGGTGGCTCGGATCCGCGCGCCCGGGTAGATCCCTTCCCGGCCGGGGACGCCCGCCATCTGTTCGCTGGGGATGAAGATCCGAAGGCGGTGCCCTTCCTGCTCCAGGATCAGCGCCCACCCGGCGGAGAACCCCTGCAACTCCGCGACCGTGCCGGCCACCGTCACGGAGGCACCCGGGGCGAGGGTCGCGAGGGCGCTCAGGGGGAACGGCGTGGCGGTCGGGGAAGGCCGCGGCCGAGGCGTGGGGGTGGGCGATCGGGTGGGGATGGGGGAAGCCGTCGGGCGAGGGACCGGCGTGGGGGTCGCCACCGGAGGCTCCCAACGGATGTCGATCGAAAGCTCGGGAGAGAGCGCCGGGGTCCCTGCGCTGGAGCGCAGGTGCCCCCATACCTGCACCCGGGCCCCCGGCGGCGGGGTGGCGGGAAGAGCCGCCCGCAGCCCCCGGGAGAGGCGCACCTCGAGGGATCCCGTCTCATCCGCGAGGGTCCAGCGGGTGTCGGAGAGCTCCTCCAGGATCCCCTCCACACCAACCCAGGCGCCGTCGGGACGCTCCCGGACGTGGGCGATGGGCTGAGGCGCCGGCGTCCAGGGGATCCGGGCCCAGCCCTCTGGATCGTCCAGCGCCACCTGCGGGGTTTCCCGATACAGGGTCAGGGTCCCGGTGATCCGAAGGCCCGCGCCCAGGGGCAGCTCCGCTCGCGTCCCCACCAGGGGTTCGTGCCACGCCACATCAATGGACCCGGTCTCATCCTGCAAGCGGATCAGGGTGAGGCCCTCATAGGGGCGGCGGACGCTTCGGATCTGCCCGGTGATCTGCACCCGGGTTCCCACCGGGGCGGAGGGGAGATCGCCGATGGAGAGGGGGAGAGGCTCTGGACGCTCGATGCGCAGGGCCTCCGCGTGAACGATTTCCAGCGCGGGAGGATCCCGATCCGCCCGCAGACGTCCCTCCACGGTGACCCCGTCGCCGGCGCGGGGGATCCGGTTCGCCTGGGCCAGGGTGGCGGCGACCGGTCCATTGGCGAGGACCCAGAGCTCACCCGTGCCGTCGCGGAGGCGGAAGCGGAGGCGGGGGCCTTCCGGCTCCCAGCGTGGAGGCTCCGGGAGGATCCCGTGGACGCGGACGTAGCCGGCGATCGCGCCCCCCGACAGATCCGCAAGGGATAAGGCGGGCACAGGCTGGAGACGGGCCTGGACCCAGAGCGAAAACAATCCGGCCAGGGCGAGGGCCAGCGCTCCGAGCACCGGCCCCACCCGAAAGGGGGGTGGGGAATACCGCGGCATCGAACTCCTCAAGACGGGAATCCCTCGTAAAAGATGATAGCCTCCGGATAACCTCGCCACGGGGTCCCGACTTGACAAATTCCCGGCTTCATGCTTTCATGAAGTTAAACGTTTAACCAGCGAGAGCGATGGCGACGCTTCGGGATGTCGCCCGGCGGGCGGGGGTTTCGATCGCCACGGTCTCGTATGTGCTGAACGGGACCCGGTCGGTGAGTCCAGAGGTAGAGGCTCGGGTTCGGGAGGCTGTCCGTGCCTTGCAATATCGCCCTAACCGGCTGGCCCGGGGGCTCCGACGCAAGCGCACCCATGTGATCGGCCTCGTTGTCCCCGACAGCGCCAACCCGTTCTTCGCGGAGATCGCCCGCGGGATGGAGGATCTAAGCTTCGCCCACGATCACAGCGTGATCCTCTGCAACTCCGACGGGGATCCGGCCAAGGAGCAGCGTTACCTGGGGGTTCTGATCGAGCAGCAGGTGGACGGGATCGCCCTGGTTTCGGCCCACGCCACGCCGGCGCATCTTTCCATGCTGCGCCAGCGGAGGATTCCTTTCGTGGTGGTCGATCGGGATCTGCCGGGCCTGGAGGCGGATTGCGTGTTGGCGGATAACTTTCAAGGTGGGTATCTGGCAACCCGCCACCTCCTGGAGCGGGGACATCGACGGATCGCCTGCATCGCTGGTCCCTCGGAGCTGACCCCCAGCGCGGATCGCGTGCGGGGCTATCGAAGGGCGCTGGAGGAGGCGGGGATCCGACCGCGAGAGGTCTGGGTGCAGCGAGGCGATTTCCGGGCAGAAAGCGGTTACGAGGCGGCCCGCTTTTTCTTGAGCCTGCCCGCGAAGCTCCGCCCCACGGCCATCTTCGCTTGCAATGATCTGATGGCCATCGGGGCGATGCGGGCGATCGGGGAGGCCGGCCTGTCGATCCCAGACGACATTGCTTTAGTGGGATTCGACGACATCCTCCTGGCGTCCTATGTGATCCCGCCCCTGACCACGGTGGCCCAGCCCACCTATGAGATGGGACGTATGGCGGGGGATCTCCTGTTACGCCGGCTGGGGGAGCCAGATCGCCCGCCGGCTCGCCTGATCCTCCCTGTGCGCCTGGTGGTCCGTCAGTCCACTTAGGAGCGAGGCCCATGAAAAAACGGGGATTGCTCAACGCGCCGCTGAGCCAGGTGATCGCCGAGATGGGCCATGGGGATCTGCTGGTTATCGCCGATGCCGGGCTGCCTATCCCCCTTACCGTTGCGCGGATCGATCTCGCTGTCCGCCCCGGCCTGCCCCCCTTCCTGGAGGTCCTCGATGCTGTCCTGGAGGAGCTCCACGTGGAGAAAGCGATCGTCGCCATGGAGATGAGAGAACGCAGCCCGCAGCTTTATGAGGCCGTGCGCGATCGGCTGCGCGCCGTCGAGATCGAGCCCGTGCCCCATGAGACCTTCAAAGCGATGACCAGCAGGGCCCGGGCGGTGGTCCGCACCGGGGAATGCACGCCTTACGCGAACGTGATCCTGGTCTCGGGTGTGATTTTCTGATCCGATATGACACGGCGGAGGTTCTCGTGACCTCCCTGGAGGCGTAAAGGGATGGATCGTCCCTCCGTGGAACCCGCGAGGGCGCTGGGGCGGCCGGCCTGGCTTCCCCGATGGGGAAGCGCATTGGAGGCCCGGGAACGCTGGACCCGATGGGGTCTGGTGCTCACGCTGCTCATTTTCGGCCTGGCGCTGAGCCTGGCCTCCCCGCGTTTCCTCACGCCGGGCAATCTGATCAACGTGGTCCGCCAGACCTCGGTGAACGGCATCATCGCGGTGGGGATGACCCTGGTGATCCTCACCGGGGGCATCGATCTTTCCGTCGGTTCAATCCTAGCCCTGACGGGGGTGGTGGCGGCCAGTCTGGTGACCAGCGGGCAGGCCCCGCCCCTGGCGATGTTCAGCGCCCTGGCTCTGGGCTTCACCCTGGGGGCCCTGAACGGGATGGCCGTGGCCTATCTCCGGATTCCGCCCTTCATCGCCACCCTGGGGATGATGACCATCGCCCGGGGGCTTGCTCTCAGCTACACCCAGGGCCGGCCCATCACCGGGTTCCCAGATGCCTTCCGGTGGCTGGGGGCCGGCTGGGTGGGGCCGTTCCCGGTTCCGGTTCTGGTGATGGCCCTGGTGTTCGGATTCGGAGGGATCCTGCTCCAGTTCACGGTGTGGGGAGAGCATTTGCTGGCCATCGGCAACAACCCGACGGCCGCACGCGCCGCCGGGATCCCGGTCGCGCGGCGCTTGGTGCTGACCTACGCCCTGAGCGGGGGGCTGGCTGCCCTGGCCGGCCTGATCCTGATCGGTCGGCTGGATTCGGCGCCCCCTACCCTGGGCATCGGCTACGAGTTCGACGCCATCGCCGCCGTGGTCATCGGCGGGACCAGCCTGGCCGGTGGGGAGGGATGGCTGGGAGGCACGCTGATCGGCGCCCTGCTCATCGGGATGCTGAACAACGGGATCAACCTGCTTAACATCCCCTCGTTCTACGAGCAGGTGTTCAAAGGGGGCGTGATCGCCATCGCGTTGCTGCTCCACCGGCTCCTGCGGCGCGAGTAGCGGCGTCGCCCGGTTAAACTCGGGAGGACATCGTGCGGAGATGGGAGTTCCCGGGATGAGCGATCGACCCTGCGTCCCGGTTCTGAAACCTTAAGCAAGCGAAAGGAGGAGAAGCCATGCGCGCCCGTGTTGTTGTGCTTCTGGGACTGGTTCTGGTGCTGGTCGCCGGCGCCTGCGCGCCGGCCACACCCGCGGCCCCTGCGGCCACCGCGACCCCTGCTGCGGCGCAACCCCAGGAAATCGTCCTGGGTCTCTCCCTTTCCACTTTGAACAATCCCTTCTTCGTCACCCTGAAGGAGGGTGCGGAGCGTGCCGCCGCTCAGTATGGGGTGAAGCTCATCGTGGTGGACGCCCAGGATGATCCCGCCAAGGAGGCGGCCAACATCGAGGACCTCATCCAGAAGAAGGTCTCCGCCCTCCTGATCAACCCCACCGACACCAAGGCTGTGGTCCCCAGCATCCAGAAGGCGAACCAGGCCGGGATCCCCGTCTTCACCGTGGACCGGGCCGCGGAGGGGGGTGAGATCGTCTCCCACATCGCCTCGGACAACGTGGCCGGGGGACGGATGGCCGCCGAATTCCTCTGCAAGGCTCTGAATGGCAAGGGCAAGGTGGTGGAGCTGGAGGGCATCCCGGGCACCTCCGCGGCCCGCGATCGGGGCAAAGGCTTCAACGACTACCTGAAGGAGCAGTGCCAGGGCCTTGAGGTGGTTGCCCGCCAACCCGCCGACTTCAACCGCGCCAAGGGCCTGCAGGTCTTCGAGAACATCCTCCAGGCCCAGCCTCAGATCGACGGCGTCTTCGCCCACAACGATGAAATGGTCCTGGGCGCCATCCAGGCGGCCGAGGCGGCCGGGCGCACCGGGATCATCTTCGTAGGCTTCGACGCTATCGACGACGCTGTCAAAGCGGTGAAGGAAGGGAAGCTGGCGGCCACGGTGGCCCAGCAGCCGGCGGAGATGGGCCGGCTCGCTGTGGAGATGGCGGTCAAGTATCTGCGGGGCGAGAAGGTCGAGAAATTCATCCCTGTCCCCCTCTCCCTGGTGACCAAGGACAGCGTTAAGTAAGCAATCTTAAGAAGGGGGACAGGCAAGCCGGTTCCTCGCTCATCCCGGTGATCGCTGATGCGGGCGGGGGGACCCCCGCCCGCACCCTCATCTTTTGGAGCAGAGGATGGAACCCCTCCTGCGCGCCGAAGAGATCTCCAAAGCTTTCCCGGGCGTTCAGGCCCTGGACCGGGTCTCCTTGGAGATCTTCCCCGGGGAGATCCACGGGTTGGTGGGGGAGAACGGCGCAGGCAAGAGCACCCTCATCCGGATCCTCGCGGGGGTCATCCCTCGGGACAGTGGCCGGATCCTCTGGAAGGGCCAGCCGGTGGAGATCACCGATCCCCGCCACGCGCGCCGCCTGGGGATCGCTGTGATCCACCAGGAGCTCATCTTGCTGCCCAACCTCACCGTCGCCCAGAACCTCCTTCTGGGCCGGGAGCCCCGGACCTTCTGGGGAGGATTAGATCCGCGGACCATGGAGAAGCAGGCGCGGCGAATCCTGAACGGGGTGGGGTTGGATCTAGACCCCCGCGCTGTGGTCGGCAACCTCCCCTTCGCCCAGCGCCAGATGCTTGAGATCGCCCGGGCGCTCTCCGAGGACGCCCGTTTGCTGATCATGGACGAGCCTACCTCCGCCCTCAGCGAGCGGGAGATCCACCGTCTGTTCGAGCTGCTGTCGGACTTGAAGCGACGGGGGGTGGCGATCCTCTTCATCTCCCACCGGCTGGAGGAGGTGTTCCGCATCGCCGACCGGATCACCGTGCTGCGGGACGGCCGACACATCGGGACCTTCCCCATCTCGGAGGTGACACCTTCCGCAGTGGTGCGCATGATGGTCGGGCGTGAGCTGAAAGAGATGTTTGTGAAAACCGCAACGCCCGGGCAGGAAGTGGTCCTGGAAGTTCGAGGGTTGACCCGCGCGGGAGCCTTCCACGAGGTTTCGTTTCAGGTTCACCGCGGGGAGATCGTGGGGCTGGCCGGGCTGGTGGGGGCCGGCCGCACCGAGGTGGCCCGCGCCCTGTTCGGGCTGGACCCCCTCGATGGCGGGGAGGTGCGCATAGAGGGCCAGCCGGTGACCATTCGTTCCCCTGCGGATGCCATCCGCCTGGGGATGGCCTTCGTCCCGGAGGATCGCAAGGCGCAGGCGCTGTTCCTGGGCATGGCCTTGCGCTCCAACGTCACGATTTCCTCCCTTCCTCGCCTTGCTCGCCTGGGGTTACTCTTCCCTGCGCAGCTGGATCGGGCGTGCGTCCCTTACATCCGCGCGCTGGACATCCGTCCGCCCCGCCCAGCCCTTCGGGTCCGTTATTTATCCGGTGGGAACCAGCAGAAGGCCGTCCTCGCACGGTGGCTGATGCTCCGGCCGAAGATTATGATCCTGGACGAGCCGACGCGGGGGATCGATGTGGGGGCCAAGGCGGAGATCCACGCCCTCATGGATCAGATGGCCCGCGAGGGGATGGCCATCCTCATGATCTCCTCGGATCTCCCTGAGGTCCTGGGCGTGAGCGACCGGATCCTGGTGATGCGAGAGGGGCGGATCGTCGGCGAGCTGAGTCGGGAGGAGGCCACCGCTGACCGTGTCCTCGCCCTGGCGATGGGGGAAAGCGATGTCCGGGCTGCGTGAGTTTCTCGGGCGATGGAGCGGGGCGCTGGTTCTGGCGATGCTCTGGTTGGCGCTGGCCGCGCTGACCCCGCGGTTCCTGACCCCTTCCAACCTGCTGAACGTGGCCCTTCAGTCCTCCATCCTCGCCGTGGTAGCCATGGGGATGACAATGGCCATCATCAGCGGAGGGATCGATCTCTCGGTGGGCTCGGTGGTCGCCCTCACGGGCGCCCTGGCGGCCGGTTGGATGGTCCGGGACGGATGGCCGGTGGAGATCGCCATCGCGGCCGCGCTGGGGGTGGGGCTGATCCTGGGCGCGTTGAACGGAGCCCTGGTGGTCTACGGCCGCCTGGCACCGTTCATCGCCACGCTCTCCACCATGGCCATCGCACGCGGGCTCACGCTGGTTTATACCCGCGGATATCCGATCTCCGGACTGCCGGACTCCTTCACCTTTCTGGGCACCGGGGACCTGGCGGGCATCCCGATGCCTGTCCTGATCATGCTCCTTGTCGCCCTGGTGGTTCGCCTCCTGCTCCATCGCACCGCCTGGGGCTTACATCTTTATGCGATCGGCGGGGGGGAGGAGCTGGCCTGGCTTTCGGGCGTTCGCGTGCGGAGGGTCAAGGGGATGGTCTACGCCCTGAGCGGCCTCCTGGCCGCGCTGGGAGGCATCCTGCTGACCGCCCGCCTCTGGTCCGCCCAACCCAATGTGGGCGTCGGCCTGGAGCTGGAGGCCATCGCCGCTTCCGTCCTGGGGGGCGCCCGCCTCAGCGGGGGTTACGGCCGTGTAGAGGGCACGCTCATCGGAGCGCTGGTGATGGCTACCGTGGGCAACGGCCTCAATCTGCTGGAGGTTCCTTCTTATCATCAGCAGGTGATCAAGGGGCTGGTGTTCATCCTCGCAGTCGGGCTGGATCGCGCCCTGCAGGCCGGCGTTGAATGGGGACGCCTCCCTCGAACATCCCGTTTGATCCGAAGGAGGAGCGAAGGATGAGCGTGGTGGTGCTGGGGAGCATCAACATGGATCTGGTGGCGGTGGCCCCACGGTTCCCACGGCCTGGAGAGACGCTGCGGGGGCACCGGTTCTTCACCGCCCCGGGAGGCAAGGGTGCCAACCAAGCGGTGGCCGCCGCCCGCCTGAGGGTGCCGACTCAGATGATCGGCCGGGTGGGGAACGATGTGTTCGGCCCGGCCCTGCGCCAGGCACTGGCGGAGGCGGGAGTGGAGATCAGCGGGGTCATGGTGGACCCGGAGGCGAGCTCTGGGACGGCGCTGATCGTGCTGGAGGAAAACGGGCAGAACGCCATCGTGGTGATCCCGGGGGCAAACGGCCGGGTGGGAAAGCCGGAGCTGGACCGGCTGGAGAAGGCCCTCGCCGAGGCCCGGGTGCTGCTGCTGCAGCTGGAGGTGCCACTGGAGGTGGTGGCGGCGGCGGCGGAACGGGCGGCCCGGGCCGGGGTGACGGTGATCCTGAACCCGGCGCCGGCGATGGAGCTGCCGGAGGAGATCTATCGATGGTGCACGTGGCTGACACCGAACGAGGTGGAGGCGGAGGGATTGGTGGGCTTCCCGCTGCGAGATGCGAACGCCATCGAAGAGGCGGCACGGACGCTGGTGGGACGGGGATGCCGGCACGTGGTGATCACACTGGGGGAACGCGGATGCGTGTATGCGGATGAGAAGGGAACACGCTGGGTGCCGGCCTATCGAGTGCCGGTGGTGGACACAGTGGCGGCAGGGGATGCCTTCAACGGAGCGCTGGCGGCGGCGCTGTGGGAGGGCCGGTCCGTCGAGGAAGCCCTCCGCTGGGCCAGCGCGGCCGGGGCTTTAAGCGTCACTAAACACGGCGCTCAGCCCTCCATGCCGACCCGAGAAGAGCTCCTCGCTTTCCTCGCTCAACATCCCGAAACGCGCTGAGGCCCATCCGCAGAAATCGCCTCGCTCTTGAAACCGAAATGGCAGGGCGCTCAAATCCCTACTAAACTCCCCTCTGGAGAGCTCTACCCAGAGGGGAGTGCGATGGCCATCGCCTACGCTTTTGATCCCGTTTTCCTCGAGCACGATGACCCCCAGCACATCGAGCGCCGCGACCGCCTGGAACGCATCCTGGAGGTCCTCCGGACCCACGGGGTCTTGGACCGGATCACCCCGCTCCCCATCGAACCCATCCTGATGGAGCGCCTCACCCGGGTGCATGAGCCCGCCTACGTGGAACGGGTGCGCCGCCTGGCCGAGCGGGGCGGCGGGGGCCTGAACTTCCCCGGCGATGAGACCTACGTGACCCCCCATTCCTTTGAAGCCGCCCGGCGGGCCGCCGGGGCCGTGGAGGCCGCCGTCGCCGCCGTGTGGGAGGGCCGCGCCCGCCGGGCCTTCGCCCTGGTCCGCCCCCCCGGCCATCACGCCTTCCCGGACCACGGCGAGGGCTTCTGTCTCTTCAACAACATCGCCCTCGGCGCCCGCTTCGCCCGCGAGGAGCTGGGCGCACGCCGCGTGATGATCGTCGACTTCGACCTCCACCACGGCAACGGCACCCAGGCGATCTTCTACACGGATCCCACCGTGCTGTATCTTTCCACCCACCAGTGGGGGATCTACCCGGGGAGCGGCCACTGGCGGGAGATCGGGGCCGGGCCCGGGGAGGGAGCCACCATCAACCTCCCGCTGCCGGCAGGGGTGGGCGACCGCGGCTTCCAGCGCCTCTTTGAGGCGGTGATCGCCCCCGCCGCGCGACGCTTCCAGCCGGAGCTGCTGCTGGTCTCCGCGGGCTACGACCCCCACTGGGGAGATCCCCTGGGCGGGCTGTCGATGACGGTGCAAGGGTTCGCCGCCCTCACCCGGGGGCTAACCGAGCTGGCCGATGCCCTCTGCCAGGGACGCCTCGTCTTTGTGCTGGAAGGGGGCTACCACCGGGATGCCCTGGCCTACGGGGTCCTGGCGGCCTTCCGCCTCTGGCTCGGACACGAGGACGTCCTGGATCCCCTGGGCCCTCCGCCTCGGGCCGATGAGCCCTCCGTGGAGAACCTGATCGCCCAGGTCCGCCGCCTCCACCGCCTGGAGGGATGAACGCCCATGCGTGAAGGAACGGGAGAACGGATCTTCATCAAGCTGGGCGGCTCCCTGATCACCGACAAGCGCCGGGAGCGGCGGGCGCGCCTGCGGGTGATCCGCCGGCTGGCGGAGGAGATCCGCGAGGCCCTGGGGGAGCGGCCCGGGCTGCGGATCCTGGTCGGCCACGGCAGCGGCTCCTTCGGCCACGCCGCCGCCGCCCGCACCCGCATCTATGAAGGGATCTCCCGCCCGGAGGACTGGTGGGGGTTCGCGGAGGTGGCCCTGGCGGCCGCGGAGCTCCACATGCACGTCCGCCGCGCCTTCCACGCGGCCGGCCTGCCCACCCTCAGCATCCCTCCCTCCGCCGTCGCGGAGGCTGCCGGCGGGATCCCCATCGCCTTCGAGGCCCGGGCCTTCCAGCGGGCGTGGGAGGTCGGCCTGATCCCCCTGACCGGCGGGGATGTGGTCTTCGATCGGGAGCGGGGAGCGACGATCCTCTCCACGGAGGCAGTGTTCGATGCCCTGCTGGAGGTCCTCCGCCCCACCCGCATCCTGCTGGTCGGCGAGGTGGCCGGGGTGCTGGCCGACGGGCCCGAAGGACACCAGGTCATCCCCCACCTCACCCCCGCACGGTTTCGGGAGATCCTCCACGCCGTCGGGGGATCCCATGGGATCGACGTCACCGGGGGGATGCGAGCCAAGCTGGAGATGGCCCTGCGCTGGGTGGAACGGGATCCCCGCCTGGAAGTCTGGATCTTCTCGGGACGACGTCCGGGCGCCCTCCGAGACGCCCTCCGGGATCCCCTCCGCATCCAGGGGACCCGGATCACATGGGCCTGAGGCCTGAAAGGGATGGGAACCTCCGTCCGGCTCGGGATATACTTCATAGCGGCGCTGGCGGATCCATTGCGCGGCGCGCAACGCCACACGACGTGAGAGGAGCAAGGCGTTGGACAACAAGACCGTTCGGTTAACGGCGCTCGCCTCGTGCGCAGGTTGAGCCAGCAAGATGGGCCCGGAGGCCCTGGCGCACGTGCTGCGCCGGCTCCATGAAGAGCTCCCATCCCGGCCGCATCCGGCGGTCCTGGTCGGGCTGGAGGCGCCGGATGACGCGGCCGTCTACCAGCTGGATGAGGAGACTGCCCTTGTCCAGTCGGTGGACTTTTTCCCGCCAGTGGTGGACGACCCTTACGCCTATGGGGCCATCGCCGCCGCCAACGCCATGAGCGACATCTACGCCATGGGCGGCGAGGTCCGCTTCGCCCTGAACCTGGTGGCCTTCCCGGAGGGACTGGATCCAGAGATCCTGGTCCGGATCCTGAAGGGAGCTGCGGAGAAAGTGCGGGAGGCAGGCGGGGTGGTCCTGGGTGGCCACACGGTCAGCGATCGCGAGCCCAAGTTCGGGCTGGCGGTCACCGGCATCGTCCACCCCCAGCGCATCTTGCGGAAGTCCGGGGCCCGGCCGGGGGACGTGCTGGTGCTGACCAAGCCCCTGGGCAGCGGGGTGATCACCACCGCCCTCAAGCGGGACCTGGCCCGGCCGGAGGAGGTCGAGGAGGCCATGGCCTGGATGATGCGCCTGAACAAGACGGCGGCCCGGCTGGCGGTCAAAAGCAACGCCCACGCCGCCACCGATGTCACCGGGTTCGGGCTGCTGGGCCACGCCTGGGAGATGGTCGAGGCCTCGGGGGTGGGGTTGACCCTGGAGGTCGGGCGGCTGCCCTGGATGCGGGGTGCGCAGCGCTGCGCCGAGGCCGAGGCCTTCGCCGGCGGGCTCTGGCGCAACCGGGACTTTTATCGCCCCCATGTCGCGCTGGATCCCTCCATCGACGAACGCACAGAGGCCCTGCTGTATGATCCCCAGACCTCCGGCGGGTTGCTGCTGGCCTTCGCGCCCCGGGATGCGGAGGCCTTCCTCGCCCGCATGGCTGAGGCCGGCGAGCCCGCATGGGTGATCGGCCGCTTCGAAGGAGAGCCCGGGATCCTCGTGATCCCGTAGCCGGGCCCCGCGTCCCCCCGCTCCTCCATCCTTTGCCGGGAGGGAACCCGATGCCCGAGCTGACGGTGCCCTTTGAGGAGATCCCCCACACGGCGGACTGGGCCATCCGGGCCTATGGACGCACGCTGCCGGAGCTGTTCGCCCACGCCGCCCTGGGGATGTATAGCCTGCTCACGGACCTGGAAACCGTGCCCGAGGCGGAGCGGCGGGAGGCCCTGGTCGAAGCCGCCAGCCCCGAAGGCCTGCTGGTGGCCTGGCTGAACGAGCTGGTCTACCTCACGGAGCGCGAGGGGCTGGCCTTCAAGCGCTTCGAGATCCTGGAGCTCCACCTTCCGGATCCCGAGGATCCGGAGTCCATCGGCCGGCTCCGCGCCGCCGCCTATGGAGGGCGCCCGGAATCCGTGCGAAAATATATTAAGGCGGTCACGTATCACAACGTGGCCATCCGGCAGGAGGACGGCCTCTACGTGGTGGAGCTGGTGTTCGACGTGTGAACACAATGCCCGGAGGCGTCCTGCGTTCCGGCAGTGGATGGAATAGAGGGGGTGAGAGATGGCTCGGGAGATTCGCAAGCAGGATTTCCGTCGGATCAATGAGTATCTCTGGGAGCTGCCCACGTCCTTTGACCCGCGGATGAACGTCCCCGTCCGCATCTACGCGGACGAGGAGCTGCTGGAGGACGCCCTGGGGGACCTTTCGGTCCACCAGGCGGTGAATGTGGCTTCGCTGCCTGGTCTGGTAGGTTACGTGGTGGTTATGCCAGATGTTCATCAAGGCTATGGGATGCCGGTGGGTGGGGTGATGGCCAGCAAGGTCCCAGGCGGAATCATCTCTCCCGGGGCAGTGGGCTATGACATTAACTGCGGCGTTCGTCTGCTGGCGACCAACCTGACCGAGGAGCAGATCGCGCCCCATCTGGCGGAGCTGGCCACCCGGATTTACTACAACTGCCCCAGCGGCGTGGGCTCCGAGGGCCACGTCCCACTGACGGCGCGGCAGCTGGATGAGGTGCTCGCCGAGGGGGCCCGCTGGGCCCTTCGTCACGGCTACGCCCGGCCCGAGGACCTGGAGTGCACCGAGGAGTTCGGCCGCATGCCCAACGCCGACCCCGACAAGGCCACCCCCAAGGCCAAGGAGCGGGGGAAGGATCAACTGGGCACCCTGGGCGCAGGAAACCACTTCATCGAAGTGGATGTGGTAGACGAGATCTTCGATTCGGTAGCCGCAGAGCGTATGGGGCTCTTCAAGGGGCAGGTGGCCGTGCAGATCCACTGTGGCTCGCGGGGCTTCGGCCACCAGATCTGCACCGATTACCTGCAGCGCTTCGAACGGGTCATCCATAAATACGGCATCAAGCTACCGGATAAAGAGCTGATGTGCGCCCCCATCGACAGCCCCGAGGGCCAGGACTACATCCAGGCCATGGCCTGCGCGGCGAACTTCGCCTTCTGCAACCGCCAGATCCTGGCCCACTACATCCGCAAGAGCTTCGAGGAGGTCCTCAAACCGAAGGGCATCGCCCACGATGTCTGGCAGGTCTACGACATCGCCCACAACATGGGCAAGATCGAGACCCACGAGATCGACGGCCAGCGGATGACGGTGTGCGTGCACCGCAAAGGGGCGACCCGTGCCTGGGGGCCGGGCTCTCCCGGCCTGCCGAAGAAATACGCCGACATCGGTCAGCCGGTCCTGATCCCCGGCTCCATGGGCACCGCCTCCTACGTGCTGCTGGGGACGCCCGGCTCCATGGCCCAGACCTTCGGGAGCACCTGCCACGGGGCCGGCCGCGTCATGAGCCGCGCCCAGGCCAAGCGGGAGATCCGCGGCGAGAAGCTCAAGGCGGAGCTGGAGAGCCAGGGCATTGTGGTCCGCGCCGGCTCCATGGCCGGCCTGGCCGAGGAGGCCCCCCGAGCCTACAAGGACGTCAGCCGCGTGGTCGAGGTGGTCCACCACGCCGGGATCGCCAAGAAAGTGGCCCGGCTGCGGCCGATCGCCGTGATCAAGGGTTAAGAACTTCAATGGAAGCCTCCGTCGCCGAACGCTGGGCAGCGGTGCAGGAGCGGATCGCCCGAGCCGCCCGCCGGGCGGGCCGGGATCCGGCTGAGGTGACGGTGGTGGCGGTGACCAAAACGGTGCCGCCGGAGCGCATCGTCGAGGCTTATGCCTGCGGCCTGCGGATCTTCGGGGAGAACCGGGTGGAAGAGGCAGAGGAGAAGATCCCGCAGGTGCACGCCCGGCTGGGGAGCGAGGCCCAGGTCCACTGGCATCTGGTGGGCCACCTGCAGCGCCGGAAAGCGCGGCGGGCCCTGGGCCTCTTCGAGGTGATCCACTCCGTGGACTCGCTCCCCCTGGCCGAGAAGCTGAGCCGCCTCGCAGTGGAAAGCGGGCGGGTCGTGGAGATCCTGCTGGAGTGCAACGTCTCCGGCGAGGCCACCAAATACGGCTTCCCCCTGCACCGCTGGGAAGAGGACCCGGGCCAGCGCGAGGCGTTCATGGAGGCGGTGGCCCGTATCCTGGACTTGCCGGGCCTGCGGGTGAGCGGGCTGATGACCGTCGCCCCCGTGGCCTCCGACCCGGAAACGGTGCGGCCGGTGTTTCGGCGGTTGCGGGCCCTGCGGGACTTTCTGGCCGAGCGGTTCCCCCGAGCCTCCTGGGCCCATCTCTCCATGGGGATGACCGATGACTTCGAAGTGGCCATCGAGGAAGGCGCCACAATGATCCGCCTGGGACGGGCCATCTTCGGAGAACGCCCCGTGCGTTGAGGTCCCCACTGCCCCCGACCCCTGGTCCTTGCCCTCCACCCCGGGGAACCGCCTTGAGGTAAGATGGGGGACGGATGGGCGCGCAGGCCGCCCTCCCCGATCCCTCAGGAGGAAACCGACGGAGATGTCCGGAAACTGGATCTTACTGGTGGACGCCCTGGTCAACCTCTACGTCCTGCTGATCGTGGTCTACGTGTTCACTTCGTGGATCGGCATGGACCCGTGGCATCCGGCTCGCCGTTTCCTGGGAAATCTGGTGGAGCCGGTGCTGAATCCGCTGCGGCGTTACATCCCCCCGATCGGCGGACTGGACTTCACGCCCCTGGTGGCCATCCTGCTCATCGAGCTGGCCGGCCGGCTCCTCAAGGCGCTGCTGGCCGGAGGGCTCTGAACATCACCCGGGATTGATCCTCATTGAGGACCGGAGGCTATGCACGTTCCTGAGAGGCGGCGCTTCGGACAGCGGTTCGGTCTGATCGGGCTGTTGCTCGCCCTGGCTGCATGCCGGCCGGCCCCCTTGCTGCGCTCCGCCACGATCCAGCCGGATCTGCTGACCCCGGATGGGGACGGCCGGAACGAGGTGGTGGCGATCCGTTACGCGCTGGGCCGCAACGCCATCGTCTCCATCTATTTCGTGGGCTCGGACGGGACCCCCCGCTACTTCCGGCGGGAACAGCCCCGACCGCGAGGGGAATATGAGGTCCTGTTCAACGGGGTGGTGGAGAACCAGCTGCTCCCCGACGGCCATTACACCTGGGTGGTGGAGGCCCGGGACGGATCGGAGACGGCGCAGATCACCGGCACCCTCACCGTGAGCGGATCGCACCCTCAGGCGCTCCGCATCACCGGCTTCAGCATCTCGCCCCCCGAGTTCACCCCCAACCGGGACGGGTTGAGCGACCGGGCGACCATCAACGTCTGCATCAACCGACCGGCCCAGATCCTCGTCTACCTGGAGGGCCCCGACGGCGTCCGTTATCCGGTCCCCCGCAAGGAGGTGCAGCTGCGCAAGCCCGGCGAGGAGGGATGCCACATCTTCGACTACGACGCCGGCGTCGATCGAGGCCAGGAGCCGCCCCCCGACGGAACCTACACGGTCTACGCGGTGGCGGAGGACGCCCTGGGACTTCGGGATGTGGTCACCGGAACCCTAACCATCCGCGAGGGTGGAGTGCCGCGGGCGGAGATCCTCAACGGACGGGTGGAGTTCCGTTCGGACATCTCCGCAGGGACCGGGGATTACATCCCGGTCAACCTCGGCGGCTTCCTCTACTTCACGCTGACGGTGCACAACTACGGCGCGGTTCCGATTCGGACCAGCGGGCCGCCCTCTGGGACCTGCTATGAGCTGGATCAGACCTTCAACGCGCCGCGGCCGGGGCGCCCGGAGGGCTGGGCCGAGGAATCCGGGGCCTGGCGGGTGGGCATCGACTTCGACACCTCCCTGCGCAACTACCCCTTCCGCTGGGCGGTGGGCCGCCCGGAGGATCTCGAGGTGCGGATCATCGACGGCCGGCCATATTACTATCTGCCGGCGGGCCGAACGGCCATCGTGACCGGCTGCATCCGGATCACCTACGTGCCGCCCCGCAACCCTCTGTATTTCTGGGCTGGCCTGATCCACGAGGACGTGGAGATCGCCCCGCTGAACAACCGGGTGGATCCCCACCGGGTGCTCATCGAGGGCCCGTGAGCGCTGCTTCCTAACAGGCGATCCATGCGGCGGATGGGTTTATGGCGATGGACGAAACGGGTCGGATGGGGGCTTCTCCTGCTCGGGGCGCTGGCCTTCGTCGATCCCCATGGTTCTGCGGGGGATCAAGCGCCTCGTGCCCCAACGCCGACTCCATCCGTGCGCTTCGCCGTGATCGGCGACTACGGGCAGGCCGGGCCGGCCGCCGAGGCCGTGGCCCGCTTGGTCCACAGCTGGAACCCCCATTTCATCGTCACCACCGGGGACAACAACTATCCGCGCGGGGAGGCCCGAACCATCGACGCGAACATCGGGCAGTATTACCACATGTTCATGGCCCCCTACCGGGGCCGTTACGGCCCGGGCGCCGACCGTAATCGCTTCTTCCCGGTCCTGGGCAACCACGATTGGGCGGCCGCCGGCGCGCGGCCCTATCTCGAATACTTCAACCTGCCCGGCAACGAGCGCTATTACGACGTCCGCTGGGGCCCGGTGCATCTGTTCTTCGTGGACAGCGATCCACACGAGCCGGATGGGATCACCGCGAACTCCCGACAGGCGCGGTGGCTACGAACACGGCTCGGGGCCTCCGACGCGCCGTGGCGCCTCGTGGTGATGCATCATCCCCCTTACTCCTCAGGTCCTCACGGCTCCACCCCCGCCCTCCAGTGGCCCTTCGCCGCCTGGGGGGTCACCGCCGTCCTCGCCGGGCACGACCACGTCTACGAACGCATCGAACGGGATGGGGTCCTCTACTTCGTCAACGGTCTGGGCGGCCATCCCGCTCGTTACCCTTTCCGCGCCCCGGTCCCCGGCAGTCGGGCTCGCTATCGGGACCAGCACGGGGCGATGCGCGTGGAGGCCGACGCGTGCCACATCACGTTTGAGTTCATTGCGGTGGACGGCCGCCGCATCGATGCGGTGACCCGTCTCCATCCGGCGTGCGGGGGCGCGGCCCTCCGGGCCTCCGGGCCGCTTCGCCTTGACGGAGAAAGGCTCCCACGGTAAGATTGAAGCAGAAGGACCGTGGCCCCGTCGTCTAGCCCGGTCTAGGACGCTGCCCTCTCAAGGCAGAGATCGCGGGTTCAAATCCCGCCGGGGCCACTATCCCGGGCGCGGCCTTTGCCGCGCCCGATTTGCTTTCAATGAGGAGGCCTGCGCCGCCAATGGATTACATCCGCTGGCTGCGGGAGCGGATCGGCCCGGAGCCCGTCTGGCTGGTCTACGCGACCGCCCTCATCGTCGACGAGGCCGGACGGATCCTGCTGCAGCGCCGGGCCGACTTCGAAGCCTGGGGGCTCCCCGGCGGGGTGATGGAGCCCGGCGAGTCCCTCCTCCAGGCTCTCCACCGGGAGGTCCGGGAGGAGACTGGCCTCTCCATCCGCGTGGAGCGATTGATCGGCCTCTACACCTCCCCGGAGTTCATAGTGTGCTATCCGAACGGCGACGTCGTCCATCCGGTGACCGCTTGCTTTCTGGCCCGTCCCGTGGAGGGCGCCTTGCGCCCGGATGGACGAGAGTCCCTGGCCCTGGACTGGGTGTCCCTGGCGGAGCTGCCGCCCCTTCCCCCCTGGTATGGGGCGATGATCGCGGATTACCGCCGCCACGATCCCGCCACCGCCTTCCGGACCGGTGCCCCCGGCCGCCTCGCCTCACGACCGGGTGAGACCATCCGGCGCCTGCGGGCGCGGGTGGGCGCTGCTCCCCTGGTCGTCCCCGCCACCAGCGCGGTGATCTTCAACGATCGGGGGGAGATCCTCCTCCAGCGCCGCGAGGACAATGGGGAATGGGGCTTCCCCGGGGGGATCATGGAGATCGGCGAGCGCATTGATCAGACCCTGGTCCGGGAGGTGTGGGAGGAGACCGGCCTGGAGGTGGAGCCCCTCCGCCTGACCGGCCTCTATACGGATCCGGCGTGGACGTTCACCTACCCGAACGGGGATCGCTCCCAGCCGGTGGTGGCCTGCTTCGAGGCGCGCATCATCGGAGGGCGCCTCCGGGCCGATGGAGCGGAATCCCTGGAGGTGAGGTTCTTCCCGCCGGATCGACTGCCGGAGCCTCTGGATCCTCGCTGGCGGATCCGCATCGAGGACGCGCGCGCCGGGCTCCCCGACGCCGTGGTCCGTTGAAGAGCGGGCCGCGCGAACCCCTGAAAGAAGATCCCGGCCTCGGATGGAAAGAGGAAATGCGGAAAGATCCCTGGCTGGCGCTCGTTGGATTACTGCTCCTGTTGAACCTGGCGCTTCTCGGAGGGCCTCGGGCGCGGATGGCGCTCCCCACCTGGCCGCCTCCCACACCTACCTCTGCGCCCACGGCGACGCCGTCGCCGACTCCAACCTCCACGCCCACGGCGACACCCACCCTCACGCCCACGCCCACGCCGACCTGCGCGCCCGGCCGCTGGGAGCATGCTTCTCTTCCGATCCCCACTCTGGGGCTGGAGATCCCTTATCAGGTTTACCTGCCTCCCTGCCTGGATCCCGGGCGCCGGTATCCGACCCTGTATCTCCTGCATGGGTATCCCTATGATCACCGGCACTGGGACCAGCTGGGCATCGATGAGGTGATGACGGCAGGGGTTCGCGCCGGGCGCTGGCCCCTTTTCCTGATCGTGCTGCCAGGCTTCCCAGACGATCTGTATATTCGCACCAGCGGCGGACCCAGCTCAGTGGAAAGCGTGATGATGGAGGCGCTGATCACGGAGATCGAGGCGCGCTACCCGGCGATGCCGGCGCGGTGGGCCCGGGCCATCGGGGGGATCTCGCGGGGCGGGGTGTGGGCCCTGGAGATCGCCCTGCGCCATCCTAAGACCTTCGCCAGCGTCGGGGGGCATAGCCCGGCCCTGAGCGTGAACAAGGCGCCGCCGGCATATGATCCCTTCGTCCTGGCTCGAGAGGCCGATCTGAAGGGGTTACGGATCTACCTGGACGCCGGCGATGCGGATTGGGCGCTGGAGGGGGCCCGGCAGCTGGCGGAGATCCTGAAGGCGCGCAGGGTCCCCGTGCGCTTCGAGATCCGCCCGGGTGGCCACGACGATGCCCTGTGGGCCGGGGCGCTGGAGGCGTATCTGGACTTCTACACCGAGCCGTGGAAGTGAGGCGCGGCAAGGGGGATCGATCCCGCGGGATCGTGCTGGGAGGTGAGGAATGGGATCGGAAGGAGAGCCGGAACGGCGGGGCGATCCGGTCTCTCGGGAAGGCTTCGGGAAGTGGACGGAAGGTCTATGGAGCACCACGCTTTTCTTGGATGCCGGCACCCTCCGGTTTCTTCGTCAGATCCTGCAGCCGGCGGCCGTGGTGGCCGGCCTGGGCCTGGCGGGGAAGCTCACCGGCTTCCTGGCTCAAATGGTGGTCGCCGCCCGCTTCGGGACCGGGCTGGAGAAGAGCGCTTTCGACGTCGCCATGGTGATGCCAGACTTCCTCTTCCTGTTCACTGGGGGAACCCTGGCGGTGGTTCTGGTGCCGGTGCTCACAGCGCTCTCCCTGCGCGATCCCCATGAAGCCGCCCGCCTGGCCACCACGGCGGCCCTTCTCACCCTGATCAGTCTGACCCTGGCCGGCCTGCTCATCGCCGGGAGCGCGCCCTTCTGGGTCCACCGGGTCTTCGGACCCGGCCTTCCCCCTGAGGGACAGGAGGTGGCCATTCGTTTGCTGCGGATCCTCTGGATCGGGACGGTGCTCTTCGGGCTCAGCGGGGTGCTGACGGCGGTGCTCCACACCGCCCGCCGCTTCGCATGGCCGGCCCTGGGCTCGGTGCTGGCGGACGCCGGGCCGATCCTGGGGACGCTGGCCCTGGCCGGCCCCCTGGGCATCGTCGGGCTGGCCTTGGGGGTGATCCTGGGGGCCTTTCTTCATAACCTCAGCCTGCTGCCGGGGTTGCGCCGCTGGACCTGGGCCTGGGCGGTGGACCTTCGGCATCCGGGCCTGCGGCAGGCGGGACGCCTGCTCCTGCTGCGGGGCCTGATCGTTGCTCTGGCGTATTTTCAGATCGCCTGGGGCTATCGGCTGGTGGGTGGCATGGCACCCGAAGCCGTGGCCGCCCTCGCCTACGCCTGGCGCCTGATGCAGGTCCCTCAGACCCTCATCAGCACCAGCTTGGCCACGGTGCTCCTCCCGACCCTCTCCGCTCACGTGGCCCGGGGTGACCCGGAGGCCCTGTGGCAGGATCTGGTGCGGACCCTGAGGGTCGCAGGGGGGCTCAGCCTCCTTGCCGGGGGGGTCCTCGGGTTCGGCGGAGAGACCCTGGTGCGGGCGATGTTGGCCCGGGGTGCCTTCGGCGAGGCGTCGGTGGAAGCCGTGGGGGCGGCGCTGCGGATGTTCGCTCCCGGGCTGCTGACCTACACCATCGCCGAGCTGGCCGCCCGGGCCTTCTACGCCCGACATGATTTCCTCCGGCCTCTCGCGGCGGCTGCCATCGGGACGGCGGCCTATCTCGGGATGGCCCCTCTTTTCGCCCATGCCCTGGGTCCTTCCGGACCCGCCCTCGCCAACAGCCTGGCGATCGGGCTGGAGGGTCTACTGCTGTTGCGCGGGCTCCGTCGGATACGGATGGCACCCCCTTCCCCGCCTCTTATGCGGCAGATCCCTCCAGAGATCCGCTGAGGGGGATCTCCAGGACGGCTTCCACGCCCCGCGGCGCGCGGGGGTGCAAGCGCAGGCGGCCGCCGTGGGCTTCTGCCACGCTCCGGGCCACCGCCAGCCCGATGCCCATCCCTCCGAACCGCCGGGTGGTCCCTCCATCCACCTGATAGAACGGCTCCCCCACCCGCGAGAGGGACTCGATCGGAATCCCGATCCCCTCATCCCGTATGATCACCCGGGCGATCCCACCCTCTGAGGCCAGCTCCAGTTCCACCCGTCCGCCTGGAGGGGAGAACTTGAAGGCGTTGTCCAGCAGTTCTCCGATCGCATGCGCCAGCGCTTCCGCGTCCCCGATCACCCACACCGCCTCGGCCGGGAGTCGGACTTCGAAGGGGTTCTTTTCGGGATCCGGGCGCGCCCGGATCATACGAGCGACAGCCTCCACCAGCCGGCGCAGATCCAGGGGCTGGTGGGGCCGGGGGGCGCCCCGCACGGTTTGCAGGGTGAGCAGGAGCTCAATATAGCGGTGGAGCTGGCCCAGCCGCTCCCGGGCGATGGCCACCGCTTCTTGCTGAGATGCGCTCAGCGGACCGAGGGCGCCCTCCGCGAGCAGCTCCAGATACCCCAGGGCCACGGCGAGGGGAGTGCGCAGCTCATGGGAGACGTTCTGGATCATCTGCTCCCGGGCCGCCAGCGCCTCCTCCAGAGCCCGATTGAGAGCTTCCCGCTGCGCCAGCGCTCGCTGCAGGGCCTCAAGCATACGGGCGCTGTGGATCCCTGTCGCCAGCAAATCTGCCAGGCCCTCCAGCAGATCCCGGATCTCCGGATCCATGGCCCGCGGCCTTCGCCACACCACGTGGAGCACTCCGAGGAGCGTGGCGCCCCGCCGCAACGGGAGGGCCGCGTGGCTGCGGATCCCCTCCTGAATGAGGATCCGCCGGGTGATCGGGGGGTAAGGATATCGATCGCATTCCTCCACCCACACCGGCTCGCCCCGGATCGCGATCTGGGCGGTGATGGTTTCCTCAGCCGCCTGAGAGGAGAGACGAACCACCGGCACGGTGGAATACCCGAGCGCGACTACCGCGCGCAACACATCCGGATCCGCCGGATCCGCCACGTAGACGCTGGCGCCGTCAGCCGGGAGGTGAGCCAGGATCTCCTCCAGGGCCCGGGTCAGGAGGGCGGGCAGGTCCTGGAGCTCCGCCAGCGCCCGGGCGGTCTGATACAGCACGTGTAGCCGATCCGCCTGAGCCTGCAGGATGTGGATCATCCGGAAGCGTTTGAGGGCGTCTGCCAGCTGATGGGCGGCGGTTTCCGCCAGGCGGATCTCCTCAGGGGTGAACACGTGCGGCTCGCGGACGTAGTCGATCCCCAGGGTGCCCACGATCCACTCCCCGATCCACAAAGGGACCAGAAGCATGGAGCGCACCCCGACGCGCCCCAGCATCGCGCGCACGGGAGCGATGCGGGGATCCGTCTGCACATCCTCGATGGCAAGGGGACGGCGCTCCTGCAGGATCCAGGCCATGGAAGGGTTGTCCGGGATGGGGATGCGCTCGCCCAGGCCGGAAGGCGTGCCGACGGGGTTGTATTCCGTCACCACGACGAGGTGATTGCCGGAGGAGGCGATCAGGGCAACGGCTCCCCGATCCGCACTCATCAGCTGGACCAGCTCGGGGAGGACGCTCGCGAGCAGCTCGTAGAGATCCTGAGCGCGGTTGGCCCGGAGGGCCAAACGGTTCAGGAAAGCCAGCTCCTCCGCCTGGCGGTCAGCGGCCTGATGCAGGGCCGCCCGCTCCAGGGCCAGCCCGATGGCCTGGACCGCGCCTTCCAGGAACTCCCGCTCCTCCGCCCCCCAGGTCCGGGGCTTCGGGCTCCCGAGGATCAGGCCTCCGGCCCATCCCGGACCCCCGCCCAGGGGGAGGCCCGCGGCCGCGCCCAGGCCGGCGGCGCGTAGCGCCTCCCGGAACATCGGGGGAGCCTCCTCCGCATCCCGCACCCACACGGGCCGATCCGAGGTGAGATCCCGGAGCGCCGCCAGGAGGGCGCCGGCGGACTCCTCCGGGAGTCCCCGGAAAATCCGGAGAACAGGGCCTTCCGGGTGGGGACGGAACTCCAGGATCCCTGTTGGGAGATCCAGGGCGCCGACCACGATCTCCAGCCCGGCGGCCATCATCGGTTCCATTCGAGGATGGGCTCGGGTCAGCTCCAGGAACAGTCGGGTCAGCGCTTGCTGCAGAGTCCAGCGGCGTTCTACTTCAGACATGCTCCTAACTCGCGATAAGCCTCTGGAAGAATCGCGCTCCGGCGATCTCCGAACCGGGAAGCCTTCCCTGATCCCCAAAAGGGGCCTTCCCCCGATGAGGTCTGATGCGGAGGAATTCGAGAAGGGCGCCCCGCAGTTCTACCTCTTCAGCGGGGATCCGGAGCCGCCTTACCGATCCGCTCAACACCCATCTGCGGTCTGTGGAAGGACCACGCACCCAGAATCAAGATGTAACTGCGCTCAAATTTTATGGAACAGAACGGGATTCTGGCAAACATCCGGCTGGTGGTTTTGGACGAGCGAGGCGGGCGCTCTTACAATCAGAATCAGTGGGGTGGGCCGAACCTGAGGGCGAGGTCCCTTCGAGATGGCTGCGGATCGTCGATCTACGGGAGATCTCTCGGAAGCGGATCTGCTCGCTGCGCTGCGGCGGGGAGACCGGCAGGCCTTCACGGCGGTGATCGACCGGTGTGGGGACACGGTCTACCATGTGGCCTACCGACTGCTGGGGAGCCGGGAGGAAGCAGAGGATGTGCTCCAGGAGACGTTCCTGCAGGCCTTCCAGCACCTGAAGGATTTCCGAGGAGAGGCTCGGCTGTGTACCTGGCTGTATCGCATCGCCTACAACCTGGCCCTGATGCGGCTTCGGCGGAAGGAGCCGGAGACGATCTCCATTGACCAGCCGCTGACCCTGGGCGATGATGAGGAGGTCCCCCGGGAGCTGTTCGACTGGTGCTGCCTGCCGGAGGAGGAGCTCCTGCGGGCGGAGCTGCGATCGGTGCTGGAGGAGGCCATCCGCAGCCTGCCGCCGGGCCTGCGGACGGTGTTTCTGCTCCGGGATGGGGAGGGCCTCTCCACCGAGGAGGTGGCTCGCATCCTGGGCATCTCCACCGATGCGGTGAAAACCCGTCTGCACCGCGCCCGGCTGCGGCTGCGGGAACATCTATCGCGTTACTTTGCGGAAGATTTAAAGGCCCACGAGGGATGAACTCGATGAGCAAGCGTTGCGAGGAGTGGCTGAGCCGGATCTCGCTCTATCTGGATGGGGAGCTGGCGGAGCACCTCTGCCGGGAGCTGGAGCGGCATCTCGCGGAGTGCCCCGACTGTCACGTCATCTTCCACACCACCCGCCGCACCATCGAGCTCTACCGCCGCTACGGGCGGACCCCCATGCCCGCAGAGGCCCGCGAGCGCCTCTTCCGCGTGCTGCGCCTGGAGGATCTTCTCCCCCAGGCTGACCAGGCCCCCGAAGGCCCCCCGTAAACGCGGTTCAGCGGTTGAAGTTGAACCCGCATACCGCTCTCCAACCCAGCGAGATGCCGATGAAACCGCCTGCCACCCTTAGGGTCCCTGGAGCGGTTGACGGCTCCAATGTTCCCATCTCGATGGAAATCGCGCCGATCATAGGATTCGAACACCGGCCATATGAGTAGAGCGCGGCAGCCTGAGCCTAAGGTCCTCGCTGCGGGGCCTGCCCAGGGGGAGTTAACGAAATGTTCACGAAATGCTCACATTTGGCTGATAAATATTAAAGTGGCTGCGCCCACCACGACACCGGGCCGGCTAAGGAGGTGAGGCCGATGCGGCGGGATCTCTGGCTCACGATGGTCGGGGCGCGGGACCTGCCCCGCTTCGCGGGCCGGGAGACGCTGCCGCGGATCGCGCGCCCCCTCGACCTCCTGGCCCGGTGGGGGGAGGTGATCCGTGCCCCGCCCCTCAACTCGCCTATAAGAAGCGCCAGAACACCTGATTCCCCAGTAACTGTCCCCGGGGGGTCAGGCGCAGGCGGACGCCGTCCCACCGGACCAGCCCCAGATCTTCCAGCTCGGCGATGACCGCCCCGTAGCGCTCCATGAGGCCCTGGCCGAAACGGGCGCGGAAGCACGCCTCCTCGACGCCCTCTTCCACCCGGCGCAGGCCCAGGATGACCATCTCCGCCATCTGCACCGGCAGCGGGAGGATCTCCTCCTCGGCAACCGGGCTCTCCCCCCGCTCGATCCGCCCGATGTAGTCCTTCGGATGTCGCGCGTTCATCCAGCGACGATCCCTCAGGAAACTCCAGGCTCCCGCACCGAAACCGATGTAGGGCTCGTAGCGCCAGTAGACGGTGTTATGCTGGCTTTCATAGCCCGGCCGCGCCCAGTTGGAGAGCTCGTAGTGCCGGTAGCCGGCCCGCGCCAGGCGCTCTCGCGTCCACTCATACATCTCGGCCGCGAGATCCGGGTCCGGCGCCGGGATCCGCCCCTCCCGGATCCAGCGGTGGAGGGCCGTGCGTTCCTCCACGATCAGCGCATAGGCCGAGAGGTGTTCCGGGCTCCAGGCCAGGACGGCCTCCAGGGTCTCCTGCCAGCGGCCCAGGGTCTGGCCGGGCAGCCCGTAGATGAGGTCCACGTTCAGATTAGCGAAGCCGACGGCGCGGGCCATCGCGAAATGGTCATGGGCTTCGTGAAAGGTGTGATCCCGGCGCAGCAGGTGCAGCTCCTCTGGATGGGCGCTTTGCACCCCGAAGCTCAGGCGGTTGACCCCCAGGGCCCGCACGCCCTCGAGATAGGCCACGGAGAGGCCACTGGGGTTCGCCTCCATGGTGATCTCGATCCCGGGCGGGATCTCAAAGGCCTCCCGGAGCGCCTCGAACAGGCGCTCGAGAAGCGGGAGGGGCAGCAACGAGGGGGTCCCTCCGCCGATGTAAATCGTGCAGGCGCGGGGCCGCCCGGCCACCCGGCCGAACCACCGGATCTCCTGCTCCAGCGCCGCGACGTAGGGGGCGAACCAGCGCGACATCCCCGCATAGACGTTGAAGTCACAGTAACTGCAACGCCAGCGGCAGAAGGGGATGTGGACATAAACCGCCAGGGCCTCCTCCGGCCCGGCGGGGAGGGCGGGCCAGGGAGACGGAGGGAACGCTTTCATCCGAGGGCCTCTTTCAACCGTTCGGCCACCGCCCGGGGGAGCCCGGCTTCGATCAGGGCCTCCAGCGGGGCCTGACGGATGGCCTCCAGGGAGCCGAAGCGCTCCAGCAGCGCCCGCCGCCGCTTCGGCCCGATGCCCGGGACCTCCTCCAGAAGCGAGGCCATGGAGCGGCGCTCCCGCCGGGCCCGGTGATGGCTCAAGGCGAAGCGATGGGCCTCATCCCGGATGCGCTGGATCAGGAAGAGGGCCGGCGAGGAGCGCGGCAGCAGCCATCCCTCCGATCGGCCGGGCAGGAAGAGCTCCTCCCGCTCCTTGGCCAGGGCGGCCACCGGGACCCGCTCCCGGAGCCCGAAGGCCTCCAGGACCTCCAGGGCGACCCCCAGCTGGCCTTTCCCCCCGTCCACCAGCAGGAGGTCGGGGAGCATAGCGAAGCTCTCATCCGGCCTTTGGCCCGGGAGCCGCTGCGAGGCGTTCGCCTCCTGCCAACGGCGGAAGCGCCGGGTCAGCACCTCCCGCATGCTGGCGTAATCGTCCGGTCGCCCCTGCACCGTGCGCACCACGAAGCGGCGGTAGTGCGCCTTCAAGGGGACGCCGTGGATGAAGACCACCATGCTGCCGACCACGGCGGTCCCCTGGGTGTTGGAGATATCGAAGCCCTCGATGCGGGCGGGCGGGGCCGGGAGGCCCAGGGCCGTGGCCAGCTCCTGGAGGGCCGCCTCCTGCCGGTGGCGGTCGGCCAGCCAGCGGGCCCGCAGGGCGTTCAGGGTCTCCATGGCGTTCTCCGTCGCCAGGCGCACCAGCTCCGCCGCCTCCCCCTCCCGGGGGACGGTGAGGGTCACGGCGTCGCCCCGCCGCTGGCGGAGCCATTGCTCGATGATAGCCGCCTCCTCGATGTGCTCCGGCAGCACGATCTCCGGCGGCACCTCGGCGGCGGCCTGATAGAACTGCTTAAGGAAGCCGGCTAAGGCCTCCTGCAGGTCGGCGTCCTCCAGGCCCTCCAGGACGAAATACTCCCGGCCGATCAGGCGGCCCTGGCGGATGAAGAACACCTCCACGCAGGCCTCCCCGTCGGCCCGGGCCATGGCGATCACGTCCCGATCCGTGGCCACCGTGGAGACCACCTTCTGGCGTTCCATCACCTGGCGGATCGCCCGCAGGCGGTCCCGCAGCTGGGCCGCCCGCTCGAACTGCAGGGCCTCCGCCGCCGCCCACATCCGGGCCTCCAGATCCCGGACCACCTCCTCGGTGTAGCCTTCCAGGAAGCGGATCAACCCCTCGATCATCGCCCGGTATTCCGCCTGGCTCACCGCCCCGATGCAGGGCCCCAGGCACCGCCGCAGGTCGTAGTAAAGGCACGCCCGGGGATCCCGCCCGGTGATCGTCCGGTCGCAGGTCAGATAAGGGAAGATCCGCCGCAGCTCGTCCAGCATCTGATAGACGGCGCTGGCGGAGGTGTAGGGGCCGAAATAGCGGGCGCCGTCGTTCTCGATCCGCCGGGTGATGGTGACTTTGGGGTAGGGATCCTGGACGGAGATCCGGATGTAGGGATAGCGCTTGTCGTCCTTCAGGCGGACGTTGTATTTCGGCCGGTGCTTCTTGATCAGGTTGGCTTCCAGGATGAGGGCTTCGAGCTCCGAATCCGTGACGATGAAGTCCAGATCGGCGATCTCCCTGACCATGCGCTGGACGCGGGGGGAGAGGTCGGCGCCGCTCTGGAAATACGAGCGGACCCGATGGCGGAGCGAGACCGCCTTGCCCACGTAGATCACCTCCCCGTGGGCGTTCCGGAACATGTAGACCCCCGGCCGCGCGGGCAGGGCCCGCAGCTTTTCCTCCAGGGCCGTCCGATCCGCCCGCTCCTCCGTCCCCAGCGCCGAACCCATCGTCCGGACCTCCCTCTTGCGCTGAGTTAATTATTACCCTTTCCCTCTCCCCATCGCTACATGCGGCGGACCCATCCCCGGTCCGGCCGCCGGGGTCCCGCCCGTGGTCTGAGTTATAATGAAGGCGTGCTGTCCCCATTGGTCGGGCCTTATCCTTCATTCATTTATCATCCGGAGCGGACTTATGCAGATCGAGATCCTGGAGGATCGGCTGGAGCAGTTGCGGCAGTTGCGGGCGGAGGCTCAGGCCGGCGGGGGGCCGGAGCGGATCGCCCAGCAGCACGCCAAGGGGAAGCTCACGGCCCGCGAACGGCTGGAGCTCCTGCTGGACAAAGGCTCCTTCCGGGAGCTGGACCCCTTCGTCACCACCCGGGTGACCGATTTCGGGCTGGCCGAGCGCCGCTACCTGGGGGATGGTGTGGTGACGGGGTGGGGGACCATCGACGGCCGCCTGGTCTACGTCTACGCCCAGGATTTCACCGTCCTGGGGGGGAGCCTGGGGGAGGGCCATGCCCGCAAGATCGTGAAGATCATGGACATGGCTATGAAGAACGGAGCCCCCCTCATCGGCCTCAACGACTCGGGCGGCGCCCGGATCCAGGAGGGGGTCCTCTCCCTCGGCGGCTACGCAGACATCTTCCTGCGCAACGTCATGCTCTCCGGCGTGGTGCCGCAGATCAGCGCCATCCTGGGGCCGTGCGCCGGGGGGGCGGTTTACTCCCCCGCCCTCACGGATTTCATCTTCATGGTCCGCCGGACCAGCTACATGTATATCACCGGCCCCGATGTGGTGCGGGCGGTCATGCACGAGGAGGTCACCCACGAACAGCTGGGCGGCGCGGACGTCCACACGACCATCAGCGGCGTGGCCCACTTCGCCGCGGACACCGAGGCCGATCTCTTTTATATGATCCGCAAGCTCCTCTCGTATCTGCCCTCCAACAACATGGAGGATCCCCCTTACGTCCCCAACGGCGATGATCCCCTGCGCATGGAGGAGCGCCTCAACACCATCGTCCCCGACGACCCCACCCGCCCCTACGACATCAAAGAAGCGATCCGCCTGATCGTGGACAATGGGGACTTCTTCGAGGTCCAGCCGGATTACGCCCCCAACATCGTCATCGGCTTCGCCCGGCTGGGCGGCCACAGCGTGGGGATCGTGGCCAACCAGCCGGCGGTGCTGGCGGGGGCCCTGGACATCAAGGCCAGCGAGAAGGCGGCCCGGTTCGTGCGCTTCTGCGACGCCTTCAACATCCCCATCATCACCTTCGAGGACGTGCCGGGCTTCCTGCCGGGGGTGGCCCAGGAGCATGGGGGCATCATCAAAGCGGGGGCCAAGCTCCTCTACGCCTACGCCGAGGCTACCGTCCCCAAGATCACGGTGATCACCCGCAAGGCTTACGGCGGCGCCTACTGCGTGATGAACTCCCGGCACCTGCGGGCGGATCTGGTGCTGGCCTGGCCTACGGCGGAGCTGGCGGTGATGGGGCCCGAGGGGGCGGTTAACATCATCTTCCGGCGGGAGATCGCCGAGGCGCCGGACCCCGAGGCCCGGCGGGCGGAGCTGGTGGCGGAGTATCGGGCCCGCTTCGCTAACCCCTACGTGGCCGCCTCTTACGGCTTCGTGGACGACGTCATCGAGCCGAAGGAGACCCGCCCCCGCCTGATCAACGCCCTGGAGATGCTCCAGAACAAGCGGGACCAGAACCCGCCCAAGAAGCACGGGAACATCCCGCTGTGATCCCCCGGTGCTTCCCATAAGGAGTCCGGCCATGTTCCGCAAAGTCCTGATCGCCAACCGGGGCGAGATCGCCGTGCGGATCATCCGGGCCTGCCGCGAGCTGGGCATCCGCACTGTGGCCGTGTTCTCCGAAGTGGACCGGAACGCCCTGCACGTGCGGTATGCCGATGAAGCCTACTGCATCGGGCCGGCCCCGGCCCGCGACAGCTACCTGCGCATCGACAAGATCATCGACGTCGCCCGATGGGCGGGCGCCGACGCCATCCATCCGGGCTATGGGTTCCTGGCGGAACGGCCGGATTTCGCCGAGGCCTGCGAGGAAGCCGGCATCGTCTTCATCGGCCCCCCTCCCCGGGCCATCGGGGCCATGGGCGACAAGGCCACCGCCCGCAAAATGGCCAAAGCCCTGGGCGTCCCGATTGTCCCCGGCACCGACGGCGGGCTCTCGGATGAAGACCTGATGGAGGCCGCCCGGCGCATCGGCTTCCCCATTCTGATCAAGGCCTCCGCCGGCGGCGGCGGCAAGGGCATGCGCATCGTCCGCTCCCCGGAGGAGATGCCCGACGCCCTGGCGGCGGCCCGCCGCGAGGCCATGGCCGCCTTCGGGGACGACGACGTCTACCTGGAGAAGCTGGTCGAGGGCGCCCGCCACGTGGAGGTCCAGATCCTGGCCGATCAGCACGGCCACGTCATCCACCTGGGTGAGCGGGAATGCTCCATCCAACGCCGCCATCAGAAACTCATCGAGGAATCGCCCTCCCCCATCGTCGACGAGGAGATGCGCCGGCGCATGGGGGAGGTGGCCGTGCGCATCGCCCAGGCCATCGGCTACGTCAACGCCGGCACCGTGGAGTTCCTGGTGGACAAAGACCGCAACTTCTACTTCATCGAGATGAACACCCGCCTCCAGGTGGAACACCCGGTGACCGAGATGGTGACCGGGGTGGACATCGTCAAGGAGCAGATCCGCATCGCCCGGGGGCGGAAGCTGCGCTACCGCCAGGAGGACATCCGCCAGACCGGATGGGCCATCGAGTGCCGTATCACCGCCGAGGACCCCTTCAACGGCTTCATGCCCTCCACCGGCCGCATCATCACCCTGGCCGAGCCCACCGGCCCCGGGATCCGGGTGGACAGCGGGGTCTATGAGGGCTGCGAGATCACCCCCTACTACGACTCCCTCATCGCCAAGGTGATCGCCTGGGGCGAGACCCGGGGCGAGGCCATCCTGCGCATGCGGCGGGCCCTGGAGGAGTTCCGCATCATCGGCATCCAGACCACCATCCCCTTCCATCAGGCCATCCTGAACAGCACCCGCTTCCTGGCCGGTCACTTCGACACCAAGTTCGTGGAGGAGCGCTTCTCCATGGACGACGAGACGCCGCCGGAGCTGGAGGAGGTGGCGGCCATCATCGCCACCCTGGTGGCCCACCGGCGGGGCCAGGCCGCCACCCACGTGGCCCGGCGGGCCGCGCGGGAAATCCCCGGCTGGAAGTGGGCCGGACGCTGGGAGCAGCTGCGGAGGGGCGGATGAAATACATCGCCACGGTGAACGGGAAAACCTACACCATCGAGATCAACCGGGAGGATCGCATCCTGTGCGAGGGCGTCGAGCGGGCGGTGGACTTCCGCCTGATCGACCAGCAGCACGTCTACTCCCTGCTCCTCGACAACGCCTCCTACGAAGCCCTGATCCAGGAGCGGGAAGGGGAATACTGGGTCTTCCTGCGGGGCTACCTCTTCACCGTGCAGGTGGAGGATGAGCGGGAGCGCCGCCTGCGGGAGGCCTCGGGCGGGCGCCCCGGCCCCGCCGGAGAGGTAACGGTGAAAGCCCCCATGCCTGGCCTCATCGTCGCCGTGCCGGTCCAGGAAGGACAGCCCGTCCGCAAAGGGGAGAAACTGGTCCTCCTGGAGTCTATGAAGATGCAAAACGAGATCCGGGCCCCCCGCGACGGGGTCGTGAAAGCGGTCCGGGTGAGGCCCGGCCAGAGCGTGGAGCAGAACCAGATCCTGGTGGTGCTGGGATAGCGGGAAGATCCCCGGAGGCGTATATGGCGGCCGAGGTGCGTATCCAGGAAGCGGAGATCCGGCAAGCCCAGCGGCGATGGCAGGAGGCCATCCGGGACGCCCCGCAGCGCCGCCCTCGCTTCGAGACCCCTTCGGGCATCCCCCTGGAGCCCCTCTACACCCCGGCGGACGTCGAGATCGACTACCTGCGGGATTTGGGGTTCCCCGGGGAGTTCCCCTTCACCCGAGGGATCTACCGGACGATGTATCGGGGGCGGCTGTGGACCATGCGCCAATACGCCGGCTACGCCACCGCCGAGGAGTCCAACCGGCGCTACCGTTACCTGCTGGCTCAGGGCCAGACCGGCCTCTCGGTGGCCTTCGACCTCCCCACCCAGCTGGGCTACGACGCCGATCACCCGATGGCCCACGGGGAAGTCGGCCGGGTGGGGGTCAGCATCTGCTCCCTGGAGGACATGCGGCGCCTGCTGGACGGCATCCCCCTGGACCGGGTCAGCCTCTCCATGACCATCAACGCCCCAGCGGCGATCCTGTTGGCCATGGTCCTCGCCCTGGCCCGGGAGCAGGGCGTGGACTGGAAGCAGTTGCGGGGCACGGTCCAGAACGACATCCTCAAAGAATATGTGGCCCGTGGCCTTTACATCTTCCCGCCTGAGCCCTCCATGCGGCTGGCCGTGGACGTGATGGCTTTCTGCCACCGACACGTGCCGAACTGGAACCCCATCAGCATCAGCGGCTACCACATCCGAGAGGCCGGCGCCACGGCAGTCCAGGAGGTGGCCTTCACCTTCGCCCATGCCTTGGAGTATGTGCGGGCCGCCGCCCGCACCGGCCTCTCCATCGACGACATCGGTCCCCAGCTTTCGTTCTTCTTCAACGCCCACAACCACTTCCTGGAGGAAGTGGCCAAGTTCCGTGCCGCCCGTCGGCTCTGGGCCCGCCTGGCCCGGGATCGCCTGGGAGCCACCCGCCCGGAGGCGATGATGCTCCGCTTCCACGTGCAAACGGGCGGCAGCACCCTCACCGCCCAGCAGCCCGAGAACAACATCATCCGGGTGACGATCCAGGCCCTGGCTGCTATCCTGGGCGGCTGCCAGTCCCTCCACACCAACGCCATGGACGAAGCCCTCTGGCTGCCCACCGAGAAATCCGCCCGGGTGGCCCTGCGCACCCAGCAGATCCTGGCCTACGAATCGGGGGTGGCCGACACCATCGACCCCCTGGCCGGCAGCTACGTCATCGAACACCTGACGGCGGAGATCGAGCGCCGCGCCCGGGAGGAGATCGACCGCATCGAGGCCATGGGCGGGGCCCTGCGGGCCATCGAGACCGGCTACATCCAGCGGGCCATCGCCGAATCGGCCTACCAGGCCCAGCAGGCCATCGAATCTGGGGAGCAGATCATCGTGGGCGTGAACGCCTTCCAGATCGAGGAGGAGCGCCCGGAGCTGGAGCGGCTGAAAGTGGACCCGGCCATCGAGGAGGCGCAGCGGGCCCGCCTGCAGGCGCTGCGGGCCCGCCGGGATGGGGAGCGGGTCTCCGCCCTCTTGAGCCGCATCGAGGAGGCCGCCCGCCGGCCCGAGGAGCCCCTCATGCCGCTGTTCGTGGAGGCCGTGGCCGCCGACGCCACCCTGGGGGAGATCTGCGGGGTGCTGCGCCGGGTCTGGGGAGAATACCAGCCCCCCGAGGTCCTTTAAAAGCGCCTCAAGGACGGAAGGCCTCCATCCGTATGGTCGCCCGATCGACCCGCCGGCGGTCGACGGCCACCCCCAGGCCGGGCCCGGTAGGCACCGCCAGCGTCCCATCGGGCTGAAGGACGAAAGGCGGGTCGATCAGATCCTCGTGGTAATACCGGTCGCTGGCCGAGAGATCTCCCGGGAGGGTGAAACCAGGGAGGGAGGCCAGGGCGACGTTGGCCGCCCGCCCGATGCCGGTCTCCAGCATCCCCCCGCACCACACCGGGACGCCTCGGGCGTGGCAGAGATCGTGGATCCGCCGCGCCTCCAGCAGGCCGCCCACCCGCCCGGGCTTGATGTTGATGATCCGACAGGACCCCAGCTCCAGAGCCGCGCGGGCGTGGCGGACGCTGTGGATACTTTCGTCCAGACAGAGGGGCGTGCGCAGGCGAGCCTGCAGGAGCGCGTGCTCATACAGGTCATCCCAGTGGAGGGGCTGCTCGATCATCATCAGCCCGAATTCGTCCAGCGCGGCCAGGCGATCGGCGTCCTCCAGGGTGTAGGCGGAGTTGGCGTCGGCCATGAGGGGGATCTCCGGGAAGGCCCGGCGGATGGCGGCGATCATCTCCACATCGCGGCCCGGCTTGATCTTCACCTTGATCCGGCGGTATCCCTCTTCCAAATAGCCCCGGATCTTCTCCAGCAGCTCGGCGTCGCCGGGCTGGAGCCCGATGCTCACCCCCACCGGGATCCGATCGCGAACGCCGCCGAGGTAACGGGCGAGGGGCAGGCCCGCCTGGCGGGCGAAGAGATCCCAGAAGGCAGCCTCCAACCCGGCCCGGGCCATGGGATGTCCCCGGAGCCGCTCCCCGATGCGGGCTACGCTCTCCACATCCGGGATCTCCCGCCCCAGCACCGCCGGGATCAGGAAGGTCCGCAGCACATACCAGGCGGTCTCCGTGGTCTCATAGGAATACCCGAAATCGCGGGAAGCCACCACCTCGCCCCATCCCTCCAGGCCGTCGGCATACACGGTGACCAGGATGGCCTCCCGCTGATGCTCCCGCCCGAAGGAGGTCTCGAAAGGCTCCTTCAGGGGCATCTGGATCACCCGGAGCTCCACGCGCTCGACGATCATGCTCCCTCCCTCCAGGAGTATTTCAGGCATCGTGGGCAGGCCGGGCGCGCCCGTGGCGCAGCCAGCGCACCCAGGGGACGCCCAGGCTGTGGAGGGTCAGACCGTAGGTCCCTGCGCCGGCGAGCCCGGCCAGCGCCAGCCCGAGCCATCCGTGGTGGGCCGCCCACGGCGCCATCGGCCACAGCACCAAGCCCATCGCCAGCGTCGCGATGGCCACCGGCCCCACCGAACGCCCCCATCGGTGGACTTCCATTCCCTCCAGCCGCCGGGCCAGGAGCCCCAACAGCAGCACGCCCTCCAGGGTGGTGGCCACCGTGTTGGCCAGGGCCACCCCCCCATGCCGGAGGGGGCCGATCCAGGCCAGGCTGAGCAGGACGTTGAGGGCCATCGCGGCCACCCCGATCCCCACCGGCGTGCGGGTGTCATGAAGGGCGTAGAAGGCCCGCGCCAGCACCTCCACGGCCGCGTGGGCCGGAAGGCCCAGGGCGTAAAACTGCAGCGCCTGGGCGGTGAGCTCCGTCGAGGCCTCCCCGAAAGCCCCTCGCTGGAAGAGGACGGCGATCAGCGGCCGCCGCAGAAGGATCATCCCCGCCGCGATGGGAAGCGTCGCCCCCAACAGGAGCCCGAGGGTCTCCGCCAGGGTCCGGCGCAGGGCCGCCCGCTCGCCCCGGGCGGCCAGGGCCGAGAAGGTGGGGAAGGCGGCCGTGGCCACCGCCTGGGCCAGCACGATCTGCGGCTGCAACATCAGCTGCCAGGCCAGGTTCAGCGCCGCCAGATATCCCACCCCCAGGCCGGAGACCAGCCGCGTGTTGACCAGGAAGTTGACCTGCACCGCAGCCAGGCCCAGCATCCGGGGAGCCATCAGGACCATCACCTCGCGGACATCCGGATCGCGCCAGCCCAGCCGGGGCCGGTAACGCCCGCACACCCGCCACCATCCCGGCGCCTGGACCAGGAGATGGAGCACCGAGCCCAGCACCACCCCTCCGGCCAGCCCGTGCACCCCCCAGACGGGCGTCAGGAACAGCACCCCGAAGATGATGCCCAGGTTATACATCAGGGGGGCCAGGGCGATCCAGAGGAACTGCTGATGGGCCTGCAGGATGCCCATCACCACCCCGCTCACCCCGAACACCGTTGGCGTGATCAGCATCACGCGCATCAGGGAGGCGGTGAGCTGTTGCTGCGCGGGCGGGACCCCCGGGGCCAGCAGGAGGCGGACCAGGGTGGGGGCAAGCAGGCCGGCCAGCACGGAGAGGCCGCTGACGGCCAGGGCCACGCTGGTGAGCACCGCGTCGGCCAGCCGCCAGGCCGCCTCCTCCTGCCCCCGGGCGAGGTGGGTGGTGAAGACGGGCAGGAAGGCGGAGAGCAACGCGCCCCCCGCCAGCAGCGTGAACAGGAGATCCGGGATCCGGAAGGCCGCCCAGTAAGCATCCAGCTCCCGGGAGGTGCCAAACGTTGCGTAGATCAGGATCTGACGGAGGAGGGCCAGCAGGCCGTTCGCCAGATAGGCGACGGTCAGCAGGCCCGCTGCGCGGACGATGCGAGACAGGGCGCTCATCCGGATATCTCCCCCCGGGGGATGGGGATGCGGAGGCGTCCGGCAACCCAGGCCCGTCCTTCACGAGCGCCCGGATGCCGGGGGCTCCGGGGCGGCGCGCTCCAGCCAGATAGTGACCGGGCCATCGTTGTGGATCTCCACCAACATATGGGCCCCGAAAACCCCCATCTGAACCGGGACACCCTCGGCGCGGAGGGCATCGGCAAAGCGCTCGATGAGGGGTCGGGCGTGCTCCGGCGGGGCGGCGTGGATGAAGCTGGGACGGCGTCCCTCATACGGGTCGGCATAAAGGGTGAACTGGGAGACCACCAGCGCCTCCCCGCCCACATCCTTCAGCGAGCGGTTCATCTTCCCGGCCTCGTCCTCGAAGATCCGCAGGTGGGCCACCTTCTTGGCCAGCCATTCAGCCTCCGCGGGGGTGTCCGTGTGGGTGACGCCCACCAGCAACACCACTCCCGAGCCGATGCGGGCCACCGTCTCCCCGCCCACGTGGACCGCTCCCTGACGGACGCGCTGGACCAGGACGCGCATGGGGGGTTCCTCCGGGTTCTCCGTCGACAGCAGGAGTTCTCACCTCAGCGTCGCCCGAAGGGGAAGGCTCCCACGCTGGCCAGGGCGATGAACACCAGGAGCAACGAGAGGCCGTAGGCAGCCAGCATCCCCAAGGCTCGGGTCGGGTTCTCCCGTTCCCGGAAAGCCGCGGCCCCGTGGGCTGCCCCCGCCGCCAGCAACCCCCAGACCGGATGGATCACCTGGGTCGACGTGAGGGGTACCGCGCCCCACCGCTGGGCCAGCCAGAGCACGATCCCCAGGGCCACCTGGATGTCCAGGATCACAGGATACCAGCGGACAGCATGTTCCAAAAGGACGGGCATCGGATCTTCCCGCCGCGAGCGGATCAGCCCGTAAAGGGCGAGGAGGGCGACGATCAAGACCGCCCATCGCCAGACGCTGTGCAGGATCAGCAGCACAGGCATTCCTTGCGTCCTCCCATCAGAGGATCAGAGACCCGGGGGCTCCGCACGAGAGCACACGTCCCAGAAATAACTTGAGTTATTATTCTACGTGAAGATTGCGGCCTCAGCCCATGGGCTCCCCAAGGGCACGGAAGGGCCAGGCCGTGTCCGCGGGGGATCTCAAATCCCCGCACAGGAGGCAGATATGCGTAGGCATGGATATCTTCTGGGACTGATGCTCATGCTTTCGGGGTGGGTCCTCGCCTGCGCCCGTCCGGCGGTTTCTCCCACCCCAGCCCCACCGGGGGAGGTGGTGCGACCCACCCCGACCATCCGGCCGGATCTTCCCCTTCCCCCGGATGCCTTCAACCTGGATGTGACCTCCGCGCGGATCGCTTTTGATACCCGGATGGGCGTTCAGGAGTTGATCGAGTTCTACAAAAGCCGGATGCAGGAGAACGGATGGCAGGTCCTGGGGGCGCCGGCCCAATACGGCCAGGTGGGGAACCTGCTCTTCCAGAAAGATGGATTGACAGTGAACATCCAGTATCAACACAACGACCTCACTCAGATCACCTCGGTTCAGATCACCCTGCCATGAGAGGCCAGGGGGAGGCGGATCCCCTTGAGAGAAGAGAGCCGGCCGGATGCCCGGCCGGCTCTCCTGGGCTTGCGGGGCGATCCCGTCGGCGGGGATCCGTGACGGGGAGGATCCATGACCCGCAGGATGAGGAGAGCGGGCGCCTCCTACATCACCTCCACGGTCATCTCCTCGTGAACGATCTCTGCGAAGCGCTCCAGATCCAGGATGTTCAGGCGCATCTGCTCCGCGTTGCCTTCTTCATCCTCCGCGGGCTCCAGGACGATGTCCGCCACGTCCTCTAACAGCGCCCGCTTGGTGGCGATGCCCAGACGCCCACGCAGCTGCTCCGGGGTGAGCTCCGGATAATAGGCCGCCAGAGTGTCGAAATCCACCGCGGCCATCGCCAGGTCCTCCAGGAAGAGCTGCTTGGCCAAGATATCCGCTGCGTAGCGCTCCAGCGGATTGCTCCGCCGGCGTCCCCGCCGTCCTTTTCGAGAAGCCGCTTCCGCCATCGCCGCGTCCCTCTCGGGATTGTCCCCTCGAGTATACGCGATCCACGGAGGCTCGACAACTTCCCGTCCGGACGCCCCGCCCGCGGGCGATCTGCGGATCCCCCGGACATGCCCCACCCCGGTCCCCTCCAGGGACCTGCAGGGCGCTTTCATCCGGCTCCCCCTTGACATCGTTTCCGAATCCGAATATAATGAAAGCGCTTTTGTAAAGCGCTTTACTTAAAGTTTTTCCTGCCTGTTGGAGTGGGTTGGCAAGGCCTCTGGAGGAGGGCGCATGCCCAACATCTATGACATCGCCCGGGAGGCAGGGGTTTCCATCACCACGGTCTCCAACATCCTGAACAACAAGGGCCGGTTCAAGCCGGAGACCGTGGCGCGGGTGCTGGAGGCGGTGGAGCGCCTCAAGTATCGGCCGAACTTCGCCGCCAAGAGCCTGGCCGCCCGCCGCACGAACACCGTCGCCCTCTCCGCGTTGCTCACCCCCGAATCCTTCGATCCCCTGAACCTCCAGTATTTCGGCGCCATCGCTCATGCGGTCAGCCGCTCCGGCTTCAACTTCCTCCTTCATATCAGCCACGATCAGGCTTCCTTCGAGGGCTTCGTCGCCGCGGGTCTCTGCGACGGATGGTTGTTGATGATGGTCCGCCGCCGGGACGAGCGGATCTCCCTTCTACAGGAGCTGGGCATCCCGGTGGTGACCATCGGGCGGCCGGACGAGCCGGAGGATATGGATATGGTGGACACCGATTTCGAGCAGACGGCCCGGCTGGCCCTGGAGCATCTGCTTGCCCTCGGCCATCGGAGGATCGCTTACATCGCCGAGCCCCTGGATTTCGCTTACTCGGCCATTCGTCTCAACGCCTACCTGAAGCTGTTGCGGGAATACGGCCTGGAGGAGAACGCGGAGCGGGTGGCGGAGACCGATGGCACGGAGGCCGGGACGGTGCGGGCGCTGGAAACGCTCTGGACGCGGTTCCCCCGGATCACGGCCATCATCACCCATGACATCCCGGCTCTCACGGTGCTGCGGGTGTTGAAGGAGTGGGGCCTGCGTATCCCGCAGGACGTCTCGGTGATCGGGTGTTCGGATTCCCCGCTGGCGGCGCTGGCGGATCCCCCGCTGACCACCATCAACCTTTATGTGGAGCGGATCGCGGAGGCGGCGGCGGAGGCCCTGGCCCGCCGGCTGCAGGAGCCGGAGGCCCCGCCCGTCCGGGTCCTGATCCCCGCCCGGCTGGTGGCGCGAGGCTCCACCGGCCCCGCGCCACACGGATCCGATCGCTGACGACCGGAGCCGGCCCCAGGGGCGCCCTCCGGGGTGTCCCTGAGACGGGAGATTTTCACAGGGAGGTGGAAGATGGTTCCGCGACGTTTCTACGTGGTGATGGCGGCTCTCGTTCTGGCGGGCCTGCTGCTGTCGGCCTGCGGGCCGGCGGCCACCCCCAGCCCCACGGCGGCGCCGGCGCCGACACAGCCCCCGCAGCCGACCCAGGCGCCAGCCCCCACCCCTACTGCGGCCCCGAAGGTGAAGATCACCTTCTGGGAGCAGGAGAGCGAAGAGGTGGATGCTTTCCTTGACGAGCTGGTCGCCGATTTCATGAAGGCCCATCCCAACATCACGGTGGAGCGGGTGCACTACGGCAACGAGGAGTTGCGCGATCAGTTCCAGGCGGCCAGCCTGGCCGGGGCAGCCCCCGAGCTGGTCCGGGTGCCGAACGACTTCGCCGGGCCCTTCAGCGCCCTGGGGATCATCGCTAAGGCCACCGACGTCTTCGACAAGGCCTTCCTGGACCAGTTCATCCCCGAGGCCCTGAACGCCACCCGGGTGAAGGGGGAGATCTGGGGGGTGCCCGACAACTACGGCAACCACCTGATGCTGCTCTACAACAAGGACCTGGTCAAGGAGCCCCCCAAAGACACGGACGAGCTGATCAAACTGGCCCAGGAGCTCACCAAGGGCGAGGTTCAGGGCTTCGCCTACAACCTGAACGAGCCCTTCTGGCTGGCTCCCTGGCTGGGCGCCTTCGGGGCCTGGCCCCTGGATGAGAACGACAAGCCGTCCTTCGATAACGAAGGGACGGTGGGGGCCCTCCAGTTCGTGCAGGACCTGAAGTTCAAGCACAAGGTGGTGCCCCAGGAGTGCGACTACAACTGCGCCGACACCCTCTTCAAGGAGGGCAAGGCGGCCATGATCATCAACGGCGACTGGTCCCTGGGCGGCTACGCGCAGGTCCTGGGCGACAAACTGGGGGTGGCGCCCATCCCGAAGGTCACCGCCACCGGCAAATACCCCACCCCGATGACCGGCGGGAAATACTGGATGGTCTCCAAGGCCGTCCTGAACGACCCCGCCAAGCTGGAGGCGGTGCGGACCTTCGTGACCTACATGACCTCGGCTGATGTTCAGAAGAAGTGGATCGAGAAGTTCAAGCGGCTGCCCTCCCTGAAGGCCCTCAAGGACGATCCGGCCATCCAGAAGGATCCCATCCTGAAGGGTTCCTTTGAGCAGCTGCTCCTGGGCAAGCCGATGCCGGCGGCCCCGGAGATGCGCTGCGCCTGGGACGCGATGCGCCCGAACCTGGAGGGAGTGATGGCCGGGACGCTCAAGCCGGCCGACGCGGCCAAGGCGATGCAGCAGGCCGCCGACCAGTGCGTAGCCGAGCTGGGGAAGAAGTAAATCCTGCAGGGGCGGGGGAGCCGGCCGGCCCCCCCGCCCTTTTCTCGCCGGACGCCGTGGAGATCCGGCGTGGGAGGAAGGAGCGATGGGGGCCCTGACCCCTCAGATAATGATCCGTTCCCTGAGCCAGGTCCTGGGGTTCATCCTGGCGATCGCCCTGGTCCTTCTGCTTCTGGAAGGATACGCCTATCTGCTCTTCTTCCGACGGCCCCGAACCCTCCCGGCTGCGGTGTTCGCCCGGAGCGTCCAGATCGGCCTCGCCGGGTTGCTGATCCTGGTGATCCTTCGCTTCCTAGAGCAGATCGGTCTGATCGCCGATCTGGTGGCTGCCCTGCATCTCGCCCCGCTGACCACTCTCCCGGAGCGCCTCTGGGCCGCCTGGGCGGCGGCCGTCCCCAACCCATGGCGCTTCCTCCTCCCCGGGGCCCTGGTGCTGGCACTGGAGGCGTTGATCTACCTGACCGGCGAGCCGCGCCCTTCACGCCTGGGGCTGGCCTACGTGCTGATCTTGCCGGCCCTTCTGGGCATCAGCCTCCTGATCGTGATCCCCTTCCTGTATGAGGTCCGGCTCGCCTTCTCCAACATGGCGATGTATACCGCCCAGAACCCCGAGTTCGGGCTGCGCCACGGCATCGAAAACTTCAGGAAGGTGTTCACCGGCCCGGTGGCCAAGGACGCCACGTTTTTCGAGGTGTTCGGGCGGACCGTGCTATGGACGGTGATCAACGTCTCCTTGCACGTCACCGGGGGTCTGATCTTGGCCCTCCTGCTGAACCGCCCCATGCGGCTGAGGGGCCTGTATCGGACCATCCTGATCCTGCCCTGGGCCGTCCCTTCGACCATCACCGCCATGGCCTGGCGCAACGAGTTCGATTACCGCTACGGGTTCTTCAACATCATGCTCCGGAACCTGCAGCAGTTCTTCACGGACCTGGCGGCCCAGACCCAGAGCCTTCCGCTGATTTATAACCTCTTCGCCTGGCTCTCCCAGGCCGTCCATCCGGTCCCGTGGCGGCAGGATCCCACCTGGGCGTTCATCTCGGTGGTGATGACGAATGTCTGGCTGGGGATCCCCTTCATGATGGTGGTGATCCTGGGCGGTTTGCAGAGCATCTCCCAGGAATATTACGAGGCGGCGGAGATCGATGGCGCCAGCAAGTGGCAGCAGTTCCGCCACATCACCTTGCCGCTCCTGCGCCCGGTCCTGGTGCCAGCGACCATCCTGGGAACCGTGTGGACCTTCAACCGGTTCGAGGTGATCTTCCTGGTGACCCAGGGGGGGCCGCAGGAGAAGACGGACATCCTGGTCTCCTCGCTTTACAAGGCGATCTTCCAGTTTTACCGCTACGGGTTCAGCGCAGCCTTCGCCCTGGTGATCTTCTTCATTCTGCTTCTGTGGTCGATCTTCTACCTGCGGATCACGAAGGGGTTGCGGGGGGTTTACGAATGAAGCGAGAGGAGTTCTCTCTTTCAGCCGTCGAAGCGGCGGCAGCGCCGGCTCGAGCGTGGCCCCGGCTCCGGGTGCAGGCCCTCTTCCGGCGTCCTCGGGGGGACAGCCCGATCAAGCGCCTGTTCATCCATATGGCCCTCTGGGTCGCCTGCCTGGTCGCCATCTATCCGGTCCTGCGGGTGGTGACCATCTCCCTGCGGCCGGCCAACAAGCTGCTGACCACCAGCCTGGCCATCATCCCGGAGGACGCCACCCTGGCCAACTATATCGAGCTGCTGGTGGGGCGTCCGGGGCGTCCGACGGAGTTCTACCTCTGGATCTGGAACAGCCTGCTGATCACGGTGACCACGGCCACCGTGGGGCTTCTGCTCTCGGCCACGGCCGCCTATGCCTTCTCGCGCTTCCGCTTCCCCGGGCGGGATGCCGGGCTGATCTTCCTGCTGAGCACCCAGATGTTCCCGGCGGCGATGCTCCTGCTGCCCCTCTTCATCATGATCGCCCGTCTCAAGCTGATCAACTCCTACCTCGGGATCGTGATCGCCTATTCGGTGACCGCCGTCCCCTTCAGCATCTGGATGCTGAAAGGCTACTACGACACCATCCCCCGCGATCTGGAGGAGGCCGCGCTCATCGACGGCGCCTCCCGCCTGGGAGTCCTGTGGCATATCATCCGCCCCCTCTCGACGCCCGCCCTGGCCATCGCTTTCCTCTTCAACTTTATGAGCAGCTGGAACGAATACATCGTCGCCCGCATCATCCTGAACAAGCGGGAGATGTACACCTGGCCGCTGGGGCTGTGGACGTTCACCGAGCAATACACGGTGTTGTGGGGGAAGTTCGCCGCCGCCTCCATCCTGGTGGCTGTGCCGGTGACCTTGCTATTCCTTTACTCCTCCCGCTGGTTGCTCTCCGGCCTGACCCTGGGAGGCGTGAAAGAATAAACCAGGCGGACCCTTTCCGCGTCCGCCCGCTCTTCTAACCTGGATCATTCACCCCCGAGGGGCTCCCGCGCCCGGTCGGGTGGGCACAGGAAAGGCGGGCCTCCGCGACCAGCGTGATAGGCGTATCGCCGTCCCTGCGCTTCCAGGACGATCCGATAGCCGGGCGTGAGGACCTGCAGATACATCCGCCCGGGCTCCGGGCATCCCAGGCTGCTGTCGGGCCAGGTCACCGCCCGCGCCTCGACCACCTGGATTTCCTTGGGATCCAGGCGCAGGCGGGCCGCCAGGTCCTGTCGGGCCTGCTCCACCAGGGCCTCCAGGCCGGGTTCCACGATGGATCCTCCCGGGGTGCCCAGAACGGGCGTCGGCCCAGCTGGCACGGGAAGCGGCGAGAAGCCTTCCAGCGGAGAAATCCCCGGGCGGGCTGGCGCACACGCCCCCAGCGCCCCCAGCAGCACCCCTGCGAGCAGCATCCAGCGCTTCTGTCCCATCTTCATTCGAAACCTCCCAGGGGAAAGGTTCACCCGCCTGATGTCGGGCATCCAAGAGACGTCCCCTGGAAGGTGAGGGTTCCGCCTCGGTCAGCGGGATCAGTCTTCATCCCGCATCACCCTGAAGTATTTCTCGACCACATCCGGCGACCTGTCACCCTCCCTCCGCGCCAGATCCTCCACAAAGGAGGAATCGTAGTCGCGGGTCCGCACCACCACCGGCATCGGCACGGCGTGGCCCAGCAACAGGGCCTGCTGCTTGGTCTCCAGGCGGGCCAGCACCTCCCGCAGCCGGGAGGCCCCCGAGATCCCGGAGAGGGCCGCCCGCACATCCTCCTCGTGGTCCAGCAGACACAGCACCCGCGTGCCGATCTGGGAGAGGACCTCGCCGTCGATCTGGCTGGGCCGCTGGTCGACGATCAGCAGCGTCACGTTGTATTTGCGCAGCTCCCGGGCGATGGTCCCGAACACGGTGTGCTCGGCGATGCCGGGCTGGAGGAACTTATGGGCCTCTTCGACGACGATCACCAGGTGCGGGGGCTCCTGGCCCGGGTCGCCCAAGGCCATCTCCTTCCGCCGGACGTATTCGGCGTGGATGCGGCGGGTGAGGTAGTTGGCCACCAGCACGTAGGCCGCCATGTCGTTGCCGTAGCGGCCGAACTCCAGGACCACGCTCTGGCCCTGGAGCAATCGGGAGAGAACCGCCTGGGCCGCGTCCTCCGGAGCCCGTGGGATCAGAAACCGAAACCGGTGGAAGAGGCCCAGCTTGCGCTGGAGGGCTCCCAGGGTGCTGCTGGTGATCAGGTCCCGCTCCACCAGCTCGGCCAGAGGGCTTCCGCCTCCCTCCTCGTCCTCTACGGGCGGCGCCTCTTCTTCCTCCAGGAGGATGCGCAGCCAGTCCCGGCCCAGCCGCCGCCGCAGCATATACAGGGCGCCGATCTGGACCTCGGAGAGGCCGATGACGCCGCGCAGGAGTTCGACATCCTCCGGCTCGATTTGATCGTAGCCGATGCGGATCACCAGGTCGTAGCGGCTGTTCCGACGCCGGGAGGACTCCTCGTCGAGGGTGGCGATGACCACGCGGGAGAAGCATCCGGGCAGCTGCTTCAGGCCCGGCACCTGCCCGCCCTCCCCCGGCGCGCTCCATCCGTATTCGTTGTGCATATCGAAGATCAAGGCCACCGAGGCGTTGTGGTAGATCACCCCAGCCAGGAGCAGCCGGGCCAGGAAAGTCTTCCCGGTGCCGCTCTTCCCGAAGACGCCGCTGGAGCGCTCGACGAGGCGATCCAGGTTCAGGGGGATGCGCACCCCCGGCATGTCTAGAGGCTCCCCGATCACGAAATAGCGGTCCTCCCCTTCCTCCCGACGGGGTCGAAAGATGGCGTGCACCTCCTCCTCGGTGGCCTCATAGACCGGGGCGAAGTGAGCGGGGACGGTCTTCACCGGCCGGGGGAGGGGATCCCCCTCCTCCAGAAGCAACATGGGCTGCACGTGGATCTGCCCGAACACCCCGATCCCGGAGACCATATCCCGGATCAGCGGATCATCGGGATCCGGGGGCATGCGGGCGAGATCCGGGTTGGCGCTGTCCAGCCGGATGTCGGTGATCATCCCGAAGAAACGTCGCCGGTATCCGTGGATCACCACGTAGCGTCCCACCGCCAGCCCTTCGATGGCGATGCGGGGGTCGAGTTTCACCACCAGCCCCTCGGAGAGAGAGCCCCCGATCACCCGTCCCAGCCGGCGCGCCTCCTTCTCGGAGGGCCGATTTGGGGAACGCTCCATCCCTTCGCGTGGCCAGGCCATACGCCGATCCTCCTTGCGGGGTCCCCAGCCGGTCTTCGACCGACTGGGATGCCCCGGGATCCTCCCCCTTAGAGACGAAGACGCTCGCAGCTGTCAACCCCCCGGAGCGGAGAAGACCGTGGGCGCTTATCCGGGTGCTCCTCGAATGATTCGTGGGCTGCTATGAAGGCGCTCCGATTTCCACCGCGGCGCGGATGCGACGCAGGAGCTGGGCCAGACGGATCGGCTCGTCGGCCAGCAACCGCACCAGCTCCTGGCCGGCCTGGATCACGAAGTCCCGCCGGGCGGGCCCGGAACGCGCCTCGGCGGCCGTGCGAATCACCGCCGCCACCACGTCGTCGGAGGCCTCCCGGGCCTCCACCAGGGTGCGCAGGAAATCCGGCCGCTCGGTGAAGCGATGGATCTGGGATGGAAGACATGCGTAAACCGGCTCCAGCAAGGCGGGAGGCTGGGGTGGGATCCCGTAGGCGGTCCCTCGCTCCCGCAGATAGCCCAGGATGAGCACCCCGATTTGGACCGGGATGTTGCGGTTTTCGATCATGTCCTGCTGGATCTCCTGAGGCGGGATCTCCTGCAGGGCCACCATGCGGGTCAGCTCATCGCCCTGCAGGACCAGGTCGTAGATCACGCCGATGATGGTGGTCTCCCCCCGGGCGGTCTGGACGAAGGAGCCGAAGGCAGGGATGTCATCGGCGGTCAGCCGGCAGCCGACCCGGAAGGCCCGGGCGCTGGCCTCGATGACGCGGCCGATGAAAGCCGGGCCAGATGAGCTCCTCGGATGCGCTCCCGGGCTGGCCATCTCCGATCCTCCTCACCGTAGCCATTCTTTCTGCTGGGCTTTTGCGGAGATCACGGGCCGGAGTCCGCGGCGCAGAAGCGCCTCCTGGATCATCTGCTCCAGGCGCGCCCGCTCCTCCGAGCGGATGCGGGCCAGCTCGTGAGCCCGGGTCAGCAGATAGGGATAGGGCGCCTCCGCCAGGATCTGACACTGGTCCCAGATCGTCCGATGCAACCGGTCCAGCCGCCCCCGATCCTGAGCCACCCATTCCGGGATCTCCACCCGGGCCAAGTGGGGCCGACCGGGCGTCCCCACGTTCACGTAGAAGAAGAGCAGGCGGTGCCCCTCCTGGCCCAGGCGCTCGTTGATGGGCCAGCTCAGGGCGAAGAGGGCGGAGCGCTCCCCAGGCTCCAACAGCTCGGCGAAGAGGGTGCGATCCCGCAGCTGCCCGAAGGGGTAATCCGCGATCTTCTCCCGCGAGAGCTCTTCCAGGGGACCGAGGGCCAGCAGCCGCAGCACCGCATGGCCGGTGGGCCGGTCCACATATCCGGCGATGGCGCCGCCCGTCCCTTTCGCGGTCTCCAGGGCGCGGAGGACCCGGCCGAGGAGCTCCCGATAGCGCTCGAGGGGGAGCCCGGCGAAGGGTTCACCGCGGGCCAGGGCCCAGGGGAGCAACAGGCCGTCCGCCAAGCCGACCGGCGGCCCGAAGGGATCCGCCGCCCGAGCGGCCATCGCCGCCGCCAGCTGCTCCAGCTCCTGGATGTCCCGTTCTGCCTCCAGGTCGTTCAGCGCCCGCATCTCCCCGTCGTCGGTGAAGAGCTCTTCCTCCCGATACCAGAACACCAGGTGATGCCGGGTCTGCGGGGGAGCCCCGGAGCCGGCGCGCATCTCAATCAGGCCGATGTTGAGGACGAAATAAGGCACCGTCCCGTGGCGATCCGGGTAAATCTGGGAGCCGTCGGCGGCGATCACCAGGGCCTGGGGCTGCTCCGGGGGCAGCGGGAAGCGGGCCGCGAGGGGCTCGCCTCCCGGGAAGGCGCCCCGCCAGCCGAATCGCTGGGCCTCCCGGGCCAGCCGCCCCAACCGGTCCAGATCCTCGGAGAACCGGTGGAGCAGGCTCAGCGCATAGCGCAGGGTGGGGGGATGCGCGCGCAGGCGCTCTCCCGCGTAATCCGCCAGCTCTTGCACATACACGCTCACTTGCCGCCAATCCAGCATACGGGATCTCCCCCTTCCCGGACTGGAGGCCGCAGCCCATCCCTCCCTCTCCGAGGCCCCCTTCGAATCGTTGCGCTCTTCCTCCCTTGCGAAGGCTCACACGAATGATCCGTGAAGCACCTCAATTATAGCCTCGCAGGAAGGTATCCAGATCCGCGGCCTGCTCGGGGTTCAGGGCCCGGATCAGCCGGAGGAGAGCCTCCAGTCCCTCGGGTGTGATCCGGAAGACGGTGCCGTGATGGAGGCGAAGGAACTCGAAGTGGGACCGGGCCCCGGGGAGCTGGCGGATCAGGGCGAGGGGAATGGGCTCGTGGAGCAAGAGAACAGGAGCGGGGGCCAGGTCGAAGGTGTCGTAAGGCCCGCCGGGGACCTCCGGATAGCCGTCCGAGGCCAGGCGGGCCAGCCCGATCACTCCCTCTCCCGCCTGATACGCCACCACGATATCCCCCCGACGCATCTCGCGGATGCGGGCCCATGAGAGGGGCGAACGGATCCACCCCCGCCCGCCCCAGTTGCGCCCTTCTTCGGCCGGATCCCGGAAGAAGTCCCGCCAGTGCCAGTCGCTGGCCGCGGCGCTGGCGACCACCCACCATGCGCGAGGCAATCGCATCGGACCTCCCCCATCCTTCCCTTTCTGACTTCTCATCATTGGGGAACTCCGCCGCCGGGGCAAGCCCGCGTCGGGGCGCTGCTTTTGGCGAGGGAAGACAGCTCGGCTAAAGTAATGCCAATGAGCCATCCTCACCTGCGGGAGGTTCCACCGTGGCGGATCGAAAGGTGCGCGTGGCCATCATCGGCGTCGGGAACTGCGCCTCCGCCCTGGTCCAGGGCGTGTGGTATTACCGGAACGCCCCCGACGACGCCTTCGTCCCCGGCCTGATGCACGTGCGGCTGGGCCCCTACCATGTGGGGGACATCGAGTTCACGGCGGCCTTCGACATCGACGTCAACAAGGTGGGGAAAGATCTTTCGGAGGCCATCTTCACCCCGCCCAACAACACCCTGAAGTTCGCCGACGTGCCCCGGCTGGGGGTGAAGGTCTATCGGGGCATGACCCACGATGGGATCGGTCGCTATCTCTCCGGGATCATCCGCAAGGCCCCTGGCCCGACGGACAACATCGTCAAGATCCTCAAGGACACAGGCACCGACGTGGTGGTGAACTTCCTGCCGGTGGGCAGCGAGGAGGCCACCAAATGGTATGTGGAGCAGGTGCTGGACGCGGGCTGCGCCTTCGTGAACGGGATCCCGGTGTTCATCGCCCGGGAGCCCTACTGGCAGCAACGGTTCGAGGAGGCTGGCCTCCCGGTGATCGGCGATGACGTGAAGTCCCAGGTGGGGGCGACGATCCTCCACCGCGTGCTCACCCAGCTCTTCATCGAACGAGGCGTGCGGGTGGAGCGGACCTATCAGCTGAACTTCGGAGGCAACACGGACTTCCTGAACATGCTGGAGCGGGAGCGGCTGGAGTCCAAGAAGATCTCCAAGACCAGCGCGGTGACCAGCTTGATCCCCTACGAGCTCCCGCCGGAGAACATCCACATCGGCCCCAGCGACTACGTCCCCTGGCTGCAGGACCGCAAGTGGTGCTACATCCGGATTGAGGGGACCACCTTCGGCGGGGCGCCCATTTCCCTCGAGGCGAAGCTGGAGGTGTGGGACAGCCCGAACTCGGCGGGGGTGGTGATCGATGCGGTGCGCTGCGCCAAGATCGCCCTCGACCGCGGGTTCAAAGGGGCGCTGATCGGCCCCTCGGCGTATTTCATGAAATCGCCTCCTCGCCAGTTCCCCGACCACATCGCCCGGCAGATGGTGGAGGATTTCATTGCGGGACGCGGGGTCTGAGGCGCTGGCCTGGGCGGTGTATCTCCTCTTTCGGGGGCTCGGGGCGGCGGCCGGGCGGCTGCCGCCCCGTTTCGCCTATGACCTGGCCGCACGCCTGGCCGACGTGTGCTATCCGATCCTGCCCGCCACGGCCGGCCTGCGGGACAACCTGGCTCATGTGCTGGGGGTCTCGCCGGAGGCCCCGGCGGTGCATCGGACGGCCCGCCGGGCCTTCCGGCTCCTCTGGCAAAATTACGTGGACCTCTTCCAGGCCCCCCACCGTCCGCCGAGGGCCTGGTTCTCCTCCATCCGGATAGAAGGATGGGAGCACCTGGAGGAGACGCTACGGGAAGGTCGAGGCGGGATTGTGGTGAGCGCCCACTATGGCTGTGTGGAGTGGGGGTTGCAGCTGCTGGGGGCCAGCGGCTTCCCGGCCCTCGCGGTCGCGGAGGCGGTGCGCCCGCCTGCGATGTTCCGCTATCTCTGCCGGCTGCGGGGCGCCCACGGCCTCCGGTTGATCCCGGCGGATGGAGCCCTCCGGGAGGTCTTCCGCACCCTCCGACAGGGGGGGATCGTCGCCCTGGCCCTGGACCGCGATACCACCGGGAGCGGTCGGGTGTATGCTTTCTTTGGGGCGGAGGCATGGCTGCCGGACGGCTACGCCGAGCTGGCGGTCCGCCAGGGCGCCCCGGTGCTGCCCGCCTTCGCCCGGCGGGAGACCCAGGGGGTCTCTTTGCGGATCTGGCCTCCCCTCTGGCCATCCGGGAGGTCCACAGAGGCTCGGGATGAACTCATCGCCCGGGTCCTGGAGATCTTCGCCGGGGTCCTGCGGGAGGCTCCCGAGCAGTGGGTGCTGACCACTCCCATCTGGCAGATCCGGCCGGGGGAACGGCGCGCTTGAGGGGATGGGACCGCCGTCCGACCGGCGGGGCTGGAGGCCGCCGTCCATGCGCATCGCTCTGGTGTCCCCTTACGATTTCGCCGTGCCCGGCGGGGTGAACAACCACATCGCCCATCTGGCCCGGAGCCTGCAGCGCCTGGGCCATGAGGCCCACATCATCGCGCCGGCCTCCGACGGACGGTCCAGCGGGGACGGGTTCATCAACGCCTCGGCCTCGGTGATCGCTTTCCCCTTCGCCGGCTCCATCGCCCGGATCACCCTCTCGCCGCGCCTTTACCGCCGGATCAAAGGCATCCTGCAGTCCGGTGCCTACGATGTGCTGCACCTGCACGAACCCCTCACCCCCGCCCTCCCCCTCGCGGTCCTGCGGCACCGGGATCTGGTCCCTCAGGCCATCGCCGTGGGCACGTTCCACGCCTATCGGGAGGTGAGCCGGACGTATTACTACGGCAAGCCGCTGCTGCGGCGGTTCTTCAAGCGGCTGGACGGCTGCATCGTGGTCTCGGAGGCAGCGCGGCAGTATCACATGCGCTACTTCCCGGCGGATTACGTCGTCATCCCCAACGGCATCGACTATGCCCGCTTCGCCGATCCCGCCCTTCGTCCCCCTGAGCCCTTCGACGACGGCCGTCCCACCGTCCTCTTCGTGGGGCGTCTGGAGCGGCGCAAGGGATTGCGCTATCTCCTGGAGGCCTTCGCCCGGGTGCAGGCCGTATGTCCAGAGGCCCGGCTGCTGGTGGTGGGGGCCTTCGGAAAGGCGGAGAAGGCGCCTTATGTGGCCCAGGCCTGGGCGCTGCGCCTGCGCCAGGTTCGCTTCATTGGCTACGTGCCGGACGCCGAGCTGCCCCGTTACTATCGGGCGGCCACCGTGTTCTGCGCCCCTTCCATTGGGATGGAGAGCTTCGGCATCGTGCTCCTGGAGGCCATGGCGGCGGGGGTGCCGGTGGTCGCCACCGATATCCCGGGCTATAACGAGGTGGTGGAGGACGGCGTGCAGGGTTTCCTGGTTCCCCCGGAGGACCCGGAGGCCCTGGCGGAGGCCCTGTTGCGGCTGCTGCGCGATCCCGCCCTGCGGGCGCGGATGAGCGCCGCCGGCCGCCAGCGCGCCCGCCAGTATGATTGGGACGAGATCGCCCGCCGTGTGGTGGCGTTCTACGAAGAGGTTCGGGAACGGGTCCGCCGGGGGATGCGCGGCGTGTGAGGCGAAAGGAGGGAGGAGATGGAGACCGGGCAATGGGTGGAATACGATCCCGAGACCGACGCGCTCCGTCTGCGGTGGAGGGAATCGCCGGATCTCTCCGTCCGCCTGGAGGTGCGCGGAGGAGAGGGGACGCTCTCTATCGCGCCGTTGCGGAAGTGGCGGCCGTTGCTGGAGGCCCTGGGGCTTCCCCTCGAAGCGGAGCGCCTCCCTTCGGGATGGATCGGTGTGGACTCCAGCATGATCAGCGCGGTGCGTTATCATCCTGAGGAGAGGATCCTGGAGGTCGCTTTCAACAAGGGGGTTTATCTCTATTACGGGGTGCCGCCGGAGGTCTTCGCAGGCCTCCTGCGGGCGGAATCCAAAGGGCGCTACATGCGCGCCTATGTCATCGATCGATATCCATGGATCAAAAAGAGCCGTCTGCTGGCCCGCCAGCGGACGGATGCCTCCCGGAGGTCTGAGGGATCCCCATCCGCATGAAGAGATCGCGGTTGGGGACAAAAGCCCCTCACCGGCCGGGATAGCGGTCGAAATGAATTTCGGCCTACAATCGTTGTTGTCGGAGCGGCTTCAGCCGCGGCTTCTCGCGTCATCGGAGGAGTTCCTTGAGAGATTGAGCATCTCGGATACGATCTCTCATCCCGAAGCGAATGAGGAGGAAGATGCTGGACGGATGGATCGATTTGCGCAGCGACACGGTGACGCATCCCACACCAGCCATGCGGGAGGCCATGGCCCGGGCGGAGGTGGGGGATGATGTGTTCGGGGAGGACCCGACGGTGCGGCGGCTGGAGGAAGTGGCCGCCGAGCGGATGGGGAAGGAGGCCGCCCTCTTCGTCGCCAGCGGCACCATGGCCAACCTGGTCTCCCTCCTCACCCATTGCGGCCGGGGCGACGAGGTGATCGTAGGAGATCAGGCCCACACGTTCCTCTCCGAAGTAGGCGGGATGGCCGCCCTGGGCGGCATCCATCCCCGCCCAGTCCCCAACCAGCCCGACGGCACCTTGCGCCTGGAGGACATCGAGGCGGCCATCCGGACGGAGGATGTGCATCATCCGCGGACCCGGCTGATCGCCCTGGAGAACACTCATAACCGCTGCATGGGCGCGGCGCTGCCGCCGGATTATCTCCGGGCGGTGCGGGCCCTGGCCGACCGGCATGGGCTGCGCGTCCACATCGACGGCGCCCGGATCTTCAACGCGGCGGTGGCGCTAAGGGTGCCAGCGGCGGAGCTGGCCCGGCACGCGGACACGGTGACTTTTTGTCTCAGCAAGGGGCTATGCGCGCCGGTGGGCTCGCTGATCTGTGGGCCCGCCGCGTTCATCCGGGAGGCCCGCCGGGTGCGCAAGATGGTGGGCGGAGGCATGCGGCAAGCCGGAGTGCTGGCCGCCGCCGGCCTGGTCGCCCTAGAGACGATGGTGGATCGTCTGGCGGAGGATCACCGGCGGGCCCGGCGCCTGGCCGAGGGCCTGGCGGAGATCCCCGGGATCCGCATCGAAGCCCATCGGGTGCAGACCAACATCGTGATCTTCGAGCTGGACCCTCAGCTGCCGCTTCCAGAGGAGGCGTTCCTCGCCGCCCTGGCCGAGCGCCGGGTGAAGATCCTGCGCTGGGGTCCCCGGCGCTTCCGGGCCGTGACCCACTACTGGATCGATGACACAGACATCGATCAAGCCCTCCGGGCCATCGCGGAGGTGGTAGGCCAGGCGATGCGTGGGCCTCACCTCTCGTGAAGGGCTCCCTTCACGCCCGAAACGTGATGAGGATCCTCGCATGAGCATCCGTTGGGTGATCCCGGGGGGAGGCGCAGAGGTTTCAACGAGGGAGGAGGCCATCCCGGCCTTCCTCGCCCGCTCCGACGGCTTCCTCTGGTTGGACCTATGCCCCCCGGAGGAGGCGGATCGCCAGCGGCTCCGGGAGGCCTTCGGGTTCCATCCCCTGGCCCTGGAGGATGCCTTTCGGGCGCGGGAGCGGCCCAAGGTCGATGCCTACCCCGATCACTACTTCATCGCCTTTTACGCGGTGGGATATGAGACGGAGGACGGGCTGTCCCTCCGCCCCCTCCACATCTTCGCCGGCCCTCGCTATGTGGTCACCATCCGCTCCCAGCCGATCCCGGAGGTGGAGCAGGTCATCGCTCGCTGGCAGGGTCCGGAACGACAGCGGGTGCCCACGTCCGGGAGCGTGGTCTATGATCTCCTCGATGCCGTCGTGGACGGTTACTTCCCGGCCCTGGATCGGATCGCGGAGGAGGTGGAGGAGCTGGAGGAGCGGCTGTTTGCGGGAGGCGACGGCCGTCTGGTGGAGGCGATCTTCCAGGTGCGCAAGACCCTGCTGGAGCTACGCCGGGTGGTGGCCCCGGAGCGCGAGGTGATCAACCTTCTGCTGCGGCATGAGCTCCCCGTCTTCCGCCCGGAGGACATGGCCTACTTCCAGGACCTCTACGACCGGCTGGTCCGGCTGATCGAGAGCATCGATCTTTACCGGGATATGCTCTCAGGAGCTCTGGAGAGCTATCTCTCCCTCCAGTCCAATCGCCTGAACGAGATCGTCAAGGTCCTCACCATCGCCTCCATCATCCTGATGGCCGACGCCCTGGTGGCCGGGATCTACGGGATGAACTTTCGCTACATGCCAGAGCTGGAGTGGCCATGGGGGTATCCCATGGCCCTCCTGATGATGGCGGGGATCAGCGCCGGCCTGGCGCTCTTCTTCCGCCGGCGGGGCTGGCTGTGATGAGATCACGCGTCAACGCGCCCATGCCTCCAGCACGAAGGCGTAGAATCGCTCCACATCCACGTGCGTAGCGACCTGAACCCTGCGCCCACCGGGTCGGCGTCGGATCCGGCCCTGACTCCGGCCTTCGAGCTCCACCTCGATCTCCATGTCCTCAAAGGTGAACAGCTCCGGACGGGCCAGCCAAGCCGTGGTCAGGACATCCCACATGCGATATCCAGACCAGGCCACCGTCGCATAGGCCTGAGCGGCCAGGTCAGACAGAGGATAATGGCGCTGGCGGGCCAGACGCCGCACCAGGTCGGGGGTCACCGGGACTTTCTCCGTTACGTCCAGCGGAAACATACGAATCGGGATAGAGGAGCGAAGCACTTTTTGCACAGCTGGCGGATCCCAGTAGGCGTTCCACTCCGCGGTCCCATCATGGCCCGGCTCCAGGAGGGGATCCACATTCCCCGGCACATCCAGCGCGCCGCCCATCCAGAGCAGCTCTTCCACCGCATAGGCCAGCCCGGGCTCCTGGGCCAGCGCCTCGGCCAGATGGGTGAGAGGGCCGGTCACCAGCAAGGTCACCGGGCGCCGAGCCTCCTGTAGACGCCGGATCAGGAAAGCAGAGCCCTCCTCGGACGCGAGGGGGGGCCCCTCTCGATCCCGATCATTGAGACCCGGAAGAAGATCGAGGATGAAAGCATCTTTCCGGAAGAGGGCCGGGAATGGGTTCTGACCCCGAACCTGACTTCCAGCCACCGGGATCTCCGTTCGCTGTCGAAGAGCGAGGAGCTTTCGGGTTGCCGAGAGGGCGGGTTCGAGATAGCAATCCGCAGGCGTGACCAGGACCCCGATGACCTCCACATTCGGTATGGTGAGTAGAAGGGCCAGGGCCATGAGATCATCAACCCCTCCATCCATATCCATTCCATAAGCACCAGGCGGCTGGGAGGGGACATGGGCGCCTCCTTTGGGGGTTCTGGTTCGCGCGCCGATGGAAGCCAAGCGTGAGAACGTCAAAGAGCTATTCTCGCCGGTAAGGCTGTCCGATGGTGCGGGGGAACCGCCGGCGTCCGATCACCAGGGCGACGACGAGCAGGGTGGTGAGATAAGGGAGCATATTCACGAAATAGAAGGGGATCCGCTCTTTCACCCCGGGGGTGATGGCCACGGCGTGGGCGATCCCCTCGGTGAGGCCGAAGAGGAAAGCGGCCCCCAGCGCCAGCAGCGGCTCCAGGCCGGCGAACACCACGCAGGCCAGGGCGATGAAGCCCCGCCCGGCGGAGATCTCCTTGACCACCCCGCCGAACCACGCCAGGGGCATGAAGGCACCGCCCAGCCCGCAGAGCGCCCCGCCCAGGGTGCTCGTGAGCAGGCGGAGCCGATCCACGCGCACCCCGGCCACGTCCACAGCCTCCGGCCGCTCACCCACCGCCCGGATGCGAAAGCCGAGGACCGTGTGATGGAGCAGGACGTGCGCCAGGAAGGCGAGGAGGATAGTGAGCAAAGTGATCGGGCTGATCTGTCCCAAAGGGGTGATCCAGCGAGGGACCATCAGCTCTCGGGGAACGATATGAATTCCCGGGAACGCCCACAGGCTCATCAGGAGGTAAGGAGTGAAACCCATGGCGAACAGGTTCAGGCCTATGCCGGCGATGATTTGATCCGCGCGCCCATAGACGCTGAGCAAACCCAGGATGAAGCCGATGAGCCCCCCTGCGATCAGCCCGCCCAGCAGCCCGGCCGTCCCGCTTCCGAACTGTTCCGCCACCCACACCCCAACCACGGTGCAGATCAGCAGGATCCCCTCCAGACCGATGTTCACCACGCCTGCCTTCTCGTTCACGCACTCCCCGATCGCCGCCAGGGCGAGAGGGGTCATGGCCAGCAGGCCAGCCTCAAGCAGGGAAAGCGGCTCCAGCCCGACATGCTCCAGCCCATAGCCCAGGATCCCTAGGGCCAGAACGCCAAGGCCCAGCCATCCGATGCGCCGCCAGAGACCCTTCGCTTTCATCGAGACAGCCTCCTGCGGAGCATGGCCCACAGCTCCGGGATGGAGAGTGTGATGACGATCAGGCCGTTCACAGCACGGACCAGCTCGGAGACCACGCCGGCGTGGTATTCCATAAACCGGCCGCCGTGCTGAAGGGCTCCGAACAGGATGGCGGCCAGGATCCCCCCCAGGGGATGATTGCGGCCGACCAGGGCCACGCCGATGCCGTCGAAGCCCAGGGTGGCCACGTTTCCCAGTGTGGCATACAGGGACCATGCGGGGGGGCGGCCGATGATCTGACTGGCCCCGGCCAGGCCGGCAGCCAGGCCGCCGATCAGGAAGCTCCCCAGCAGGGCCTGACCGATCCGCACCCCTGCGTAGCGGGCTGCATCCGGGTTCTCGCCCACCAGGCGCAGCTCATACCCGAAGCGTGTTCCCCAGAGGAAGAAATAAACCGCCAAGCAGAATAGAACGGCGACGAAGATCACAGTGGTGAGAGTGGATCCCTCGGCCAGCACCGGGTAGCGCGCGGTGGGCAACGCCGGCCGGGTGCGCTCCGCTCGCCCGGGCTCGGCGAGATAGTAAATGGCCAGGTAAGTGACCAGATGGAAGGCGATCCAGTTGAACATGATGGTGGAGATCACCTCGTGGACCCCTCGCCAGATCTTCAGCAGGGCTGGGACGAGGGACCACAGGGCGCCACCGATCATCCCGGCCAGCGTGGCCACCGCGATGTGGATCCCTGGAGGGAGGGGGAGGAGGCTGGCCGCGAACACCGCGCTGATGGCTCCCACATACATCTGGCCTTCCGCCCCGATGTTGAAAAGACCTGCCCGCACGCCCACAGCGAAAGTGAGGGCGGTGAGCATCAGCGGGGTGGCGAAGGCCAGGGTCTCGAGGATATCGTGGGTGGTGCCGAAGGCGCCCTGGAAGAGAGCCTGGTAGGCCCTCAGGGGATCATACCGGAAGGGCAACATCAGGAGGCCTCCGGCGATCAGCCCGACCAGGATGGCCAGCGCGGATTCCAGCAACGGCCGTGCGCGGCCCATCACCGCTGCTCCTGAGGAAGGATACCCCCCATCAGCATGCCGATCTCTGTTCGGCTGAAGGCTTCCGCAGGACCTACACCGAGGAATTTCCCTTCATACATCACGGCGATCCGATCGCTCAGTTCCAGGATCTCATCCAGATCCGCGGAGATCAGAAGCACTGCCTTCCCCTGATCCCGCATCCGGATCAGCAGCTCCCGGATGTAAGCGGTGGAGGCCACATCCAGACCCCGCGTGGGGTGAACAGCAAGGATCAGGCGGGGCTCTTTGCTGAGCTCCCGCCCGACCACCAGCTTCTGCTGATTGCCTCCGCTCAGGTGGCGAGCGGTCGCCCGCACCCCTGGAGTGAGCACCTGGAACCGCTGCACCAGTTCGGCTGCGAAGGCGAGGATCCGGGGCCAATCCAGACGACCCCACCCCCGGAGGAAGAGGGCCTCCCATTGCCGACTCAGGATGCTGTTCTCCGCCACGTCGAAGTGGAGGGCCAGCCCGAACCGCAGGCGGTCCTCAGGGATATGGCTGATCCCCTGCCGGTAAGCCTCGATAGGGGCGAGCGGTGGCAACGGCTTCCCATCCAGGAGGATCTCTCCCCGTCGGATCGGCCGCAGCCCGCCCAGGGCCTGGGCCAGCTCGCTCTGGCCGTTTCCTTCCACCCCCGCGATCCCGAAGATCTCCCCGGCCCGCACCTCGAAGGAGACGCCCCTCACCGCCGGCACCCCCAGGTCGCCCATCACCTCCAGATCCCGCACAACCAGGATGGGCTCGCCCGGCGGGCGGGGCGAGCGGCTCACGCGGGGGACAACCGCGTGACCGACCATGCGCTCGGCCAGCAGCTCAGGGGTGGCCTTGTCCGCCTGCACCTCTCCGGTCACCAGGCCGTTCCGCAACACCACGATCCGATCGCAGATCTCCAGCACCTCCCGGAGTTTATGGGTGATGAAGACGATGGAACGGCCATCCTCCTTCAGACGCCTCATAAATTTGAAGAGCTCGTCTACCTCCAGAGGGGTGAGGGCCGATGTGGGCTCGTCCAGGATCAACACCCTCGTCCCTCGATACAGCACCTTCAGGATCTCCACCCGTTGCTGGACACCGATGGGGAGCAGCTCCACCGGGACATCCAGAGGGATGGATAATCCCACTTCCTCAAGCAAGCGCTCCACGCGGGGACGGGCTTGTTCTTTCCGAAGCCAGAGGGCCGAACCTTCTTGGCCCAGGAGGATGTTCTCCAAAGCGGTGTAGGGAGGGACCAGGGTGAAGATCTGATGGACCATGCCGATGCCTGCCCGAAGGGCATCTGAGGGGTTCCGGAAACGAACCGAGCGCCCCTCCAGCCGGATCTCCCCCTGTGTAGGGGGGAGGAGGCCGGAGAGGATTTTCATTAAAGTGGTTTTCCCAGCACCGTTCTCCCCCAGAAGCCCCACGATCTCCCCCCGATAGAGACGGAAGTCCACCCCTCGTAGCGCCACCGTCCCATCGGGATAGACTTTGTGAATCCCCCTCATTTCAATGAAAGGTTCCATCGGCGATCCGAAACGCAGAGGATCGAATCAGGAGCCATCCTGCACGCGGAGGGTGTGGAGAGCTCTCCCCACACCTTCGAACACCCTCCTATTCTTGTGGAAAAGGGGTGCGGGCAGCTCCCTGGCCGGCCCGCACCCGATTCACAGGTTCACTTCAGGAGCACCGGTGAAAGATCACCCCAGTTCCTCCCGCCACTTCTTGATCTCCTCCTCCGTCATCACCATAGGAACCTGGACCTCGCCGTTGCGGATCATCCGCTCCAGCTCCGCCACGGCCTCCCACATCCAGGCAGGCTGAGCGTCCCGCATGGCCTTCACCCGACGGCGGATCTCATCCGGGGACGCGGGGAGGACTTTCTTCCCAGTCAGCTTCTCCGCCGTCTCCCCCATTCGGATAAACTCGTCCAGATCTGCCAGGGTGCTGACGGAGATCCCTTCCATCAGCTCGCCGTCCACCCGGGTGCCGATGCCCAGGACCAGGACGCCTTTGTTCCGCTGCACGATGTCCCGGAACTTCTTATCCAGGACCAGCTTGGTGGCATAGTAAACACCTTTGTCGACGCGCTTCATCATGCTGGCGATGACAAAGCCCGGATTGATCCAGTCCTGGTTGGCATCGACGCCAATCCAGAAAGGCGGGCCGCTCTGAAGGCCCTTGGCGCGGGCGATCTCCTCCACAGCCTGGTTGATGCCCAGGCCCAGCGGCCCGGCGATGTTGTAGACCGCCACGGCATCCCGGGCATACATCGCCTTGGCGGCTTCATAGCCCTTGGTGATGTCGCTGAAGGTGCCCGTGTAGGTCCAGAGCACGAAGTCCTTAGTGTAGGGGAAGGCCTTGTCCGGCTTGTTCCGGGCCAGCCACTCCGTGGCCCAGCGCGCGCCCCACTTGTAGCCGATCTCGAACTTCCAGAGGACCGGGATCTCGATGCCGAACACCCCGCCGATGTGCGGCTTCTTGTATTCGGCAGCCAGGAAGGTGGCCAGGGCACCAACCAGGGCGCTCCCCTTATGCTCCTCGTAGACCACATCCATCAGATTAGGGAGCGGATACTCATTGGGGTATTTCTGTTGGATGATGGACTGAGCGAAGGTATCGATGCCGACGAAGTTCTTGTCGGGGAATTTACGGGCGACTTCCGCGAGGGCATCGCTCAGCAGGAAACCCACCCCCACGATGAGCTGCACATCGGGATCCCGGGCGGCGGTGGTCAGGTTGGGGACGTAATCGGCTTCCACCTTGCTGATCACCTCGACGACTTCGATCCCGAAGTCCCGCTTGGCATCGTCGCCGCCCTTAAAGGCCATGTCGTTGAAGCTGAGATCCCCCCGCCCCCCGATGTCGGAGACGATGGCGATCTTGATGGGCTTAGGGGTCGGTGCCGCCGGTGTGGGAGCAGGCCCTGCCGGAGCACAAGCCCCCAGAACCAACCCCAGGAGCCCCAGCGCCGTCAGAAAGGTACGCCCACGGCCCATGGCAGCGCTCCTTTCTTTTAAAGGGCAAAACCGCGCACCAAATTAACGCTTCATGTTTCATTATCTATGGACCTCGATTTCTGTCAAACGACCCACCGTCACCGGCGCCACGGGAGCCGTAGGCCGCCGCGGGGCTCGGAGCGGGAGGAGGCGGCCTGGGCAATGGCCGGAAAGAACTCCGCCAGCATGCCTCGCAAAGCCTCGGCGAACGAAGCCGTCTCCGCCGCGTATCGGCCCTGGGTGAGGGCCTGGAGCGCCGCCAGGAACTCCACCCCCAGCCTCAGGTTGGCCTGAGCGCGGGCGACGTCCACATCCAGCAGCGGCAGGACCCGAACGGGAAGCGCCCGGGGCAGCCGCTGACGAAGGATGGCCTCCACATGATCTCGCAGGCGGCTCACCAGCAGATCCCCGCTCTCCGCGCGCACCTTGTTGAACACCACGCGGATCCGCTCGAAGGCCGCAGGCCCGGCCATCCGATACACCGCCGCCAGCCAGGAGGCCCCGGCGATCAGTCCGGTGTCCTCTGGCTCCAGGACAATGAACAGTACATCCGCGATGTTGAGGGCGCGAAGGGAAAGGGGGCTCAACAGGTTGTTGCCCGAGTCCAGGATCACCGTGTAGCCCTCGCTCGCCGCCCGGCGCACCCCGAACTCCAACCAGTCCGCCGCCCGGGCCATCAGCGGGCCGGAGCGCTCCCCCAGGATCTGGTCCACCACCAGGACCCCCGCCGTCAGGCGAAGGTCCCAGCGCACACCCTTCGGAGAAGGCACCGAGGTCCAGAAAGTCGGCACGTGAGCGCCCGGCTGGAAGATCCCGGGGGAGGCCGCCGGCGGCGGCCCGGCCGCGGCCAGGTCCACCACGGAGTAGACCGTGCTCTCCTCCCCCAGACGGAAGAAATCCACCATGTTGCCCCGGGTGTCGGACTCCGCGTCGAACACCCAGATGGGGACGCCCAGGGCGGCCAGCAGGGCTGCGGCGTTGGCGGCGAGGGAGGATTTCCCGGTCCCTCCTTTGGGGCCGCCGAAGCCGATCACCCGGGGGGCCGTCCCCACGATCACCGGGCCCCGGTAGAGCTGCTGCAGATAGCGCGCCCGATCCCCAGCCCGGGCTTGCTCCACCAGCTGGCTCAGCCGGCTTGCGAGCTCCTCTGCCGCGCGCTCCGGGGAAAGTATGGGGAACTTCTGCGCCTCCGCCCAGGCGAACCACGGATCTCCTGCGGAGGCCACCGCTACCACAGCGGCGCCGGTGTCTTTCAGCACCCGTTCCACCGTCATGATCTCCATCCCGGTCTCCGAGGCCACCACCACCAGCAGCTCGGGATGGAACCCGATGAGGATCTCCGGGGGTTGCTGACCGGGCAACGGGATCGCCTCGTGGCCCAGGGCAGCGAGCCGGTTGGCGATCGAACCGGCGATCCCAGTGAGGTTCCCCAGCACCACGACCTTCATGGTGCACCTCCGCTCGGCTTCGTCGGCAGGGTGGAGGAGATCGGGAGGAAGAAGGCCGGCGGCCCCGCCTCCGCCCGCCCGGATCGGACCCACTCCTCCAGGTCCCACTCGGAGAAGGCGGAGGAAGGGAGGATCTCCGCCCGGGCGCACGGCGGCGCCAGCAGCAGATGCACCTGCTCCGCGGACCCCAGGGCGTAAGCGATCCCTTCCGCCGCGGTCTCCGGAATGGCGACCAGCATCTGGGGGGACCCGCCGGAGGATACGGAAGCGCTCGCCCCGCCTCCGCCGACGGCCCCCGCTTCCGGCCTCGCCGGCGGTGCGCTGATCCCCAGCACCGAGCGCACCACCACCCGGGCGATCCATTTCGCCAGGGGACGGGTCGGTGTGGTGATGGATACCGTGGCTGTAAGAGGAACCACGGATGGGACCATCTCAGCTGGCGCCTCGGCTCTCTCTGGGGTCGGCGAGATCGCCCGGCCCGAGGCCTCGCTGGACTCTCGGAAGAAAGCGACGAGGTCGAGGCAGTCCCCAGGGCGCAAGGCAGCCACAGGCGGTCCGCTGATCCGCCCTCCAACCGGCAGGACCATGAGCCGCTCCCCCTCCTGGAGGATGGTCGAGAGGCGGCCCGGCGCGGTGATCTGGCGGGGCGGGACGATGGCGGTCCGTGGGACCATGGCCCCTGCCGGGACGAACATCACCACCATCCCTCCGACCAGCCCCCGCATCTCCTCTTCGCGGATCATCCCGGAGAGGGCGGGGCTCTCATAGGCCGTGACCGTCCGCAAATCCCCTTCCTGGATCACCCGGCCTGGGTGCAGAGGGATCGCGGCGACCGCCACCGACACCGTCCGGGGGACGCCCATGGTCGCGAACGTGCGGGCGATCATCGCCACGAACAAGGCCAGTCCGACTCCGATTAACAGGGGAAGCATCTGTCGGATCCTTCGCATCGTTTCCTCCACGGTCTCGAATTCCGTGGCGGGGGGGACTCCAAACGCTTGCTATTCGCCCAATGGGAGCAACACCCATTCGCCCTCCCCGGGGGCGCTCAGCCAGGCCAGTCCGGGATGATCCGCCGCAATGGGCGGTTGGGAGGGGCGCTCCTCCGGGGAGCGGCTCAGCGTCCAGGCCCGCAGCTCCAGTCGCTCCCGCCCGACCAGCACGTAAGCGCCCCAGCGGGGCCGACGAAGGGCAGGCGGGATCTCCCCGGTATAACCCAGGCGCATCCGGAAGGCGTCGGTATCCGGAAGGACCGCCAACCAGGGGATCCCCTCCGCTTCCAGACGCCCCAACTCCTCCAGCAAACTCTGCGGATCCTGGAGGCACTTCAACGCAGGGATCTCCTCCAGATCCCCCTCCGGATCCCAGGCCCGAAGGGCGATCCCGGCGCCCGCCACGCGGGACAGGGAACGCCGCAAGAGATCCAGGGCCGCCACCAGCTCGGGCGCGATGCGCAACGCCGGGCGGCGGCTGGAGAGCAGGACGCCTATGGGCTCCAGGTCGAGATCGCGCCAGCCCAGGGGCCACCACCATCCGCCTTCCGTCCGAGTGGGAGGCGGGAGCTCTGACCATCGCCCGGGCCAGGAGCGGGCCAGCGGCGGAGCGGGAGGAGGGGGCGGTCCCATGGCCCGTCGCAACCGGATCTCCCGTCCCCTCTCTCCATCGGCCAGCCAGCCCTGAAAGGGCCCCTCCGGGATTGGGTGTCGCCCCACAAGGGCCTCCCACTCTGGGGGATCCAGCGCGAGGAACACCCGCACTGCCGGGCGGCCTCTCAAGGGACGCAAGGGGAGCTCGCGGCGGGAGGCCGTCCAGATCCACAGCTCCGGCCGTCCCGTCAGGCCCTCCAGCCCCGGCTCCAGTTCCCCCATCGCCGCCTCCGGGATCCGCTCCATGGCATCCAAGATGAGAACAGTCGGAGAGGGATCGATGGAGAGCCCTCGAAGCAGCCGGCGGAGCCCTTCCCGATCCTCCGGGAGAACGCGAAGGGCCCACGGACACTCCTTCCATCGGCCATCTCCATCCACCACCGCCACCCGCCGGCCGGCCCGGGCCGCCGCCGCGGCCGCCGCCATCAGGGCCGCCGTCTTCCCGGTCCCCGCCTGCCCCACCAGCCGCCAGTCCGGCGCGGAAGGGGTGAGGAAGACCCAGCGGATCTCCCCGGCCTCCGGGTAGTCCGCCACCCCGATCCCGATCCGATCGGCCCCTTCCCCCTCCGGGAAGCCCGGATCGGCCGGCAGCGGCGGCGGGGCAAGTGGCGGGGCCGGACGGTCCATCCGGGCGAGCGCCTCCACCAGGATGTCCAGGTCCCGCCGCCCGTCCCCACCCTGGACCTCCCGACGCAGCCGCCGGGCGGGATCGGCGGGGTCCATCCAAAGGATCTCCTGGGCCCCCAGGCTGCGCCCGGAGGCGTAGGCCACCCGGATCCGCCGGAACACCTCATTTTGGCCCACCTGGACGAAGGCCCACCCCGATCCGACCAGATAGGCGGCGTCCGGCCGCCCGATCACCGCGGCGGATTCATCCGGGGTTTCGCAGCGCAGGGCGATCCGCACCCGAAGATTGGCCCGCAGCTCGGCGGGCACCGCGCTCCCCAGCCGCTGGGTGGCCAGCACCAGGTGCATCCCGAGACTCCGGCCCAGCCGGGCCAGGCGGATCATGCGGGCCATCCCGTCCGGGATCGCCTCCAGCATCTCGGCGAACTCGTCGGCCATCACCACCAGATGCGGCAGCCCGATCTGGTCCGCGTGGTCCGCCCCCCGCGCCGCCAGGAGCCGCTGCCGCCGGTCCAGCTCCCCCTCCAGGGTCCGCAGCGCCCGGGCCGCCTCCCGGGCGTCCAGGTTGGAGAGCAGCCCCGCGCAGTGGGGCAGCCGCTCCAGGGGCGCGAAGGCCCCGCCCCCTTTGAAGTCGATGAACAGCAGCTGCACCCGCTCCGGAGGAAAGTGGAGGGCCAGCGCCAGGGCCAGGGTGCGCAGGGCCTCGCTTTTGCCGGACCCGGTGGTCCCGATCACCATCGCGTGGGGGCCATGGGCGCGATCGTGGAGATCCAGGACGAAGGGCTCCCCGCTTTCCTCCGTTCCGAGCGGGACCGCCAGAGAGGGGGTCTTTGTGTGAAGGACTCGGAGGCGCCGGATGTCCTCCGGCGCCGTCTCCCGCTCCCGGATCCCCCACAGGGCGGGGGCTGACACCGGACGGGGCGAGGGGCGCATGCCCATCGGACGCAGCGAGGCCAGCCGCTGGGCGAGGGCCTCCGCGTGCTCCGTGGTCAGAAAAGGACCTGGATCCCGCCCCTCCTGCGGCCCTCCATCCCGACGGGAGATCCAGATCCCACCCCCGGGGAACAGGACAGCCTCGGTCCGCACTTCCCCCGGAACCGGTTCCCCCGGCGAAAGGATCAAAACCGGATGAATGCCCCGGACAGGACCCTCCCGGAGCAACTCCCCCAAACGGGGATCGCCCAGCGCGTCCGCGTCCAGCAACAGAAAGATGTGAGGGAGGATCCCTTCTCCCCGTCCCCGTCGGCGATAGAACTCTTCGAAGATCCGCTCCCGGACCGCGGTGGGCCCATCCGCCCATCCCTCCCGTTCCTCTCCCGTGTGGGGCAACCAGCGCAGGAAGGACCACTCCGGATCGGCGAGGGCCGCGAAGAGCCCCACCTCGCTGGGGGAATGGGTAAGCGCCACCTCCAGGAGGATCCGCCGGAGGGTTCCCTCCTGTCCCGGGAAAACCCGAAGGACCACCGGACGGCGCAAGTCCAGCCCGAGAGGCACCTCCCGGTGCATTTCGGCGACCGACCGGACAGCGTGAGCGGCTCCTCGCAACGGTGGCGGCGCCTCCTCAGGGTCGGGCAAGGTCCAGCGCCCTTGAGGGGGACGGATTGATTCGGTCGTAAGCCCCAGCCGAACGTGCAGGAAATCGGGATCCTCCGGCCGGCGGAACCAGAGATCGGATCCGCTTCGCAGCCGGGCCTCTAGGTCCTCCCATGGGGGGAAGAGCGTGCGCTCCCAAGCCTCCATCGCCTGACGCCACGCCTCCACCCCTTCGAGGAAACGCCGGAGCCGACGCTCGGAGCGAGCCAAAGTCTCCTGAAGCTCCCGGCGGTATCGGGAGAGGCTCCACCGGTGCTGGATCTCGGCGGCCAGGAAGGAGGAGCCCAGGGCCAGAGGAAGGAAGAGCAACGAGAGCCAGCCCGATCGCATCCCGGTCAGCGGGCCGACCAGCCCGTAAACCAGGGCCATCAACGCCCAGGGGGCGTGGAGGTAGAAAGGCGGCCGCTCGGGCGCCCGGGGCACTGAAGGGAGCTCCGGAGGATCCGGGAGGCCCATCGGGGCCGCCGGCAGCCGCCGCAACCCCGGCCAGATCCGCTGCACCGGAGCCTCCGGGTCCAGCACCTCTTTCCCGTCCCGCTCGATCCATCCCATTCGGAACGTGCTCCGCTCAGGAGGTCCGTCGCGGCAGCGGAAGGAGGATCGGAAACCGCCGCGGGGCGCGCCGGGGCGCAAAGGTTCGGATCTCCGGTGCCAGCCACCAGCGCTCCGTGGGCGGGACCGCCAGGCCCGGCTCCGCCGCCATCCGGGCCCGCCGCAGCCGCTCCGCCGCCCACCGGTCCCCGGTGGTGAGCGCATCCAGGGCGATCCCCTCCCCGCGCATCGGGAGATGCGGCGAAAGGATCCAGGCCCGCCCGTCCGCGATCACCCGGAAGGAGGGGCTTCCCGGAAGCGGCGTCACCTCCTGCACCCGCACCCCCTCCATCCCGGCCCGGGCCAGCAGATCCGCCAGATATGCCTGCAGGTCCTCCGGCGGTCGGATCTGCTGGGCCTCCGCTTCTCGGCGGTGGGCCAGCTCCTGCAGCGCCCAGGCCTCCAGCGCCTCCCGGATCCGTCGGGTCTCCCGGGCGTTCCGGGCCCAGCCCCAGGTCGTGACCAGCCCCAACCAGGCAAAGCCCGCGATCAGGATCGTTCCCAGGATCAGATCTCCCTCGGTCATCGCGCTCCTCCTTCCTCCAAAAACTTCGCCAGCCCTTCCAGGCGCGCCGCCAGCCGCCGCAGCTCCCGCGCCCAGGGGTTGAAGGCCCAGGAAAGCGAAAGAAGCAGCATCCCGACCCCCAGCCCCAGCAGCCACAGGGGCCGCCGCAGGGGCTGCACCCCGAACACCACCCCATCGGCCACCGTCAGCCGCCCCCGGACCGGAAGGCGCAGCAGCGCGGCCTTTGAGGCAAGCGGCAGCGGGAAGCGTCCATCGGGACCGGTGACCCGGATCTGATCGCCCACCTGCACCACGGCCCCCGGGATCCCGGGCTCCTCCGGCTCCGGGCGGCCGTCCCCATCCCGGTCCAGGAAGACCATCCCCCAGACCCAGGCCGGGGTCGGGGTGGGAGCCGGCGAAGGCGTCGGCGTGGGCGTTGGAGCGGGCGTCCGGGTGGGCGTGGCGGTCGGGACCGGCGTCTCCGTCGGCGGCGAAGGCGAAGGCGTCGGCGTGCGGGTCGGCCGGATCCGGGTGGCGGTGGGCGTGAAGGTCGGCGTCCCCGTCGGCGTGGGAGCAGGCGGCGGAGGCGGCATCGCCGTCGCGGTGGAGGTTGGCATCGGCGTCGGCGTGGATGTGGGCGTCGGTGTGGGTGTGGGCGTGGGTGTGTTCGTCGGCGTAGGCGTCGGCGTAGCGGTCGGCGTGGGCGTGAAGGTCGGCGTAGGAGTCCGCGTGTCCGTGGGCGTGGGGGTAGGGGTAGGCGTGTTCGTCGGCGTGGGCGTCGCCGTCTCCGTGGGGGTGGGCGTGAAGGTCGGCGTCGGCGACGGCGTGGGCGTGAAGGTGGGTGTGGGAGCCACGTAGGTCTGGATCCGCAGGTCGTCCACGTGCAGATCCGTCCAGTTCCCCCAGAACTGCTGCTCCCGGTAGTTGCCGAACCAGACCAGCCGCGGCCGGAAGGCCCCGCTCCCGCTTCCCACAGGGTTTCCGTCCACGAAGGCCGTCCAGGTCCCATCCGGCTGGACCTCCACCCGCAGCGTGTGCCAGCCGGTGTCCGCGGCGTTCACGCGAAACACCTCCACCCCGAAGACGGAGATCCCCAGCCGGGGCGGGACGGTCCCGCCGCCCCCCGCCCCGATCCCCAGGGCGTCCCCCCAGTCCGGATGGGGCTCCGGCTTGCATTCGATGAAGCGCTGCGCGCTCCAGGCTCCCGACCCCATTCCGATGAACACCCCGTAGTCCGTGTACTGGGGGAACCGGAAGCGGAGCTCGAAGGCCCAGGGCGCGCCGGCGGGCAGCGCATCGAACAGCCCCTCCCGCCCCACCAGGGGGAAGGTCACCCCGCCGTCCTGGGCCAGGCGCAGCACGGAAGCGCCGCCGTCGCCGAAGCCGAAGCGGATCTCTCCGGGCCAGGCGTTGCCGTCCAGGGGAGGCTGGCCGTAGCAGGCGTCCGGATCGTCCCCGGAGGCCGAGACGCTCCACCCGGTGTTCCCGCCGAAGTCGTCAAAGAACACATCGACCCAGCCCGACTGGGCCCGGGCGGAGAAGAGGGATCCTAGGAGCAACCCACCGATCCCAGCCATAAAAAGGAAGACCCTCCTGGGCGCAATGACTCTAAACATCTCCCGTTCGCTCCACCCGTCCTGAGGCCTTTATCCCCCCAGGGCGATCCAAGTTAGAGCAGCCGCCAGCGCCCAGCCGGCGGTCGGGGCGGACATCGGGACGCGCACGCGTGGGGCGAGCCCCGCCTGCCATCCCCAGCCCATCCGCCAGGCCCGCAGGCGGGCCAGCACCACCAGGGCCGCCAGCCCCGCCGCCGAAGGCCCGATCCCTCCTGCCGCCGCCAGCCCCATCCAGACCTTGGCGTCCCCCGCGCCGACCCCGCCGGCCCGCCAGCCCAGGAAGAAGGCCGGCCACAGGATCAGGCCCGTCAGATCCTGGGCCATCAGGGCCAATCCCAGCCCGACCCCCAACACTGTGAGGGCGATCGGGGCTGGGATCCGCCCCTCCGGCTGATCCCACCGCCGATCCACCCAGAGCATCCCGGGGACCATCACCGCGAGGAACGCCACGCGTATGCTCTCGCTCAGCTCGCTCATCCGGGGACAGCTCCGCTTACGGTGAGTTCCCGTTCAGGTAGCCGCCGCAGGTGGGGTCGGAGCAGACGACCCCCTGGCCCTCCCGCATCGCCAGGGGCAGCCACAGCCAGGGGATGTTCCCCCGCCATACCAGCGGAATCCACTACACCTTCCCCTCCGGCCCCTGCACCCGCCCCCGATCCGGATGCAGATACGCATAGGGTCGACCGAAGGGATCCAGGGTGAGATCCAGGACCCCCTCCCGCTCCTCGGCCACCCATTCCTTGCGCTCCACGAAGGTCTCCGTCCGGCTCTTGCCCGGCCGAAGGGTTCTTGTCCAGCAGTCCCACTCCTCCCACCGCTCCCGGGGCAGGGGCTCACAATCCGTCCGGGTCCCGATGACATCCCGCACGGTCTTTTTGTCGATC
>NZ_FYEK01000012.1:568-684 GCF_900187885.1 Thermoflexus hugenholtzii JAD2 | reverse complement strand
TCTTGCCCGGCCGAAGGGTCCTCGTCCAGCAGTCCCACTCCTTCCACCGCTCCTGGGGCAGGGGCTCACAATCCGTGCGGGTCCCGGTGATGTCCCGCACGGTCTTTTTGTCGATG
>NZ_FYEK01000012.1:0-558 GCF_900187885.1 Thermoflexus hugenholtzii JAD2 | reverse complement strand
TCTTGCCCGGCCGAAGGGTCCTCGTCCAGCAGTCCCACTCCTTCCACCGCTCCTGGGGCAAGGGCTCGCAATCCGTCCGGGTCCCGATGACATCCCGCACAGTCTTTTGGTCGACCCGCAGGCGCACGGGCCATCCTCGCTGGAAGTAGCCGTGGAAGGCGGGCAGCACCCGATCCCCGAAGTCCACCTCGCTGACCTGGCCGGTGGCCGGGTGGGAGGCGTAGGGGAAGTTAATGGCCACCTCCCGTCCGGGGCTCACCTCGGTGTTCAGGCGGGCGGCGGGGAACTGCAGGCGGGCGGGCAGCAGCACGGCCCACATCGTCCCGTTGGCATCCCGCTGGAAGCCGCCGGGGGCGGTCCAGAGTTGCACTCGCAGGCAGGTGGTGCCGGCGGGGACGTGGTGGGCCAGGAGTTCGGCCTCGCTCATCTCACAGGGGAAAGGGGCGTTCCCCGGGCCGCGGCTCCCGCCCCAGGTCCACAGGCGCCAGCCGGAGTCGTCGTGCTGGGGCCAGGGGGGTTCTTCCCAGACCAGGCGGGCGGTGGGGTGGAAGACCCCCC
>NZ_FYEK01000011.1 GCF_900187885.1 Thermoflexus hugenholtzii JAD2 | reverse complement strand
GGGGGGTCTTCCACCCCACCGCCCGCCTGGTCTGGGAAGAACCCCCCTGGCCCCAGCACGCCGACTCCGGCTGGCGCCTGTGGACCTGGGGCGGGAGCCGCGGCCCGGGAAAGGCCCCCTTCCCCTGCGCAATGAGCGAGGCAGAGCTTCTGGCGAA
>NZ_FYEK01000010.1 GCF_900187885.1 Thermoflexus hugenholtzii JAD2 | reverse complement strand
GCGTCTGGCGGAAGTGCGGGATCGGGAGGCGAATTTGGAGCGGGCGATCGCCGCCTATCAGGAGGCGCTGGGAATGATCGATCGCTTCTTCCTCTCCGCCTCGGTGGCTGCCCAACTGGGCTTGCAAGAAGAGTGGGCTGGCCTTTATGCCCGCGCGGTGGAGGCCTGCCATCGCGCCGCACGGCCGGCCCTGGCCTTCGCCATCGCCGAAGGCTCCAAATCCCGCCTCCTCACGACGCTGCTCAGCCGCGGCGACCTTCCCGCCCCGGATGTCCTCCCCGCCGAACTGGTGGCGCAAGAGCGCGCCCTGGCCAGTCGCCTCAATGCCCTGGACGCCGCCGCCCTGTCCCGCCACGGCCAGGCCGCGACCGCCGAAGAGGGGGTCACCCGCTTGGCTCACCTGCAACAACGGCAGGCCCTTGTGGATCAACTGCAGGTCGTCTGGCAAAAGATGGAGGGCTATGGTTCCCAGGCCTCCGACTACGTGGCCCTGCGCCGCGGCGATCGCCCCTCCTGGGAGGGTCTGGTCCGCCTGGCTGAAGCCCTCGGCCCTCAAACGGCGCTGCTCTCCCTCTTCACCACCGGCGAGCGCATCCTGCTCTTCGTCCTGCGGGCCGGATGGGAGCGCCCTCAAAGCGTAGAGGTGTCTCTTGCCCCCGATGAACTGCGCTATGTTTACCTTGCTAACTATGCGGATGAGGTGCTCAACCGGCGCCGCCATCTTCAGGCAGGGCGGCCGCTCACCCACCGCTGGCGCGGCCTGGGCCGGCCCCTCCTCTCCCCCGTGCTCCCTTACCTGGAGGGCGTCACCCATCTGGTGATTGCACCTGAAAGCCTGTTCCACCTGCTGCCTCTCCACGCCCTGGAGCTGAACGGGGAGGGGGAAACGCTCCTGGATCGCTACGCCCTCTCCTACATCCCCGCCCTGGGGTTGCTGGAGCGACAATGGCGGCGGGGGCCTATCGCCCAAGGGGAGGCGGTCGTGGTGGGCTACACCCCCGCCGATCCCACAACGCAGCAGGGGCAGGTGGAACGACAGCTCTTCCTGGGCGAGGCGCAGTCGGTGGCAGCACAGATGGGGGTGAAGGCGCTCCTGGACCAGGAGGCCACCGCCGAGCGGCTGCGGGAGGTCCTGAGCGATCGGACCTTGCGCCTGGTCCATCTCTCTTGTCACGGTTCCTTTGATCGGGAAGACCCCCTGCGCTCCGGCGTCCTGCTGGCCGATGGCCTCTTCACCGCCCGCCAGTGGATGGAACTCCACCTGCGCGCCGATCTGGTCACCCTGAGCGCCTGCGAGACGGGGCTGAGCGGTCGCCTGGCGGGGGACGAACTGGCCGGATTGAGCCAGGCGCTCCTCTACGCCGGGGCCTCCTCGCTGCTGGTGGGGCTGTGGTCGGTGAACGCTTGGACCACCGCTTCCCTGATGGTGGATTTCTACCGCCGGCTGTGGGACAAGGGCGGCCACAAGAAGACGGATAAAGCCACCGCGCTGCGGCAGGCCACCCTGGCGCTGCGCAACGGAGAACTCCTGTCCCCTACGGAGCACTTCGATCCTTCAGACCCTTACTACTGGGCTCCTTTCATCCTGATCGGCGATTGGAGGTAATGAGGTGAACGAAGAAATCTGGTTTGAAGAACCTCTGCTCCCGCCGGAGGCGATGGTGGAGGAGACGGCCAAAGGGCTGGAAAAACTGGCCGCCCGGGATGAGCGCCGTCTGGCGGAAGAGAAAAGCCTGGACCTGGCGGCGTTGCAACGGGCGGAGGACAAGGCCGCTGCCATCCGACGATACGTTGAGGAGAGGGCCCGGGGCGTCCTGCGGGTGCATTATCCCCGCTACTGTCTGCTGGCCCCGGAGGAGGCGGCCCATTTACAGACCGCCCCGAGTGGACTGCCGCCAGGCGCTCTGGCACAGGGAAAGCTCTACCTGGTGCGGCTGGGCATCGAGTTTGACGTTCTCCCGGAAGCGCGAGAGGCAGGCTGGGCCTACACCGAGGCCTGGTGCCGGGCCTACCTCTTCTCTCCGGGGAGCAGCGCCCAGCCCCGTCTGCTGGACCTCTATCCGCAGCGCCTCTATGAGGGCGGACCGACCACCGTTCGGGTAGAGGCCGGCTTGGGGTTAAAAGCTGGAATAGTAGGGACGCAGCTCGGCAAGCTCAGCGCAGACCTGCACGTGGGGCAGGTCACGCCGGTGACGCTGGGATTCTTCGGCGAGGAGGAGCGGGCCCCTTACTGGGAACTGCGGGCCAAAGAGAAGCCCATCCTGGGGGTGTATCACTTCTGGATGATCGTGGAGCAGCCGCCGGGATGCGGCCAGGTGCGCCTGGCTGTGTTGGGCGAGGGCAACCTCCAGGCCCGCCTCTTTAGCATCCCCGTGGGGCCTAAGGAGCGGGCGTGGGAGAAGCGTGAGAGCATCCCCCTGGCGGGATAAGCGATGCCGCTGGTCCGACGATGCGCCCCAGCGGGGAGGCGGGCCCTCGGGATGAGAGCGGGTCACGACGATGAGCGGAAAATCCCTCCGGGGCGCTGCTCATTCCCACTCGATGGTGGCGGGGGGTTTGTTCGTGATGTCATACAGCACCCGGTTCACCCCGGGGACCTCGTTCACGATCCGCGTGGCGATGCGGTCCAGCAGCTCGTGGGGCAGGGGGACCCAGTTGGCGGTCATGAAGTCCTCGGTGGCCACCGCCCGCACCACCACCACCTCCTCGTAGGTCCGGGCGTCCCCCATCACGCCCACGCTGCGCACCGGCAGCAGCACCGCGAAGGCCTGGGCGGCCCGCTCGGCCCATCCGGAGCGGGCCAGCTCCTCCTGCACGATGGCGTCGGCGGCCCGCAACCGTTCCAGCCGCTCCCAGGTGACCTCCCCGACGCAGCGCACGGCCAGCCCGGGGCCGGGGAAGGGCTGCCGGCGCAGCAGGGCCTCCGGGATCCCCAGATGCGCCCCCAGGGCGCGAACCTCATCCTTGAAGAGATACCGCAGGGGCTCAATGAGCTCGAAGGAGAGATCGGGGGGAAGCCCGCCGACGTTGTGGTGGGTCTTGATCCGGGCGGCCGCCCGCCGCTCCGGCGCCCGGCTCTCGATGACGTCGGGGTAGAGGGTGCCCTGGGCCAGGAATCGGAAGGGGCCCAGCCGACGGGCGTGCTCGGCGAAGACGGCGATGAAGGTGTGGCCGATCCGCACCCGCTTCTCCTCGGGGTCAGTGACCCCCCGCAGGGCCTCCAGGAAGGCCTCGGCGGCGTTCACCGCAGCCACCGGCAGCCCCAGGGCCCGCAGGGCGGCCACCACCTCCTCCCCTTCCCCCTTGCGCAGCAGCCCGGTGTCCACGAAGAGGCATTGCAGCTGCGCCCCCACCGCCCGATGGACCAGCACCGCCGTCACCGTGGAGTCCACGCCCCCCGAGACGGCGCAGAGCACGCGTTCCCCGCCCACCCGCTCCCGGATCCGCGCGATCTGCTCCTCGGCGATCGCCCGGGGGGTCCAGGTGGGCCGACCGCCGCACAGGGCCACGGCGAAGCGGCGCAGCAGCTCCCGGCCCAGGGGGGTGTGGGCGACCTCGGGGTGGAACTGCACGCCGTAGAGGCGGCGGGCCGGGTCACCGATGGCCGCGAAAGGGGCGTTGGGGGAGCGGGCCATCGCCCGGAAGCCGGGCGGGAGGACCTCCACCCGGTCCCCGTGGGACATCCAGACGGTCATGGGGGAGGGCAATCCGTGCCAGAGGGGATCCTCCGGCTCCAGGATCTCCACCTCCGCCCGACCGTATTCCCGGGCCGGGGCGGGGGCGACCCGCCCACCCAGGGCGTGGGCCAGCAGCTGCATCCCGTAGCAGATCCCCAGCACCGGCCGGCCGCTCTCCAGGACGTAAGGGGGAAGCGAGGGAGCGCCGGGCTCGTAGACGCTGGCCGGACCGCCCGAGAGGACGAAGCCCTTCGGCCGCAGGGCGAGGACCTCGGCGGGGTCCGCGTCCCACGGGAACAGCTCGGCGTAGACGCCGATCTCCCGGATGCGGCGGACGATCAGCTGCGCATACTGGGAGCCGAAGTCCAGCACCGCGATGGCATCATGGACAGGATGGGATGACATCTTCCGAACCTCTATCTTTCCGCTGGAAGCTTCTCGATCCCCTTGAAGGCCAGGCCGGAAGCCTGCTCCGAACCCTCATCGGCATGATACCACCGGGCGGGACGACCGAATCCGGCCTGGGCGCCGAAAAAGCCGGCTGGCGGACGATCCGATGTCCAAGAACGGACCGACGTAGGAGCGGGAGGGCCCGCATGGACCTGTGCGGTCCTCGCGGCGGCCCGTTTTGGAAGCAGCCATATAGCGGGGACCTCACCGCATCCGTAAGGGGCCTGCGGGGGGTGGGATGGAGGAGTTGGCAAAATGCCAACCGGAGTTGGCAGAATGGGCATTGACAGCGGACGACCGGGGTTTTATCGTGGAGATGAGTTGGATGGAGGAGGTGAAGAATGAAACGTGGGTCTTTTGCGTTGCGTCTTTGGATTCTGGGGGCGGGCTTGGCGGGACTTATACTGAGCCTTGGGGATGGAAGCAGCCGGACCTTCGCATCCAGCCGCCGCGAACGCCGGATCCCATCGCCACCCTCGCTTCCGGCGCTTTCCTCTCCGGCTCTTCATCTGCCACATCTTTCGAGCCGCCCCCCTTCATCCGTTACGCGGCGGAATTCCCACAGCGGACGGTGCGTCAGGAGGCGCAGGTTCGCATTCGGATCGCAGACGGGCCTGAGTCCGTTCAGGAGCAGCAGTATCGGGTCGAGCGGGTCGTCCTCACCGGCTCCGACGGCTATCCGGTGCAGGTTTATACACGGGAAGTAGACCCTCGGGGCTTTCTCCGGTATGAATCTCTGGCGGACCAAGAGGAGGAGCGGAGCTTCTACAATTCGGATCCCCCGCTCTGTTTTCGAAAGCAGTCGGGTCCGAAGGCCTCGGTGTTGCAGACGGGGTTGCCCTCCCGGGCGATCGTTGAGCGGCTGGAATCCTCAGGCTACCGGTTGACGGGCCAGATGACCTTCCCAACTCCAGAGCCAGACCTTCTGATGCTCCCGGTCAGGGGGGAGGTTCCCTCTTGGATTCAGCGCTGGGAGCGGGTGGAGGAGGTGCCGGATGGCGGTCGGCGGGTATGGGTGCTGGGAGTGGATCCGGCGGGGTGGGTGGTGTATGCGCTGGGGCGTTCGGAGATGAAGGGACAAGCCCGGTGGACGGAATATGAAGAGATCCGGGGGCCGGTGATGGTCGAGGAGCGGAGGGAGACGTTGCGCCTATCCGTGGAGACGGAGCAGCGGTGTCAGCGCATCGGGTGGATTACATCTCGATGAGGGGATGATGCGATGAGGCGCCTGGGATTTCTGATTTTGGCTACGATGTGCTCACGCTCAATCGGGATGGAGTTCCTGGTCGTGTCAGTGGACAGTGAGCAATGTTCCAGTTCCCGGGGGCGTATTGAGCGGTCGTGGATGCGCACCATGGTGGACAGCTTCAGGGCCACCCAGCTGGCGAATCTGGGGAGACACTTGATCAAGACACCTCCTCCCCCTTCGAATGCCGGGGCCTGGGGAGTCGTGTGCTGGTAAAAGCCGGGTGGTGCATCCTTTCTTCTTGGAACTGCGAGGCGAGGAGAACAATCAGACGAGGGACTCCTGGTGTGGTGAAGGAGGCGATGAAATGATCAGGCATGCGTTCTCGGGAAGGATGAAGGGAGGGGTGGGGTTTCTGTTTGTGGGGGTTCTGGTGGGTCTGGGGGTCCTGGGGTTGCGGGAGGGGGTGCCGGCGGCCCTGACGCCCTCGCCGGCCCACGCGGCGGCGCTGCCGCGGGAGCCTTTCATGGCCTTTGTGGGCCCGCTTCCCTTCGCCCGGGGGCTGCTGACGATGGAGACGCTTCGAGCCGAAGGGGTGGCGTGGTTTTCGGGCTGGGTTCCGTTGCGGCTGGCGGCGATGGGGCGGCCGCTGGATGGGGTGATCGTGGATGGGGAGGCGCTGAGGTGGATGCGCCCGGAGGATCAGAAGTGGCTTCAGGCCCGGTTCCGGGAGGGGGTGGTGATCGTGGTGCTGGGGGTGGATCAGGATGAGGTGGCGCCGGTGCTGGGGTTGAAGCGGCTGCGGCTCCCGGAGGAGGGGGTGATCCCCATGGGATCGCTGGAGTATGTCATGGTCTATGAGGTGATGGAGGGGGATCCCCGGGACATCGCGATCGTGCGGGAGGCAGGACACTTCTGGGAATCGCGGGAATTCCAGGCGCCCGCCGGCATAGCTCGTCCGCTGTATCACGGAGGCGGGAAGGCGATCGGCCGCCTGGACTCGGAGGGGGAGCTGCGGCTGCTGTTCCATCGGCTTCAGATGGCGATTCAAGGCGTTTACGAGATCCGGGCCCAGTATCAGGAAGCCCTCCGGACTTTCGAAGGGAGGTAGAGGATGCGATCCGCGAGCCTTCGACGGTTGACAGGAATCTGGGTGGCCTTCCTGATTGCCGGGATAACATCCGGAACGGTGAGAGCGGAGATGCTGTGGTATGTTTACGCCCCAGGGATCGGTTATGTCGGCAAAGCGGGAACCACCGGTTGGGATAATGGCATTCTGCATGCTTACGGCATTGGGGGATCGATGAGCACTCCACTTTACTATGTCTATGTCGAAACTCGAATCTGGCATTGCTATATGGGGACCTGCCAGATCCAGGATCGGAAATGGAATTCCTGTTTCAGCTGCACTCATGTCAGCACCAATGAGGTCGCTTCAGGTGTTTATGATCGGAAGGCGGGGACCCGGACCGTTTTACAGGGCTTGATGTCGGTGCCACCCGCTGAGTATTATACATCATTGCCCGATTACTCCGCATCGTGCGCGAGTTACTACTGGTATGGAAGGATCTGTTGATGGCTATGCCTTTGAGTGCCGGAGCGTAGGAATGGGCCCCGGTGTGATTGCAAGGCTTTCCAGCTTTGGCTCATCTGGGCGGGTCCAGGCGTTCCGCCGATCGCGCAGCACACCATTCCAACGCTCCCCCTGGGTCCGACCGACATCCCTCCGGAGCACCAGCGGAGAACGCCCTCGCCGACCGGTCAGTTGCGGATCGCGATCCACCCGGCGGATGGCCTTGGGATGAACCTTCCGTCCATCACGGATCCCGGGCCCACCGGCCTGCCTACCAATGCGCCGGCGGGTCCGGCGGACTCCTTCAGCGTCGCTTCGTCCTCTGTGGGCCCACTGCGCCCGTCGTGCCCGACCCTCCTCTAACCTCGCCGCGCTTTTTTACAAACGATTTGAAGGCGTCTCCTTCCACCGAGTTCAGAGGAAGATCATGGATCAGGGCCTGTGGGATTGTCTCTGCTGGGGGAGAACCTCCAGGGCCAGGAGCAGGGCGGGCGTCGAGCGCCCTCCCGGCTCATCCCCCAGCGGGCGGCTCGCATCTTCCAGGGCAGGGGACGGGCTAGTGGTTTGTCAATCGTGCTTTTGTGAGTCTCTGCGCTCATCATGTTGGTAATCTCCAGCCACAAAAACAAACCTGACAAACCACTAGGTCGGCGAGCCGCCAGGCCTCCTCTGGCCGCAGCTGGCGGAGACGATCGCCAATGGCGGCCTCGAAGCGATCCGCCCGGGCGCGCAGGGCAGGGGGCCACGCCTCCTGCCCTGCGCGGAAGGCCTGCAGCCAGCGGAGGTTCTCCGCCCAGGAGGCTGCGCAGTCCAGATATCCGGCGAACCCGAGGAGGTGGGCAACCCACAGATAGAGATCTGACGAGGAAGGGCTCCAGAGCAGGACGCAGTGGCCGGCGGCGCTCTGGACCAGCTTCCCGCCCAGCTCCAGGCTGCATCGGCCAGGCAGTTCAGCGGCGATCAAGAAATCGCCGGGGATGGCGGGGATCGTTTGGGAAGGGTGCAGAGGGTGAACCGGCTCCCCGAGGGGGGCAGCGAGGGCCTGAGCCAGAGGGGGACCCCGGATCGGATCCTCGATCAGGAAGAGGGGTCGATCCATCCCGCCCGACCGCAGCATCCCATCCCTCCGCTCGTGTTGATCGCCTCCTGCTCATCAGGAGCGACCCGGGAAAGCGCAAAACGGTGGGGGGCGGGATACGCAACGGTTTCGCCGCCCCCTCCGGGTTAGTGGATCACCCCCAGCTCCCGCCCCACTTGGGCGAAGGCCTCGAGCCCGCGATCCAGGTCCTCCCGGCGGTGGGCGGCGGAGATCATCACCCGGATGCGGGCCTTGCCCCGGGGCACGGTGGGATAGCCGATGGCCTGGGCGAAGACCCCCTCCTCGAAAAGCCGGCGGCTGAAGGTCTGCGCCAGATGGGCATCCCCCAGCATGACCGGGGTGATGGGGGTCACGCTTTGACCCAGGTCGAAGCCCAGGCGGCGCATCTCCGCTTTGAAGTAGCGGGTGTTCTCCCAGAGTTGGTCCACCAGCTCCGTGGACTCCTCCAGGATCTCCACGGCGGCGATGCAGGCGGCGGTGTCGGCAGCGGTCATGGCGCTGGAGAACAGGAAGGGACGGCCCCGCTGGCGTAGCCATTCCACGATCTCCCGGCGCCCGGCCACGTAGCCGCCCACCACCCCGAAGGCCTTCGAGAGGGTCCCCACCTCGATGTCCACCCGCCCGTGGAGGCCGAAGTGGTCCACGATCCCCCGGCCGCCCCGGCCCAGCACCCCCTCGCCATGGGCGTCGTCCACCATCAGCATCAAGTTGTAGCGCTCGGCGATCTCCACGATCTCCGGCAGAGGGGCGATGTCGCCGTCCATGGAGAAGACGCCGTCGGTGACGATCAGGCCCCGCCGGAAGGTCCCCAGGTTCTCTTGGATTTTTGCCTCCAGGTCGTTGGGATCGTTGTGGGCGTAGCGGATGATGCGGGCGCGAGAGAGGCGGCAGCCGTCGATGATGCTGGCGTGGTTGAGCTCATCGGAGAAGATGGCGTCGCCCTCCCCCACCAGGGCGGGGATGGTGGCCAGATTGGCGTTGAAGCCCGACTGGAAGGAGATGGCCGCCTCCACCCCCTTGAAGCGGGCCAGCTTCTCCTCCAGGATCAGGTGGAGGTCCAGGGTGCCGGCGATGGTGCGCACGGCGGCCGGCCCCACGCCGTATTTCTCAATGGCCTGGCGGGCTGCTTCCCGCATGCGCGGATGGTTGGCCAGCCCCAGGTAGTTGTTGGAGCAGAAGTTCAGCACGCGCCGGCCGTCCACGATCAGCCATGGCCCCTGGGCCGACTGGATGGTGCGGATGTGGATGTAGAGGCCCTGCTCCTGCAGAGCCTGCAGCTCCTCCCGGATCCACGCCAGCTTGTCGACGGTGGCATGCGGAGCGGACATGGCGTTCCCTCCTTCGCCGAATCGGCTTATGGGATCAGCATCACTTTCCCGCTGCGGCCGCTGGCCATGGTCGCGAAGGCCTGGTCGAACTCCTCCAAGCGGAAGCGGTGGGTGACCACCGGGCGCAGATCGACGGCGCCGGAGTTGAGCAGCCCCCGGATCTCATACCAGGTCTCCCACAGACGGCGCCCGACGATGCCGTGGACCGTCACGCCTTTGAAGATCACCATGTTGGCCAGGTCGAACTCGATGGGGCCTGGCGGGAGCCCCAGCAGGGCCGCCTGGCCGCCCGGCTTGAGGACCGCGAAGCCTTCGCGGATGGCCGATGGGGCGCCCGACATCTCGAGCAACACGTCCACCTCCCCGCCCGCCAGATCCCGGATCGCCTCCACAACGTCGATCTCCTGGGGATTGAGGACGTGGTCCGCCCCCATCCGTCGGGCCAGCTCCAGCCGGTAGGGGCTGATGTCGGTGGCGATGATCATGCGGGCGCCGATGGCCCGGGCCACGGCGATGGTCATCAGGCCCACCGGCCCGCAGCCGGTCACCAGCACCTTGCGCGCCCGCAGGTCCACGGCGAAGGCGGTGTGCACCGCATTGCCGAAGTTCTCTAAGAGGACCGCCACCTCAAGGGGGAGATCGGGGGGATTCACCCAGGCGTTCTCGGCGGGGATGACGATGAAGTCCGCGAAGGCGCCGTCGCGGTCCACCCCCAAAATGCGGGTGTTGCGGCAGAGGTGTCCTTTCCCGGTGCGGCACATATCGCAGCGGCCGCAGACCACGTGGCTTTCGGCGGAGATGAAATCGCCTACCCGGATCCCATCCACCTCCGGACCGGTCTCGACCACCTCCCCGCAGAACTCATGGCCGATGATCAGGGGCGGGCGGATCCGCCCCTGCGCCCACGGGTCCCAGCGATAAATGTGGAGATCCGTTCCGCAGATGGAGGCGGCCTTCACGTTCACCAGGATCTCCCCCGGACCGGGGGTGGGGATCGGACGCTGGGCCATCGTCAGGCCCGGCCCCGGCGCCGCTTTGACCACAGCCCGCATGGTCTCCGTCATTCCTCCGCCTCCCGATCCCGGAATCGGGACCCATCCTCCCGGGTGGAAGGGCGGGTTCCCTTCTTATTATCGGACGGTTCGCCGGGAAAGGGGCAGTGGCTCCCGGCCGCGGAGCGGGCCGCGCCATCCGACATCGTCGGGAACAGCAGGCCTGAGGCTCAGGCGGATCGCCCTCCTGATGAGCCCCGGATGTAGGAGCGGCTTCGGCCGCGACTTTGTCGTCTTGAAGAGGGGAGTTCGGGGCTGAAGTCCCTCCTACCAAAAGATCAACCCCTGTAGGGGCCGCGACCCTGGGCGTCTCGAAGATGGAGATTCGGGCTACAAGAGCGGCTTCAGCCGTAACCGAAGACGGGGGTTCGGGGCGAAAGCCCCTCCTCCAACCGGATGGATTTCGGCCCGCCTGGCCAACGGGAGGGACGCGGCCTCGCGTATGCCTCCGGGCGAAGGCACGAGGGGAAGGGGCGTCTGGATGCCCCTGCCCTTTCACCTTTTCCTGCTTCCCTGCGCTTCGCTCGTTCCTCACTCCCGAATCGCTTGTTCGGCTCGAGGAGCTCAGCGGCCGGCTCCGCCGGCAGGCGGATGCCCTCCGACCGGTCTGGACCATGGCGGAGGAGGCGACGGCGGCCTAAGCCCACACTGTAGAGCGGCCCCAGCGGATCTCGCTGCGGTCCCGGAAGGCCCCTCGCCGGGGGATCGGGAACATCCGGGGAAGCCTATGCTCGCCGCAACGCGGACGAGTGCAATCGCTCCTCTCACCTTCGATGAGCGCCGGGAGGGCCCGGTCATCTGGCTGCCGGAAAAGGAAGGTGGGGGGAAGGCTTAGGGTTTTCAAGGCCCGGGGATATTCGGACGGAAAGCCAGCCTCCTGATCGATCCTCCTACTGCCGCAGCCAGCCGGTTGGACAGGCGGCCGGAATGGATGCATAATGGATTCAGAATTCTCGTTTGCACAAGGAGTATGCATGGGCGATACCGTCCGGGTCACCTTGGTCTTCCCGCGTGCCCTATGGGAGGAGATCCGGCGCCGGATCCCCCCCGGCCAGCGCTCCCGGGTCATTGCCGAGGCCGCCGAGCGGGAGCTTCGACGCCGCCAGCGCATGGAAAGCGTGGAGCGGCTCCGGGCCCTTCAGCGGGAATTGCAGGCCAAATACGGCCAGCTCCCCGACTCGTCTGAGGACATCCGCCGGATGCGAGAGGAGCGGGATGCTGAACTCACTGGTCTGCGTTGACGCCAGCGTGGTCGTCGCCCTAGTGACCCCGGAGAGCCGAAGCGAGAGGGCGTTGACGCTCTGGACGGCCTGGATGAGCCGGGAAACCCAGGTGGTCGCGCCGGGCCTGCTGCGCTATGAGCTCGCCTCGGCCCTCCGGCGGAAGGCGGTCCGCAGCCTGATGCAGGAGGCGGACGCACGCCGGGCCCTAGAAGCCGCTCTCTCCCTGGACATCGCCTTCCTGGACCCGCCGGAGCTTCCCCGGAGGGCCTTCGACTTGGCCTCCCGCCTCCGCCTCCCCGCCGCCTATGACGCATGCTACCTCGCCCTGACCGAGATGGTCGGAGGCGAGTTCTGGACGGCGGATGAACGCCTCTACAACGCAGTCCGGGGAGCCTTCCCCGCCATCCGCTGGCTGGGCGAGGCCCCCTAGGCCGCCCCCGCCATGGAAGGGAGCGATCTTATGAGGCAGGGACGGGCGCTCCGTGGCGTTCGCGGAGGCGGCGGGCGGCGGCCACCATGTGGCGCAGGGAGGGGATGACCTCCTCCCAGCGCCGGGTCTTGAGCCCGCAGTCCGGGTTCACCCAGATGCGCTCCGACGGGATCACCCGGATGGCCCGCTCGATGATGGCTTCCATCGACTCGGGGGTCGGGATGGCCGGGGAGTGCACGTCGTAGACCCCGGGTCCAATCTGGCGCGGATATCGGTGGCGCTCGAAGGCCTGAATGACCTCCCCCCGGCTCCGCGTGGCCTCGATGCTGATCACATCGGCGTCCAGGGCGTCGATGGATTCGATGATCTCGTTGAACTCCGAATAGCACATGTGGGTGTGGATCTGGGTCTCCGGGCGGGCCCGGGAGGCCAGGCGGAAGGCCTTCACCGCCCAGTCGAAGTAGGCCGGCCAATCCCGACGCTTGAGGGGCGCCCGCTCCCGGAAGGCCGGCTCGTCGATCTGGATCACCCGGATGCCCGCCGCCTCCAGATCCCGCACCTCGTCCTGGATGGCCAGGGCCAGCTGGAAGGCGACCTCATGGACGGGGATGTCCTCCCGGATGTAGCTCCAGGCCAGCATGGTCACCGGGCCGGTGAGCATCCCCTTGACCGGCTTCTCCGTCAGAGACTGGGCGTAGGTGATCTCCCGCAAGGTCATGGGGGCCGGACGGCGCACGTCCCCATACAGGATGGGCGGCCGGTAGACCCGCGTGCCGTAAGAGAGGATCCAGCCGTGCTGGGTGATGGCGAAGCCCTCCAGCCGCTCGGCGAAGAACTCCACCATGTCCGAGCGCTCGAACTCCCCGTGCACCAGGACGTCCAGCCCCAGCTCCTCCTGCAGCCGGATCACATAGCGGATGCGCTCCCGGATCAGCGCCTCATACTCCTCAGCCGGGAGCTTGCCGGCGCGGAAGGCCGTGCGCGCCCGGCGCAGGTCCTCCGTCTGCGGGAAGCTCCCGATGGTGGTGGTGGGGAAGAGGGGAAGGTTCAGCCGCGCCCGCTGCCGCCGGTTCCGCTCCTCGTAAGGGGCCTCGCGGGAGAAGTCCGCCGGGCCCAGCCGGCGCACCCGCTCCTGGACCTCCGGATGACGCCAGTGATCCACCGGATGGATGTAGGTGTTCCAGCGCCGGGCTTCCTCATCCGGCTCCCCGGTCAGCAGGGCCTTCAGGAGGCGCAGCTCCTTCAGCCGCTCCGTGGCGAAGGCGATGCGCTCCCGCAGGGCGAGGTCCAGTTTCGCCTCCGCCTCCGCTGTCACCGGGAGATGATAGAGCGGCCCGGCGTTGGAGATCCAGATCTCCGCCCCCGTGTGCCGACGCAGGTCCTCGACCTGGGCCGCGGCCTTGCTCAGGTCAGTCTTCCAGATGTTGCGGCCGTCCACCAGGCCGGCGATAAGGATCTTGTCCGATGGGAAGCCGGCCCGACGGAGGGCCTCCCAGTTCCCGGGCCCGTGGAGGAGGTCCAGGCCGATGCCCCGGAGGGGGAGATCGTAGAGGGCCGGCAGGAAGTCCACCGCCTCGTAGTAGGTGAAGACCAGCAACGCCGCCTCCTGGCCCAGGGCCGTGTAAGCCTCCCGAATGAGGGCCACGTGTTCCGGGGGCACGTCCAGGGCCCAGGCGGGCTCATCGACGTGGATGGCCTCGGCGCCGGCCGCCCGCAGGGATCGCAGCAGCTCCCCATAGACCGGCAGCAGCGCCCGCAGGATCTCCCCGAAGGCCTCGGGAGGATATCCTTTGCTCAGGCGGACGAAGGTGTAGGGCCCAATGACATAAGGCAACCCCTCCGGGTGCTTCCGGAAGGCCTCGAGGGGCTTGTTCCAGGCCAGCCGGAAGGGCGGCGGGGTGCCGGCCTCCATCCGGATCTCGGGGACCAGATAGTGATAGTTCGTGTTGAACCACTTGGTGAGCTCGAGGGCCCCTTCGCCCCGGGCCAGGGCGAAGTAATCCTCCAGCCGGCCGCCGTTCGGGTAAAGGCCCAGCATCAGGGCTGTGTCCAGCATCGGGTCGTAAAGGGACATCTCGCCGATGGGGAAGCGATCGACGAACCGGCGGTAGGCGGCGAGGCGCTCCTCCTCTAAGGCTTCCAGGCCGGCCGTCAGCTCCGCCTCGGAGACCTTCCCCTGCCAGAAACCTTCGATCAGGGTCTTGTATTCCCGCTTGCGCCCCAGACGCGGATACCCATACGCATAGGTCTGCATCGGCCTTTCCCTCCGGATCTCAGGATTCGCTAAGCGGCAGGTGCGCTTCCAGCAGATGGCGGCGAACCGCCTGGACTGCCTGAATGATCACCCCGATCCAATCAGGGAACTCGAGAAGATACCCCCGGACCTCATTATGTTGACGGCATCGCACGCCCGGCTTTGAAAGCGGATCCGGGAGGGCATCGATCTCGTGGGCTACCGCGATGTTCCCGCTCATGCCCGTTCCCCTTACCAGTCCTCCCGGTAGCGTTCCTCCCGCCACGGATCCCCGCGCATGTGATAGCCCGCCTGCTCCCAGAACCCGGGGCGATCCTCGGCCATGAACTCCAGGGCTCGGAGCCACTTGGCGCTCTTCCAGAAGTAAAGGCGGGGGACGACGAGGCGGAGCGGGTAGCCGTGCTCGGGGGTCAGGGGCTCCCCGTTGTAATGGGTGGCCAGGAGGGCATCCTCCATGTATTCCATCGGGATGTTGGTCGTGAAGCCGTATTCACAGTGGGCCATCACGTAACGGGCCTCGGGCTTGGGCCGGACGAACCGCAACAGATCCCGGAAGGCCACCCCGGTCCAGGTGGTGTCCAGCTTGCTCCATCCCGTGACGCAGTGGACGTCCACGGTGATGGTGGTGCGGGGCAGCTGCTGGAACTCCTCCCAGGTCCACCGCCGCTCCTCCTCTACCAGCCCGAAGACGCGGAAATCCCATGTAGCCGGGTCGAACTTCGGGACCGGCCCGTAGTGAAGGACGGGGAACCTGTCCGTGAGCACCTGTCCGGGCGGCAGGCGTCGCGCCGCGCGGGCGGCCTCCTCCTGGATCTTGCGTTCGAACCGCATCATCCCTCCTCCTTTCGCGGCCCCATTGTTTCATCGGTCGATGAGGGGGTTCGCATCATGCCGGCCTATGGGGTGGATCTGCGCACAATCTCTACTATCTTAGCGTCCCTTCCCGGGCGCTGCCACATCCGGGCGCTCGGAGGCCTGCGGCGCAAACGGGTAAGGAACGAGGTGAGGGCCCCTACTCTCCGTCTGCGCTCCCCATGGCGGGGATGGGGATCCGGCTTACACTGGCATGAGGGGATGGGGAGCGCGGAACGAAGGAGGGAAGCGTGGGGGAGGTTCCCCTGCGGCTGGCCCTGGGCCTGGTGCTGAGCTTCGGGATCGGCGGGGTGGCCTATCGGCTGGAAGCCCTGGATCGCAGCGGATGGCTGGGCGCCGTCCTGGTGGGCACGGCGGTGTTCGGCTTCGGGGGCTGGCCATGGGCCTTCCTGTTACTTGCCTTTTTCATCTCTTCCTCCGCCCTCACCCATTATCGAGCAGGCCGGAAGGCGGGGGTGGCGCGGGAGTTCGCCAAAGGGGGGCGCCGGGATCTGGGCCAAGCCCTGGCCAACGGCGGCGTCGGTGCTCTCCTTGCGCTGATCTGGGCGCTTTCCCCTCACCCGACCCTCTGGTGGGCCTTCGCCGGGAGCCTCGCCGCGGTCACCGCGGACACCTGGGCCACCGAAATCGGGCTGCTCAGCCCCCGGCCGCCCCGACGGATCCGGGACGGACGGCTTGTCCCACCCGGCACCTCCGGGGCGATCTCTCCAGAAGGGACGGCCGCGGCGGGGATCGGGGCGCTGGGGATCGGGCTCCTCGCCCTGCTGGGAAGCCCGGTTGGGGGATCCATAGGGGATGCGCTCCTCGTGGGCCTGGCCGGCCTCCTCGCCGCCCTATTCGACAGCCTGCTGGGGGCCACGGTCCAGGGGATCTACTGGTGCGACCGTTGCGGCAAGGAGACCGAACGCCCGGTCCATCGTTGCGGCCGGCGAACCCAGCTGGTGCGGGGGTGGCCGTGGCTGACCAACGATGGGGTGAACGCCCTGGCCGCCCTGGCCGGCGCCCTCCTGGCCGGGATCGGGGCGGCGTGGATCGGCTGAAGCGGCCCGGAGCGCTCACTCGGTCCGCTCTTCTATCATAATTGAGGGAGGAGTTCCGCGTGCGGGTGGTCCTCCTGTTGGGTGTTGTTGGAACCGGAATGTAGGGGCGCAGCGCCGCTGCGCCCCTACTCCACGCGGGAGGCGAGGGATGGCGGAGGGGGAGACCCTGTTCTGCGCCTTTCATCCGAACGTCCCCACGACCCTGCGGTGCAACCGCTGCGGGCGGCCGATCTGCGTCCGTTGCGCGGTGCAGACGCCGGTGGGCTATCGTTGCCGGGAGTGCGTGGCCGGTCAGCAGGCCCTCTTCTTCAACGCCCGCCCGCTGGATTACGGGATCGCGGCCGTGGCCGCCCTGGTCCTCGGCCTGATCGCCGCCCCGCTGGTCGCCGCCCTGGGCTTCTGGGCGATCTTCGTCGGGCCGCTGGTGGGGAGCCTCACCGCGGGCGCGGTGCATCGCCTGATTGGGCGGCGCCGCGGGCGCTGGATCTGGCTGGTGGCCAGCGGCGGGCTGGCCGCCGGCCTGCTCCTGTGGCGTCTGCCCCTCTGGCTGGCCTCTCCGTTTCTCCTCCCGCGCGCCCTCTGGGATGGCGTGTATCTGGCCATGGCCATCAGCACGGTGATCGGTTACCTGCGGTTCTGGCGGTAGGGCTTTGGGGTGGAGGATGGGATGCTGGTGGAGCTTCACGTGCGGGATTTCGCCATCATCGATGAGGTGGTGTTGCGGCTGGAGCCGGGGCTGAACGTCCTCACCGGGGAGACCGGGGCGGGCAAGTCCCTCCTGGTCGACGCGGTGGCGGTGCTGGTGGGGGGGCGGGCGGATGTGGAGATGATCCGCGCCGGCGCGGAGCGGGCCCGCATCGAGGGCCTCTTCCAGGTCAATGAGGCGACCGCCGCGCTGCTGGCCCCCATCCTGGATGAATACGGGTTGCGGGAGGAGGGAGCAACTTCGGAGCTGGTGCTGAGCCGGGAGATCCGGCAGGGCGGGCGCCACGTGGCCCGGGTGAACGGGCGGCTGGTGCCCCTGCATGTGCTGAAGGAGATCGGCCAGGTCCTGGTGGACATCCACGGGCAGACGGAGCACCTCTCGCTGCTGCGGGCCCGGGAGCAGCTGGAGCTGTTGGATCGCTACGCGGGGGTCGGGGAGCTGCGGGCGGCCCTGGCGGAGCGGGTGGCCCGCTGGCGCGCGGTGCGCCGGGAGATCGAACAGCTGCGCCAGGATGAGCGGGAGAAGGCGCGGCGCATGGACCTGCTGCGGTTCCAGATCGAGGAGATCGAGGCCGCGCGGCTGCGGGAGGGGGAGGAGGAGGCGCTGCTCCAGGAGCGCAACCGCCTGGCCAACGCCGAGCAGCTGGCCCATCTGGCCGACGCTGTCTACCGGGCCCTCTACGAGGGAGAGGACGAAGCCCCCTCCGCCCTGGATCGCCTAAGCGAGGCCGCGCGGGCCCTGCAGGCCCTCGCCCGCATCGATCCCCTCTTCCAGCCCTATCTCGAGGCGATGGAGGGCCTGAGCGCTCAGGTGGAAGATCTCGCCCGCGCGGTCCGGGATTATCGGGAGCGGATCGAGTTCAACCCGCGGCGGCTGGTTCAGATCGAAGAGCGCCTGGACCTGATCCGGCGCCTGCAGCGCAAATATGGGGACACGGTGGCGGAGATCCTGGCCTACGCCCGGCGGGCTCGGCAGGAGCTGGAGACCCTGACCCACGCGGAGGAGCGGCTGGCCGCCCTGGAGGAGGAGGCGGAGCGGTTGCTGCGGGAGATCGGCGAGCTGGGAGAGGCGCTCTCCCGGCGGCGTCAGGAGGCCGCGGAACAGCTGGCCCGGGAGGTGGAGGCTCAGCTGGCCGATCTCCGGATGGCCGGCGCGCGCTTCGAGGTTGCCCTGGAGCGGACGCCGGACGAGGAGGGGGCCTACGCGAACGGCGCGCGCTGGGCCTTCGACGCCACCGGGCTGGACCGGGTGACCTTCCTCATCGCGCCCAACGTCGGCGAGGGGTTGCGGCCCCTGGCCCGCATCGCCTCGGGCGGGGAGACCTCCCGCCTGATGCTGGCCCTCAAGGTGGCCCTGGCCCGGGCGGACCCGGTGCCCACGCTGATCTTCGATGAGATCGACCAGGGGATCGGCGGCCGGGTAGGGGCGGTGGTGGGGGAGAAGCTGTGGCGCCTGGCGCGCCATCACCAGGTGCTGTGCGTGACCCATCTGCCCCAGCTGGCCGGCTTCGGGGACGCCCATTTCAAGGTCGAGAAACAGGTGGCCGGGGAGCGGACCGTCGCCCGAGTCCAGCGCCTGGAAGGGGAGGCCCGGGTGGCGGAGCTGGCCCAGATGCTGGGCGGGACCGGTCGGGCGGCGGTGCAGAGCGCCCGAGAGATCCTGGAATACGTAGCCCGGTTGAAGGCCGGGGAGGAGGCCCGGGTGCCCTCCCGCCGTCGGTAAGATGCCCCCGCTCCCCAGCAGGAGGGACAGGGATGGAGATCTTCCTCTACCTCTGGATCCTGACGCTCGGGATCGCCGCCTACTTCTTCTATCGCTATCTTTCGCTTAAGGCGGAGATCCCCTCGCTCCTGCAGCGTAAGTTCGATGAATGGCGCCAGCGATATGAAGACCAGATCCGGAGGGAGAGCAAGGAGCTCGCACTCCAGGAGGCGCAGAACCAGTTTGAGCGGTGGAAACAAGAATTCGAGGAACAGATCAGACAGGATGCTATCCAGCGAAGCCAAGCGGTGGTGAGGGGCCGGGTGACAGAGCAGCTGGCTCCTTGTCTCCCAGATTTCCCGTTCAATCCCCAAGATGCGCGCTTCATCGGATCCCCTGTGGACTTCGTGGTTTTCGACGGGTTGAGCGAAGGGGAGATCCGGCGGGTGGTGTTCGTCGAGGTCAAAACCGGAAGATCTAAGCTGAGCTCTCGGGAGCGACGTGTTGCGGAGGTCATCGCCGCGCGACAGGTCGAATGGTGGGAGTATCGCCCAGGAGAGGCCCATAGCTCCCCCACCTGATCTGCGCCTTCATCTTCTCCGCGAAGGCCGCTCTCCTTGATTCTGGTTCCAAGCTTCCCTTCCTGAACCACCTCCCGGATTTGACAATGCGGAGATCCCACGATACACTGTTTTTGAAAAAATTTTTCAGTAAGAGGAGGCCCATGCGCTGGGAGGAGCAGCTGAGCCGGGCCGGATGGCGGATCACGATGCCCCGGCGGGTGGTGATGCGGGTCCTGGAGCGGGCCGCGCGCCCCCTCTCCCCGCAGGAGATCCACGCCCGGGGGCGCCGGCTCCACCGCTCCCTGGGGCTGGTGAGCGTGTATCGGGCCCTCATGGTCCTCGAGCGGGCCGGGCTGGTGCGCCGCGTCCATCGGGAGGATCGGTGCGACGGCTACGTCCTGGCCTCGCCGGGCCACCACCATCTCCTGGTTTGCCGTCGCTGCGGCCGCGCCGTGGAGTTCCCCGGCGCGGAGGACCTGAGCGGCCTGATCGCCCAGGTGGAGCGGCGGACCGGCTTCCGGGTGGAGGATCACCTGCTCCAGCTCGTCGGCCTCTGTGGGCCATGTCGGGATCTTTGATCTCAGAAGGAGATGCGATGGCGCTTCGAGGATGGCGGGTTTTCCTGCCTGTGATGGTGTGGCTGACGGCCTGCGCCCCGGTCGGAGGGGCGCCTTCCGTGGCTCCCGGCGCCCGTCCCCTTGCGGTGGTGGCCACTACCTCCATCGTGGGGGATGTGGTGCGCCAGATCGGCGGCGAGGGGGTTCAGGTGACGGTTTTGTTGCCCGTGGGGGCGGACCCCCACGCCTTTGAGCCCAGCCCGCAGGATGTCGCCCGGGTGGCGGAGGCCGACGTGATCTTCGCCGTCGGGGCCGGCCTGGAGGCCTTTCTGGAGCCTCTTTTGAAGAACGCGGGGGGAAAGGCCCTGTATGTGGAGCTGGCGGAGGGGATCCCGTTGCGGCCCTTCGAGGCGATCGCCGGCCATCGCGAGGAGGGAGAGGAATCTGAACATGGCCACGAACACGAAGATCACGGCCACAAGCATGAAGGGCCGTGGGATCCGCACGTCTGGCTGGATCCCCTCAACGTGATCACCTGGACCCACACTATTGAGGCAACGCTGAGCCGGCTGGATCCGGCGCGGTCGGAGCGATATCGCCGCAACGCGGAGGCCTATCGGGCGCAGTTGCGGGAGCTGGACGCCTGGATCCGGGATCAGGTGGCGCAGATCCCGCCGGAGAACCGCAAGCTGGTCACGGAGCACCAGGTCTTCGGATACTTCGCCCACCGCTACGGCTTCGAGCAGGTGGGGACGATCCTCCCGGGGGTCACCACCACCGCCCAGCCTTCCCCTCAGGAGCTGGCCGCCCTGGAGGAGGCCATCCGGGCCCTGGGCGTGAAGGCCATCTTCGTCAGCAGCACGGTGGACCCCGCCCTGGCCCGACGGGTGGCGGGGGACACCGGGACGCGCCTGGTGCGACTGTATGTGGACTCCCTGGGCGAGCCGGGGAGCGAGGCGGATTCTTACATCGGGATGATGCGCATCAACGTCCGCCGCATCGTGGAGGCCCTGCGCTGAACCGGTCGGTATCCTCTTCTGGAGGGAGCGATGGCGCTGGTGAATCTGTGGCGGAAGGTTACCCGGCAGGGATGGGAGGCGCGGCATTCCCCCGGCCTGCCGATCCTGGAGGTCTCCGGGGTCTCCATGCACTATGATGGCGTGGTGGCCCTGGAGGACGTCTCCTTCACGGTGGAGGCGGGCGAGCGGATCGCCATCGTGGGGCCCAACGGCGCGGGCAAGAGCACGTTGCTGAAGATCATCGCCGGGGTGCTGACCCCCACCGCCGGATCGGTGCGGATCTACGGCCACGGCCCCCACGGTCACCTGTGCATCGCCTACATCCCCCAGCGGAACCAGGTGGACTGGAACTTCCCCCTCACCGTGGCCGATGTGGTGATGATGGGGCGGGTGGGCAAGATGGGGTTGTTCCGCCATCCCGGGCCGCGGGATTGGGAGATCGTCCGCCGCGCGCTGGAGGAGGTGGGCATCGCGGAGCTGGCCGAACGTCCCATCCGGGCCCTCTCCGGGGGTCAACAGCAGCGCATGTTCATCGCCCGGGCCCTGGCCCAGGAGGCCGAGTTGCTGCTAATGGATGAGCCCTTCACCGGGCTGGACCTGCCCGCCCAGCAGGGGATCCTGGAGATCCTGGAGCGCCTGCGCCGGCAGGGAGTCACCGTCCTGCTCACCACCCACGATCTGGATCAGGCCGCGTCTTACTTCGATCGCGTGCTGCTGCTGAACCGACGGCGGATCGCCTTCGGCCCTCCCGAGGAGATCCTCACCCCGCAGGCCCTGCAGGCCGCCTACGGCGGCCACCTGCGCCTGATCCGCGTGGGAGAGGAGCTGATCGTGGTCGGGGATACTTGTTGTGAGGGAGGGTGAGACGGTGAGCGAGATCATGGGGGTTCTCCTGGACCCGCTGCGATACGCGTTCATGGTGCGGGGCCTGATCGCGGCGGTGGTGGCGGGCGGGCTCTGCGCCCTGGTGGGCACCTATGTGGTGCTCCGCGGGATGGCCTTCTTCGGGGACGCCCTGGCCCATTCCATCCTGCCCGGCCTGGCCATCGGCTACCTGCTCAGCGGCGGCTCCCGCGCCCACCTGTTCTGGTGGGGGCTGGGGACCGCCCTCCTGGCCGCCCTGGTCATCGGCACCCTCAGCCGGGGAGGGCGACTCAAAGAGGACACCGCCATCGGGATCCTGTTCGCCGGCGCCATGGCCTTGGGGGTGGTCCTGATCTCCACCTCCCGCAGCTACGCCGTGGACCTCACCCATCTCCTCTTCGGGGATGTGCTGGGGGTGGGGGAAGGGGATCTCATCCGCCTGGCGATCTTCGCCGCCCTGGTGGCCGCCCTGGTCTTTTTCTTCTATAAAGAATTCCTGGTGGTCTCGTTTGATCCCATCCTGGCGGTCACCCTCCGGCTGCCGGCCGCTTTCTTCGACAACCTGTTGCGGGTTTTGATCGCCATCACGGTGGTGGTGGCGCTGCAGACGGTGGGCGTGGCCCTGATGGTGGCGATGCTGGTGACCCCGGCGGCGACGGCGTATCTGATGACCCGGCGGTTGCCGGCCATGATGGCCCTGGCCGTCCTCTTGGCCGCGCTGTCGGCTGTGGTGGGGCTCTATGCCTCGTATTACGCCGGCGTCGCCTCCGGGGCGGCCATCGTCCTCACCGCCACCATCCTGTTCTTGATCGTCCGCCTGGTCCCCAGCGGGCGGGGAGCCTCTGAATGAACCCCAGGGAGGATTCGGATGGCTGGGGAGCGGATCCTGATCGTGGAAGATGAGCCCGCCGTGGCCCGCGGGCTCGAATATGCCCTAAAGAAGGAGGGCTACGAGGTCCTGTGGGCGGACACTGGGGAGAAGGCCCTGACGCTGGCCCGCCAGCGGGATCCCCACCTGATCATCCTGGACATCCGGCTCCCGGATCTCAACGGATTCGAGGTCTGCCGGCGGATGCGCGGCGAGGGCCTGCGGCAGCCTGTCCTCATGCTCACGGCCCTGGATGAGGAGGTCGATCGCGTAGTGGGACTGGAGGTGGGGGCGGATGACTACGTGGTGAAACCCTACCGGCTGCGGGAGCTGATCGCCCGGGTGCGGGCCCTGCTGCGTCGGGCCTACGGCGAGCTGGCCATGGCGGCCCCGGGGGAGCGGATCCGCTTCGGGGATATCGAGGTGGACCTGGAGCGGCTCCAGGTGACCCGGGGAGGCCGGCCTGTCCCCCTCACCCCCACCGAGTTCCGCCTGCTCCGATTCCTGGTCACCCACCCGAACCGCCCCTTCTCCCGCGAGGAGCTCCTGGAGGCCGTCTGGGGCTACGACCGTGAGGTCCTGGACGATCGCACGGTGGACGTCCACATCCGCCACCTGCGGGAGAAGCTGGAGGAAAACCCCTCCGCCCCCCGCTGGATCGTCACCATACGCGGCGTGGGCTATAAGTTCCAGCCGTAGAAGAGGGTTGCCAGCAGCTGCCGTTTTTATGATCATCCATTTCGGCCATGAAGCGCTCCACCCGGACTCGGAAGCAGAGTGGTCCGCACGGAACCGGGCCCGGCGGGCGCCGGAGGCGATGGGATGCGAGTAACTCAAGCCTTTCGTTTTGAACTGGACCCGAACCGGGAAGCCCGGATCGCCCTGGCGAAGCACGTGGGCGCTGCCCGCTTCGCCTACAACTGGGGCCTGGCCCGCTGCCGGGAGGCCCTGGCACACGGCGAGCGGATCCCATCCGCGATGGACCTCCACAAGGCGTGGAACGTCTGGAAGCGTCCGCACGCCCCCTGGTGGGTGGAGGTTTCCAAGTGCGCCCCTCAGGAGGCCTTTCGGGACCTGGAGCGGGCTATCCGCAACTGGCGGGAGGGCCGGGCCGGCTTCCCCCGCTTCAAGCGTAAGAAGGCTCTGGCGGACAACAAGGCTCGCCTGACGGGTTCCATCCGGGTCACTCCCCGGCACGTGCAGCTTCCCCGCATCGGCAAGGTGCGCACCAAAGAGCGGACCGATAAACTGATCGTCCTCCTCCACGAGCGGAAGGCCCGCATCCTTTCGGCCACGATCTCCCGGGAGGCGGATCGCTGGTTTGTGAGCCTGACCTGCGAGGTGGAGCGCCCGGACCCCGAGCCCCGGGAGATTCAAGGGCCGGAGGACGTGGTGGGCATCGATGTGGGGCTGGAATCGTTCGCCGTGCTTTCCGATGGCACGCGAATCGAAGCGCCGAAGCCGCTGGCGAGGGCTTTGCGGCTTTTGAAGCGGCGTTCGAAAAAGCTTTCTCGTAAGCAGAGGCGGACGGTGGTGGAACAGGACCCGGAGACGGGGGAGGAACGAAAGCGGACGGTTTTCTCGCGCAACTACGAGAAGGCCGCGTTGGGTCTGGCCCGGCTGCACCGCCGGGTGCGGAACATCCGCCGGGATTTCCTGCACAAGATCACCACGGAGCTGGCGAAAGCCAAGCCGGTTCTGGTGGTGGAGGACCTGAACATCCGGGGTCTGGCGCGGAACGGGAGCCTTTCCCGGTCCATCCAGGATGTGGGGTGGGGAACCTTCCGGCGGATGCTGGAGTATAAGTGCGCCTGGTATGGGGCCCGTCTCATCGTGGCGCCGCGGGGCTTCCCGTCCACGAAGCGGTGCTCGCGCTGTGGCTGGGTGGCTCCCGCGCTCCCGCTCTCGCAGCGGGTGTTCCGGTGCGAGGCGTGCGGGCTGGAGATGGATCGGGATCTCAACGCGGCCCTCAATCTGAGAAACTACGGGTTGGCCGCCCTGAAAGGCCCTACCGGGAGTTCTCCGGGAAGTCACGCCTGTCGCGGGGTCCCCAGCCGGTCGAAGACCGGCTGGGGTGCCCCAGATCCCTCTGGCGGCGGAACGGCTATGAGCCGGTCTACGAGCTACGGGTCGTTGAAGCAGGAAGCCGCCGGTCGTTTGTTTCGCCCTTCGGGGTGAAATAAATGACGATGTGCTGCGGAACGGCAGTCTCCCGGTAAAGAGATGCAGACGGTCGGTGTAATAGGGCTTCCAGGAAGGGGGAAGCACGGACGATATCGACGGTTGCCGCACGTCGGTGGTGCGCAGGGCGCTGGCGGCCTGACGGTGGCGCAGTCCGAGGAGGACTCGATTCGGACGAGGCGTGTGCAGCGGAGATGATGGGTGGGGATTGTGAGGCTTGAGCATCCTATGGTAAAAACTATCATGCGGGCGTGATGAGGGAAACGTCGAAATCAGAAAACCATGTAGGCGGAAATGGGCCGGGAGGTGATTCCCATGACGGAGCGGGAGCTGACGGTGGAGGCGGAAGGGGCGCTTATATTGCCTCGAGAGCTGCTGGACGAAGCTCTCCTGGGCAAACGGTTGCGTCTTGTTGTGCGGAAGGGGGAGATTTCCATCCTTCCAGAAGAGCCGACTGATCCTTATCAGACGCTGGATGAACTGGCCGGATGTCTGGGGGAAGAACCCTTTGAGTTTTACGACTTCGACCTCGAAGTTGGGGGCTTTTATGAGGCTCGATGAGGTCCCTCCCGGCCCTGTCTATGTGGACACCAATGTGTGGTACATGTATCTCCGTTCTGACCGACGATATCTGGCGGTTGTTCGCTCTTTCCTGGAGCGCGTCATTAAGGGAGAGATTGCCGCCCTGGTAGGGGTTCCTGTCCTGGATGAACTGTTTTACCGCTTGCTGTTAGCACGCATTCGCGAACAGGAAGGCCAGCATCCTCTCACAGGGTTACGCCAGGATCCTGCAGGGCTGGTAAGACGTCACGCGCCGCCAATTCGCAGGGCTATTGAGATGCTACTTCGTTTGCCTAACGTGCATCTCGTCGGTGTGGAGACGGAGGATGCATATCGTTTCCTGCACCACGCTTCCCGATACGGACTGCTGCCTCGGGACGCTCTCCACGTCGCTATCATGGATCGCCTGAACGTCCCCGCGATTGCCTCTGACGACCGGGATTTCGATCGTGTGCCGGGCATACAGCGCCACTGGATCGCCAATGCCCCTCTGCCTTAGAGGCATACGCTTCGCCTGGAGAGCCAGTATCCCCGGTTCTTCGTGATCCGCCGCCTGCGGGAGAATCTGAAGGAAAACCCCTCCGCAAGCCCCGTCCAGGCTTCCCCCATGGTTCAAGGCCCAATGGCAAATCCAGCCATCCTGTTAAGGAGCCTTAACAGAGGGGCAACAGAGGCACAATGCTCCAGGCGTAGCATGATCGTCACGGACAGGCCTTGTGGAGAGGAGGAGAATCGATGCGCCGGTGGGTATGGACCGGTCCGGGGGTTCTGGGAATGGCAGGGCTGATCGGCGTCGTCGTGGGGACGCTGTTCCTGCTCGCCCGCGAAGGAGTGCTCTCCCGAGTTATGGCCGCTCCGGCTCCCGCCGTCTCTCCGACGCCGGCCCCCAGTGAGTAGGGCAACGGCTTGCAGTTGCCCTACGTCTGGTCTTTGAGGAGGCACCATGCGGACGTTCGGGCGGATCCGTTCCATTCGCGGGTGGCTGATCGGGAGCTATCTGCTGCTCAGCATCGTCGCGGTGGGGATCACCGGGGTGCTGACGGTGAGCCTGCTGCGGGCGTATGGGATCCGGCAGGAGCAGGCGGTGCTGCGGGCGAACGCGGAGGCCGTGGCCCGGCAGGCCCGGATGTTCATGGAGCCGGAGCCCTGGCCGGAGGGGTTGACCCGCCTGGCCTACGCCACCGCCTTCCTGGGGAACGCCCGGGTGCGCATCCTGGACGCCCAGGGCCGGGTGCTGGCCGACTCCGGCTTCCCGACCGGCCCCGCCGGGGAGGTCCTCTGGGCCGCCCCGGCGTCTACCCCCGGTGCCGAGGGAGCCGGGATCCCTCCGTGGGGCTCCCTCTATCTGCGGGGCCGGGAGGGCTGGCCCGCCCATAGCCCCCCCGGGATGCGCTGGATGCGGATCCGCCAGTTCCGCAGCCCGTGGGGCAGCCGCTTCCACTTTGAGACGCTGCCTGGGTCCCCGGAGGCGGGAGAGGAGGTCACCGCGCCCTCGCTTCCACTGGTGGCGCGGGCGCCCATCGGGGATCCCCGGGCGCCCATCGGGTATGTGGAGCTGCAGGCCGGGGTGGAGCCCAGCCTGGAGGTGATCGCCGCCACCACCCGCGCCTTCGCCCTGGCCGGCCTCGTCGCCGCCCTGCTGGCCGGGCTGCTGGGCCTGGGGGTGAGCGAGGCGCTGAGCCGCCCTATCCGTCGCCTGGCCCACGCGGCGGTGCAAATGGGCGAGGGAAACCTCCACGTCCGCGCGCCGGAGGCCGGGCCGGTGGAGCTGCGGCATCTGGCCGCCGAGCTCAATCGGATGGCTGAGCGCCTGCAGGCCAGCTTCACGGCCCTGGCCCGGGAGCGGGACGTCCTGCGCCACTTCATCGCCGACGCCTCCCATCAGCTCCGCACGCCGCTGACTGCCCTCCGGACCTTCCTGGAGCTCCTGCAAGGGCCAGCGGCGGAGGACCCGGAGGCCCGGGCCGCCTTCCTCGCCGAGAGCCAGGCTCAGGTGGATCGGCTGGCCTGGATCACCCACAACCTCCTGGACCTCTCCCGCCTGGAGGCCGGCCTGATCTCCCTGGACCTCGCCCCCCATGCCCTGGAGGATGTCCTCCGGGCCGCGCTCTCCCTGTTCCGGGAAGGAGCAGCCCGGAAGGGGATCGCCCTCTCCCTCGAGCTCCCGCCGGAGCCCATCGAGGGGATCTGGGATCGGTGGCGGCTGGAGATGGCCCTGGCCAACCTGCTGGACAACGCGGTCAAGTTCACGCCGTCCGGCGGGCGGATCACGGTGGGCGCCCGGCGGGAGGGGGAGCGCGTCCGGATCTGGGTGGAGGACACCGGATCCGGCATCGATCCGGAGGACCTTCCCCACATCTTCGAGCGCTTCTATCGGGGGCGGAACGCCCCGGCGGAGGGGAGCGGCTTGGGCCTGGCCATTGTGCGCTGGATCGTGGAAGCCCACGGCGGACAGGTGGAAGTGCGCAGCTGGCCCGGCCAGGGCAGCCGCTTCGAGCTGATCCTCCCACTGCGCAGCGGGGCCGCTGTGGCCTGACATCACCATCATCTGGAGGAACCCATGGGGCGACGATGGTTTGGCTTCCTGATCCCGCTCTGGGGGATCGCCCTGGGAGTCTTGCTCTACGGCGTCCTGACGGTCCTGGGCGCCCGCTTCGGCTTCCTTTATCGGAACGTGACCGGGTTCACGGCCCTGCAGCAGGTCTCCCGCTGGGCCATTGGGGTGAGCGCCCTATCGGCCCTGGGGGCCGCTGCCCTCGTGGCCGGGATCACCGCCCTCCGGCCCGCTTCGTGGCCCCGGAAGATTCTCCTTGTCCTGCCTGCCTGGTTTCTTTTCCTAACGCTCCTGGGCCTCTTGATGTTCCTCCTTCAAATCGGCACGGTGGGACCCTTCGCGGCCCTCTGGACCGTGGGCAGCGCCCTGTTGCTGCTCATCGCGGTCACCGTCGCGGGCCTGCGGATGGATCTCCCGTCCCGGATCCACAAATGGGTCCAGGCCCTGCTGGGGTTGGGAGGGGCCAGCGGGCTGGTTGCGGGCCTCTCCCTCCTTCTGGCCTTCTTGCTGGCGATGGCCCGTGGGCCGGCTCCGGCCTTTGCAGGGCTTCAGGGGAGCTTCGGGCCCGGTGGGGTGCCCGGCTTCCTGGGCCCTCCGGAGACCCTGGGTGAAGGCGCTCGCGCCGTGCCGCCTTTCGGCACGTCGGGGGAGCGATTCCGAGGGGAGCCGTTCGTGGGGCCCTTCCCGGGGCGGCCGCCGGAGGGGCTGGCGCCGGTGCGGGTGGCCCCGTCCACCATGGCGGTCGGAGGTGGCATCCTGAGCGCCCTGGCGCTTCTCGCGCTGGGTGCAGTGGGCTGGAGCCGACGCCGATGGGGCATGGAGGACGTTCCCACTGCGGCGATCTGGGGAGATCGGCCGCAGGAGGGCCTTCGGGCCCTGGGCGCCGGGGCCATGCTGAGCCTGGCCGCTTTGCTGATCGCCCAGCTGATCCCGGTCCCGCGCACCAACCCGCCGGCTCGGGCGACGATCCCATGGGATTCTCCTCAGACCCAAGCCCTCTGGCAGCGGGCGTGTGCGGACTGCCATAGCAACGAAACGCGCTGGCCCTGGTATACCGCGGTCGCACCGGCCTCCTGGCTGACCGTTCTACACGTGAACGAGGGCCGGCAGGCCCTCAACCTCTCCGAGCTGGATCCGGCCGCGCTGTCACCGGCCCGCAAAGCCCGCTTGGCGGAGGAGATCGCTCGGGTGATCCGCAATGGAAGCATGCCGCCAGCGGATTATCTGCTTATCCATCCGGAGGCGCGCCTCACGGATCTGGAGAAGGAACTGCTCATCCAAGGCTTGCAGGAAACCCTTTCCCGTTAGCTCTTAGAGACGGAGGAACTGATGCGAAAAGGACAATGGGGGATTCTCGTTTCGCTGATCCTGATCCTGGCCGTCGCCTGCGCGGGGGCTTCGACGGCCCAGTCCCCGCAGGGTCAGAACACGGTGGTCCGGGTGCGTCGGGGCACCCTGGAGGTCACCGTCAGCGGGTCCGGCAACCTTCAGCCCCACACTCTGGTGAACCTGGCTTTCACTCAATCCGGCGTCGTGCGCAAGGTCTACGTCGGGGTGGGGGACGCGGTGAAGGCTGGCCAGGTGCTGGCGGAGCTGGACACGCGGGATCTGGAGCTCCAGCTGCAGAACGCCCGCATCAACTTGGAGATCGCCCGGATCCGGCTGGCCCAGGCCCAGGCGACCGCCCGGGCCCGCCCGGCCGACCTGGCGGCGGCGCAGGCGGCCCTGGCCAACGCCCAGGCCAGCCTGGAGGCCTTGAAGGCAGGCCCCGACCCCCGCGATCGGGAGATCGCCCGGCTGAACTACGAGGTGGCCAAGAACGCCCTGTGGCAGGCCCAGCTCAGCCGGGATAAGACGGCCGGCTCGCCCACCGCTTCCTCAGTGGATCTGGAGCTGGCCCAGGCGCGGGTGGGGCAGGCGGAGCTGCAGGCCGAGATCTCCCGCCTGCAATACGAGAAGGCCCAATCCGGACCCACGGAGCAGCAACTGAAAGCGGCCGAGGCCGCTTTGGCCCAGGCCCGGGCGAATCTGACCCGCTTACAGGTGCAGGATCCCAGCCTGGACCTGGAGCTGGCGCAGTATCAGGTGCAGCAGGCGGAGATCGCAGTGCGCCAGCTGGAGCTGCGCCTGGAGCAGGCCCGGCTGGTGGCTCCCATCGACGGGGTGGTAACAGCGGTGAACCTGGTGGAGGGGAGTCCGGCCCCCGCCGGGACGCCGGCCATCACCCTCGGGGACCTGAACCGTCTGGAGGTGGTGGTGAACCTCCCGGAGGTGGACGTCGCCCAGGTGGCTCCGGGGCAGGAGGCGGTCATCATCCCCGAGGCCACGCCCGACACCCGCCTCAAGGGGAAGGTCGTCTCGGTGGCGCCGATAGGGACCCAGGTCCAGGGGGTGGTGAACTTCCCGGTGACCATCGCCCTGGAGGAGAACGCGCCGTCCGTGCGGGCGGGGATGACCGTGCAGGTCCAGATCACCGTCGCCCGTCGGGAGAACGCGCTGCTCGTCCCGCGGCGGGCGCTGATCACTCGGGGCGGGCAGACCTTCGTGACTGTCATGCGCGGCGATCAGACGGAGACCCTCCCGGTGCGAATCGGGATGCGCGGGGATACGATGGCGGAGGTCCTGGAGGGGCTGCAGGAGGGCGATGTCGTGGTGGTGACGACTGCCCAAGCAGGCGCCTCCGGCACCCGTGTCCCGGGACCCGGCTTCTTCGGCCCCGGGATCTTCCGGTGAGCCCTTCGGCCCCTATCGCCGAGGCGGCTTGGCGCCCGCTTCATCCGCCGGGATGACGGAAGGGAGGTGGGGATGAGCCTTCTGGAGGGATTTCGGACGGCGATGGCGAGCCTGATGGCCAACAAGATGCGTTCCTTCCTGACGATGCTGGGGGTGATCATCGGGGTGGCTTCCGTGATCGCCCTGATGAGCATCGGGCGGGGGACCCAGGAGGCCGTTCGCGCCCAGATCGAGCGGGTCGGGACCAATCTGATCTTCGTGACGCCGGGCAGCCTGCGGGTGGGCGGGGTCGCCCAGGCGCCCGGCTCCGCTTCCACGCTGACCGCGGCCGACGCCCGGGCCCTGGCGGAGCTGCCCGGGGTGACGGCGGTGGCCCCGGTCTTCCAGACGAACGCCCAGGTGATCGTCGGGCGGAGCAATCTGAGGGTCTCCGTCCAGGGCGTGACGCCGGAGTTCTTCGCCGTCCGCAACCTCCAGGTGGCCGGCGGTGACCTCCTCGCCTCCGCCCACGTGGAGACCGGAGCCCCCGTGGCGGTCCTGGGGGCGAACGTGGCCGCCCAGCTCTTCCCCGATGGGGATCCCATCGGCGGGTTCGTTCGCCTCAACAACATCCCGTTCCGCGTGATCGGCGTCCTCGCCCCGGTGGGCGGCACCGGGTTCGGCAGCCCCGACAACCAGATCTTCGTCCCGCTTTCCACCGCAGTCCAGCGGCTGGCCCGGGGCGGCCAGTTCCGAGGCAGCGAGGTGGTCTCCCAGATCCTGATCCAGGCGGAGAGCACGGCCGCGATGCCGGCGGTGATGGAGGCCGCCCGCTCCGTCCTGCGGGAGCGCCACCGCCTCCTGGATGGCGACGACGACGATTTCACCCTCATCAGCCAGCAGGACCTGATCCAGACCTCGGCCCAGATCACGGGGACCCTTACGGTCTTCCTGGGGGCCATCGCCGCCATCTCCCTGATCGTGGGGGGCATCGGGATCATGAACATCATGCTGGTGTCGGTGACGGAGCGGACGCGGGAGATCGGGCTGCGCAAAGCCGTGGGGGCGCGGCGGCGGGACATCCTGCTCCAGTTCCTCACCGAGGCCGTCACCCTGAGCGGCCTGGGCGGGCTGATCGGGGTGGGCCTGGGGATCGGCGCCGCTCAGCTGATCCGGGGCGTCCAGGTTGGGACCGGGACGCTGCGCCCGGTGGTGACCGGGGACGTGATCACCCTGGCCCTGACCTTCGCCGTGGCCGTGGGCGTGTTCTTCGGCATCTACCCGGCCGCCCGGGCTGCTGCCCTGAATCCGATCGAAGCGCTTCGATACGAGTGAATCCCGAGGGATAGCGCGTTGTAGCGCCCAGGGCCAGTCGAGGGCAGAATGAATAGAGATCCAAAACCCTCGCACATGCCGTGGGAGGAGGAAGGGATGGGAGACCCGGTGATGGTGATGGAGAGGGTGGAGAAGATCTACCGGTTGGGGAAGGTGGAGGTCCCGGCCCTGCGCGGGGTCGACCTGGTCATCCGGCGCGGGGAGTTCGTGGCCATCATGGGGCCTTCGGGGTCCGGCAAGTCCACCCTGATGAATCTGCTGGGTTGCCTGGACACGCCCACCCGTGGCCGCTACATCCTGGAAGGCCAGGAGGTCTCCCGGCTTTCGGACGATCAGCTGGCGGAGATCCGGAACCGCAAGATCGGCTTCGTGTTCCAGACGTTCAATCTGCTCCCCCGCGCCACGGCTCTCCAGAATGTGGAGCTGCCGCTGATCTACCGGGGCGCCCGGGACCGGCGGGACCGGGCCCGGCAGATGCTGGAGCTGGTCGGCCTGGGGGATCGTCTGCACCACCGGCCCAACGAGCTCTCCGGCGGCCAGCAGCAGCGGGTGGCCATCGCCCGGGCCCTGGTGGCCGAGCCGGCGGTGATCCTGGCCGACGAGCCCACCGGCAACCTGGACTCGAAGACCGGCCGGGAGATCCTGGCCCTCTTCCAGCGCCTGAACCGGGAGCGCGGCATCACCCTGGTGGTGGTGACCCACGATCCCTTCGTCGCCCGCCACGCCGAGCGCATCGTCCGCATCCAGGACGGCCTCATCGTCGGCGACGAGCCCGTTCCGCCGGAGGAGCGCATCATCGAGGATGGCGCGTAGGGAGGCCGCCATGGCCGCTCACGAACGGCGCTTCGACCCCCATAAGCGGGCGCTGCTGCTGGATCCCGCCCGCTGGGCGAAGTGGGATCCGCCCCGGTTGCTTGCCGTCCTCCACCTGCAGCCCGGCGAGACGGTGGTGGATCTGGGGTGCGGGCCCGGATTCTGGACCTTTCCCCTGGCGGAACTCGTGGGCCCGGATGGGATCGTCTGGGCCCTGGATGTCAGCCCGGAGATGCTGGAGGCCCTGCTCGATCGACAGCCCCCGCCCTGGGTGCGTCCCTTGCGGTCGGAGCTCCCACGCATCGAGCTGCCGGACGCCTCCGTGGACGCCGCGTGGGGGGCCTTCATCGCCCACGAGGTGGAGCCCCTCGATGCGCTGATGCGGGAGCTCCATCGGGTCCTGCGGCCCGGCGGGCGGGTGGGTTTTCTGGATTGGCGGCCGGACGCGGTTCACGAGGAGGGTCCGCCGCGGGATCACCGGCTGCCTCCGGGGATCGTCCGTCAGGCCCTGGAGGCCGCCGGCTTCCATATCCTTCCGACGGACTGGCAGCATGAGGACGCCTATCTGATCCGGGCGCTCCGGCCGCTTCATGCCCCCTGAGCCGCTCGGCCATTCGAACATCCCATCGGGAGGGTGAAAAGATGGCTTCTGCACGTCTCTTACAGAGAACGCTCCTGCTGCTCCTGATCGGCGGCCTGATGGCCGCCTGCGCGGCCCCATCCGGGGCACCTCCGACGGCCACACCCATCCCCACATCCGCTCCGGGCGGGGAGAGCACGCCTCCGGCGCCCCCTGCGCCCACCCCCACCGCAGCCCCCTCCGATGCGGCTGCAGGAGATCGCATCGCCTATGGGGTGATTTCAGAGGAAAGCGAAGCCCGCTACCGGGTGCGGGAACAGCTGGTGGGGTTTGATCTGCCCAACGATGCGGTGGGGACCACCCGGGCCATCACCGGCGTGCTGGTTCTGGAGGGCAACCGGGTCGTCCCTGAGGCCTCGCGCTTCCAGGTGGACCTGCGCACGCTGACCAGCGATCAGGCGCGGCGGGACAACTTCATCCGGCGCAACACTTTGCAGGCCGACCGCTATCCGTATGCCGTCTTCGTCCCCCGCGAGATCCAGGGGCTGCCCTCGCCCCTCCCCACCTCGGGTGAGCACACCTTCCGGCTGATCGGGGATCTGACGATCCGGGAGACCACCCGTCCGGTGACCTGGGAGGTGACGGCGCGGGTGGAGGGGGATCGCGTCATCGCCCAGGCGCGCACCCAGTTCACCTTCGCTGACTTCGGGCTGGAGCCGCCTCGCGTGCCCGTGGTGCTGAGCGTGGATGAGACCATCCGCCTCGAGGTGGACGCGGTGCTTCAGCGGCGGCCGTGATCCGGAGGGCGTAGGGTCAACAACCGTCGAGGATTTGATTCGCATGCGTGGCGGGGAGGGCCGGACCGAGCCGGGGAAAACCCGATCGGCCTGCGGCCCTCCCCGCCTTTACGCGGGAGTCCCCTGATCCCTCCGCTTGAAACCCGTCGCGGGTCGCCCGCCCAGGCCCAGCCGAAAGTCCCCCCGGAGGAGCCGAACAACCCGCCGGTCGTCCCTCCCGCTCGCGATCCACCGCAGAATTCTAACACACCGGGGCCCGGTTTTGTCACGATCTTGTCACGATCGGCACGGAGAATCGGAAAAGAGACCCCCCCACCACAAGGCGGCTCGCGGGGTATTCCATATGGGAAGCAACAGCGAGGAGGATCGGATGGTCGTCGGGATCGCGGAGCCCTGCCCCCTGCGTCGGGAAGCCCTCCGGAGGGCGCTGCGGGCGTTGGGATGCCCGGACCTTCGGGAGTTGCCGCTTCCGCTGGCCGGCCCGGGATGGCGCGAGGGGGAAGAGGACCTCGAGGTGGTGCTCCTGGCCTTCCGGGTGCCGGCCGGCAACGGGCTGGGCCACTACGCCGCCCTCCGAAAAACCCACTGGCAACTGCGGGGCGTGGTTCTGGTGGAGGATCCGGCTCCGCCCCACTGGGGGCTCGCGGGACGCCTGGGCCTTCCGGTGCTGGCCTATTCTGAGGCGGCCGGGGAAGTCCTTCGCCAGGCGGTGCGGGGGCAGTGGGCGATGTCCCCGGCGGCCCGGAGCGCCGGGGCGGCGTGGTG
>NZ_FYEK01000009.1 GCF_900187885.1 Thermoflexus hugenholtzii JAD2 | reverse complement strand
GGCCCTCCCCGCCCTCACCCAGGCCCTCCAGGACAAGGACGGGATGGTGCGCCGGGCGGCAGCATGGGCGCTGGGGAAGATCGGCGACCCCCAGGCCCTCCCCGCCCTCACCCAGGCCCTCCAGGA
>NZ_FYEK01000008.1 GCF_900187885.1 Thermoflexus hugenholtzii JAD2 | reverse complement strand
CAGGAATTGCGGCTGGAGCCGGGGAGGATCACCCCGATGGTCCAGGTCCCGGTGCACCGCCGCGCCTCCCGCCCCGAAGCCCCTAAGTCCTGGGTCTGGCGCACCTCGAGGCCAAAACAGGCGGGGTTTCGGGGATCTTTGCACCGATCATCGCCCTGGGCGGCGGTGGGAGCCGGATGGCCTGCTGCCCACCCGAACGACAACAGGAGGACCGAAAGCGTTGCAATCCACCGTGCCCCCATCTTTCACCTCTTGACCTCTGCCCCTTCCGGGCTGATGATGAGAGTGCCGATGGGCTTCACAGTGGAGGGGTTGATCGTCTCCGGGAAGATGTCCTGCAGGCCGAAGCGGGAAAGCAGCTCCGAGCGCCGCCACAGGGGCAGTCCGAAGAGCCGGGCCAGGTCCTCCGCCGAGCCCGCCGGCACGGCATGGGTTGCCCGGGGCGGAAAGGGACGCTTGTAGGCGATCGAGACCCAGTGGCGAGTCTTCGGATCGTAAGCTACGGCCAGGATGGCGCGGGAAACTTCCCCGCCTTCAATCCGATAGCGGCCCCAGAGATCCTCCCGGCCCTCCTGGCGCGATACCCCCCAGGCTAACTGAAGTTGGTCTGAATAGATATAGACGAGGACAGGGAAGTCAGGATCGCCGGTGGCCACGGCTGTGTAGGCCAGATAAAGATCGTCGATCCGCTTCCCCTGGGCATCATAGTAGGCAGTGAAATCCTCTGGCTTCATAGACTCCACCTGGACCTGGGGCACCTCCATTCCCGGGGCCCAGAACCAGGGGACCGAAAGCACCTTGCCCTCCACGGAAGGCGCAGGGACGTCGGGGTTGGGGACCAGGGTGTGGGCCAGGTCCCGGGCCAGCCCCTCGTAGACGCAGGGGGGCTCGATGCGCTGGGGCGGCTTGGGCAGCCGGATGGGCTGCCCGGTCTGCGGGTCCCGCAGCCCGGCCTCGATGGGGACCAGTTTCCACAAGCGGGGGTCTTCGGGGCACAGGGGGGCGGGGGTGCGGGTGGGGGCTTGGGCGGTGGCGGTGACGGCGGCGAAGACCGCCGTTTTGGTCAGCGGGGGCAGGGTGGGGGCGGGCCGCTCGCCGGGCAGGGCCGAGCGCTGGCCCAGCCCGAGGGCGAGCAGGTAGAAGGCGGCGAGGAGGGGGAGGGTGAGGAGCAGGCCCCAGGTGGCGGGGCGCAGGCGGCGCTTCCCGTAGTGCTCATAGGTGAGATACCACCACAGTTCTTTGAAGAACCAGCGGATCCAGGACATCGCTACCTCCTCGCCAGCTTTGAATCCATCAGAACCGTCTTCCGGCTTGCGATCACTGCCCTTCCCGGAGGATCCCCTCCAGCACCGTCCCCTCGATCGCCACTCGGGTGGAGAGGGTCCCCAGGAACCCCCGGGTGGTCACCCGAGCGCGCGCGGCACAGGCCGGGGGGACAGGCACGCAGGAGACCTCCTCCAGAACCGCGTCCGGGATCCGGGCGCCTGCCCAGATCTCCGCCACCCGCACCACCATCGCCGCCGGATCGCCCCGCAGGCGGCCCGTCTCGTCCGGGGCGCTCATCTGAGCCCCATCCCGAAGAGCCAAGTTGAGCACCGCTCGAGTCCGCTCGATGCGGATCTGGTGCACCATCAGGTCCCGGACCGCGGCCGCCATCGGCGCGAACACCACCGCCAGATACAGGGCCAAGAACGGCAACAGGCTCATGGCGGGATCTCCTGCCAGTCGGATTTCCAGTGTTCGATATAGGTCTCCTGGCGGACCCGGACATCCCATCCCAGGAACGGAAGGGAGGGGATGAAGAGGGTCGGGCGGGCGATCACGGTGCACACCACCCGGCCACCCCAGACCCCGTCGTGCTGGACAGTGACATCCACCAATCGCCGGCCCAGCACCACCCGGGCGGCAGCCTCCCCCTGGCGCAGCCCCTGGGCCCCGTCGGGGGTCTGGGAGGCCTGGGCCGCGCAGGCGTAGGCCGCCCAGACCGCGAGATTCGCCGTCCGCCCCCGCTCCATCAGGCCTAGGACCCCCCAGAACATCAGCGCCAGAACTGGCAGGACCAGAGCCAGCTCCAGCAGCGCTTCCCCGCGCCGCACGGATTCCCTCCCCTTCACCACCAGTCCACGGGCGGCCCGTCCCAGAACCGCCATTTCCGGAACAAGAGCTGGAGAGCCACCCGCCAGCGGATCGGGATGCCGTAGAAGCGCCCGCCGGTATCCTGGACCTCGTTCACGCGGGCCTCCAGGGCCCGCCGGGCCGGATCAATGGCGGAGACGATCTCCCCCGAGGTCACGCCTGGATAGGCCGAGGTCCGGAAGGCCGCCTCCGCCGCCAGCCGGGAGCGGACGCTCCAGCGCAGGGCGTAGGCGCCCGCGTAGAGCATGTAAAGCAACAACAGGAAGAAGGGGACCATGGCCAGGGCGAAAGAGATCAGGCTCTGGCCCCGCTGGTCCCGCCGCCGGCGCGTCCTCCCCATCAATCTCCTCCTGAGGCCGCTCCCGTAGCCTCATCCATCTTCTGGCCGCCGATCCGGAAGGCGTTGAGGATGCGCTGGCGGACGCCCGGCAGGGCCAGAGCAGCCACTACGGCAATGAAGAGGAACAGCAGGGCGAACTCCACCAGGGACTGTCCCTCCTCCTCCGTCAGAAACGCCCACAACGTCTGCATGGATCACCTCCACACACTGAGATTCAGAAGCCGAGCAGGTCCTGGCCGCCGGCGAAGACGTGATAGAGCAGGACGATCATGTAGCCCATAATGGCCAGGATCCCCGCGGCCATCACGTAGGGCTCGACGGCCGTCACCCGCTCGGAGACCTCCTGCTCCATCTCGGAGCCCAGATCTTGGATGAGGGAAGAGAGGATGACCTCGAAACCCGCGCCTCCCGAGATGGCGGCCCGCACCCCATCCATGAAGCGGATCAGGTAAGGATCCCGCGGATCCGGGGCATGGAAGAGGGCTTCCTGAAGGCCGGCCTCCCCGCGCGCCGTGTAACGGGCGACCAGGAAGCGGGCCCAGTTGGCGAACACTCCGTCTCCCACCGCGGCCCGGGAGAGGGCATCATCCCAAGCTCTCCCTCCGCGCAGGAAGCCCCGGGCCGCCGCCAGCACCAGGAGCATGTTCGACCGAAACCGCCGCTTCCGGGCGGCGATGGCCGCCGCGATCCGTCGATCCGGAGACAACACCCCATAAAGCCCTGCCGCCAGCCCTCCCAGGATCCCCGGGATCAGGGTGCCCAGGAGCAGGCCGATGAGCAGACTTCCTCCAATCATCACCAGAAGGCCGAGGGCCATCCCCCACAGCCGTGCGGCCCACACCGCAGAGACTGTGGCGTAAGGCGTATATCCGGAGCGGGCGATGCGCTCGACCAAGGGAGCTCCCCGGCGAAGCGCGATGCCCTCCCAGACAGGCAGCAGCGGCCACAGGAGGGGATAAAGCGGCGTCAGCCAGGCCGGCAGCGCAGTCCCCCGATCCAGCGGATCCGGGCTCTCCGGCCGGGCCCGGATCGGATCCGCCGACCGCAGGAGGGATGCCCACAGCCCTCCCAAGACCAGCCCGCCGGCGAGGAGCGCCGCCAGATCCGCCAGGCTCATCGGACCTCCCCTCCGGGCAGGATGGGGTTCCCGTAGCGGTCCGTGGGGATCAGACCGGCGCCTCCCCGGGCGATGCCCACCGTCTCTTCCATCGAAAAATATCGATCCATAATCCACTGGGAAACCATCAGGGCTCCCCACCATCCGCCCACGATCAGGACGGGGCTGATTGGATCCCCGAGGAGGAGCTCGCGGAACATCGGATCGGAGGCGATCAACAAGAGCAGGCCCGCCGCGGACATCACGATGATGAGATAGATCCGACGTTGCATCCCGCGCCCCCGGGCTCGGGCGACCTCCAGGATGCGGCGCACCCGGTCCATCTCCTCCGCAATCACCTGAACGATCTCCGAGACCCCCGCCCCGCCGCTCAAGAACACCTGCAGCACCTGGACGGCCGAGGTGGCCACCGGGTGGGCGAGGGCCGCCGCCCACTCCTGAACCGCCTGGGTTCGCGCCTCCGGCGCGTCGCCGGCCCGGGCCAGCCGCTCCTCCAGATCCGTAAGGGCCCGACGGGCCACCGGTCCGCACACCTGCTTGGCCCGCGCGATGGCCTCCGAGCGCGGCGCGCCGGCCCGCAGCCCCGCCGCCAGCATCCGCAAGAAGACAAGGAGCTCCCCCGCCAGGAGCAAGCGACGGGTCGCGGCCTGCTCTTGGGCGCGGACGAAATAGAAACTGGCCCCGAAGAAGGCCAGCATCCCGGCGGCCACGGGGCCCAGCCCTGCCATGAGGCCGATCAGCCCGCCCGCCGCCGCCCAGAGAGCGGCGAACTGCAAAAACAGCGCAGGCGGCAGGTCGATCCCCGCGGCCCGCAGCATACCCTCCAGCCAGGGGCGGTGCACCAGTTCCCGCCAGCCGGACCGGATCAGGGCTTCCTCGGTCGGGCGGGCCAGAGCGGCCAGCGCCCCCGCCCCCGCCATCGCCCCTGCCAGCAAAGCCACCGCATCTCGCAGATCCACAGAATCCTCCCTCTTCCCTCACCAGACCGCCGCACCCGCTCCCCAGGGCAGATCCGTCAGCCCCAGCTCCTCCGCCGTAAAGCGCGGCCGCGCGGGCCGGGAGGCCGGTCGCAGCCCCTCCCCCGTCCGCTGAAAGACTGTCCGCAGGGCCGGCTGATCGGAATCGCCCTCCACGAAGGGTAAGACCTCCGCGATGGCCTCCACGAAGCGCTGCCCCCCGCCCGGCCCCTCCCGGTAACCCATCACCACCACCGCCGCCACCGCCTCGGCGAACATCATGGCAATGGTTCGGACCGGAAGATCTCGGGCCTCCGGATGGGCCTGGGCCATCTGGAGGTAACGTGACCACACCCGCTGGACGCTGTCGGTGTGCATGGTGGTCACCTGGGGGCCATGGCCGGTGTTGGCCGCCCGCAGGATCTCAAAGGCTTCCGGCCCCCGGGCCTCGCCCACCACGATGCCGTCGGGACGCTCCCGCAGGGCCATCACGATCAGATCGAAGGCCGAGAAGGGGACGATCTCCTCGCCCGGCAGCTTCTGTCGGGTGAGCTTGTGCACCACGTTCCCCGGGTCGCTCTCTGGGCGGCCGTCCCAGAACACCATCAGCTCGTAGGAGTCCTCGATGATCACCAGGCGGAACTCCTGGCCCACCTCCCGCAGCAGCGCCCGGGCCAGGGTGGTCTTGCCGCAGCCGGTGGGCCCGGCGATGATCAGAGTCCCCCGCCGCCGCAGCACCCCCAGCAGATAACGGGCCGCCTCCGGGGTGAGCACCCCTCCCGCCACCAGATCAGACAGCCCGGGTGCCCGGCCGGGACGGGCCAGGCGCACCGTCAAACAATCCGAGGGGACCAGCGGCGGGGCCGACCAGGAGATCCGCACGGTCAGGAAGCCGATGGGCTCCGGGAGATCGATGGAAAAAGATCCCTCGGCGGCCGGCTTCACATCCCCCGGCGTGCGGATCCCATAGCGCTCACACAGCCGGCGGATTCCCCCCATCAGGCGATCTGGATCCTGCACCTCCCCCCAGCGCGCCCAGCTTCCGCCTCGGAAGACCCACAGATAGCGCCGGTGGTGGAGGGCGAAATCCTCCACCGCGGGGTCGCTCAGGATGGGAAACAGCTCCTCCCAGTCCAGGACGGCCAGGGCGGCCCGGGCCAGCGTCGCTGGAGCCGCCGCCGGCCCCAACACCTCCTGGGCCGCCCGCAGGGCGTCTGCCACCCCTGCCGGACGTCCTCCGGTGTTCCGGGAAAGGGCCGCCCGGAGGGCTTCCAGGGGCAGCGTGGCCTCTGTGGAACCAAGCGACCCGATGGTCTCCGCCCGGATCTCCGGGAACATCCTCTGCTCGCCTCCTCGTCCGGTCCGGTTTCATCGCACCCGGCCAGGCCGACTGCACCCGCCATCCTGCTCATCGCGTGCCGGCTTTCCTCGTTCCGTCCTCACGGGCTCCTCTCCACCCACCGGGCCTGGTCCCCCGGCAAGGGATAGATCACACGATCCTCCAGCCGCGCCACCCAGGACAGCGGGAAACCGAGCATTCCGGACTCATCCGCCTCTGTGCCAAACAACAGGAACGATCCATCGGGGGAGCAGCCTCCCTCCACATAGGGGAGGAGGTGATTCGGCATGGAGAATCGCTCGTCCCCTCGGACGAAGGGGATCCGACCCTCCGCTCGGAAAGCATCTACGAGCTGCCCACGCGCCTCGATGGCGCTCAGCGGACGCACCGTTTCGGCGGACAGATCCGCGATGTAGAGCTCGCTATGTTCGAGCCCACCGCCTGCAGCGCCATCCTCCGCCCACGGATGCCGATACACCGCGAAGTCCACAACCACCCAGCGGCCTTGAGTCCCACAGACCGGTTTCCAGATCCTCGTCTCAATGAACCCTCCCTTCTCAGTGATCCTGTATCGGATCTTCATCTGAACTTCCTCATCCCCAACTTCCAGCGGCGAGATCTCCTCCACCTTTTGCGACGGATCCGGGCGGAACAGATCCTCAGGCAACGGGAGGGCTCGAACAGTCCCGTCCGACTGCGTCACACAGAGGGATCGGCCGTCCGGGCACGGCGACGCCTCCAGAGAAACCGAAGAAGCCTCCTTCGGACCCGCCCCCGGAGGCGCCGGCGTGCAGAAAATCATCGGCGCCTCCCGCGCCCCCAACGTGGGCTGCACCGCCACCCGCGCGCACAACTCCCACCCGCTCCCCGCCCGCCGCCAAAACGCCCTCTCCAGCCGCGTGATGTAAAGACCCACCTCCGGCACCGGCCCCAGCCACCGCTGCCCGTCCGTGAACCAGATTGCATACGTGTCCGCCGTATACGCCGTCCGCTCCTTCGCGAACTCCCGCACCACCCGCACCGCCAGCCACTGATCACCGGTCCGAAAACCCCCCGGAAGCGACTGGGGGCGGAACGCCATGGACGCCGGGGTCAGTGTGGGGAGACGGGTCCGCGTCGGAGCCGGCGAGGGAGAGGCCGCCGCCTCCTCCACCGGAGCCGTGGCCCCCGGACGCGGCCCGGGGGATGGCTCCGCCGGGGCGCCGCACGCCCCCAGCAGCAACCCCACCACAAGTCCCACCGCCTTCCATCGCCCGCTCATGGCAACCTCCCTCCGGAATGGCCTTCCCCCTTCGAAAAGGCCAGCACCCACCATCGCTCTTTCCGAGCCTGACCATCCACAGCAGCGAGGAAATCCTCCCAGCGGTAGCGCTCGGAGCGGTTGAAATAGGGATTGCCGATCACCACATAGCGTCCATCTGGCCTCTCCTCCAGCCCCTGCACCGCAACCCAGTGGGAGACGGAGTCTGAAGCCTGATGGGAAGTCAGAAGACCATCCCCCACCTGCAGGCCGCGTTTCTCTTGAATGCGCACCAGGGCCATCAGGGCCTCCCCGCGGCCGAGGCGCTCCTGCAAGCTCCGCCACAGCCCCTCCGAATCCTGTTCTCCATTCGGCACCCAAGCCGGCTCTCCCTTTAACCCCAGTTCGCCCGCCGCTCGGATCAAGTCATGGATCCCGGTGTAGAAGCCGAGGCTCCCCTTGCCCGGACGGGCTTGAATGTTCTCGCGAATCGATTGCTGAAGCGAAGCATCCGCGGTGCGCAGCGTGCTGGCGATCGCCGCCTCCACCGGGACGGAGCGGCCCAGCACCGCGCTGGCGGCCATGCTCAGCCCCACCGGACCGCAGGCCGCGCTCCACGGAATGGACTCCGGCAACGGTTGTCCTTCCCGGAGCCCCAGCAAGGACCGGAGGGAAGCCTCCGAAACCCCCAGCTGGAGCAGCTGGGTCGTGGAGACGCGGGCCTCGAACTGGCTTTGCAGGGGGCGTCCGGTAGCATCCACCGCGCGGGGATACCCCTCCGGGCTCAGGGCGAGGGGCACGAAGGGCAACGCCCCGCGCTCCGCCGTAGGGGCCTCCTGCACCATCCGGGCTGCCATCCGGAAGGCCTCCTCCATCCGGTCCATGGCCCGTTCCAGGGCCTCGGCCATGCGCGTCAGATACTCCACGCCACGTTGCCAGCGGGGATACTGCCGAGCCCAGAAGGCGCGGAACTGTTCCCCGGGCACCGCCCGGGCGATCTCCCCCAGCGCGTTTCCGTGCCCCTGGGCTCGCTGAGCCAGGGTCTCCCATTCCCGGGCCCCCCGCCGCAACGCCCGGGCGATCTCCCGAACCGCCTCCGGCTCCACCTGCAGCCCGCGAGGATCCTGCGCGCCCATCGCTTCTCCCTCACAACGTTGGATCCGGCAGCGATCGCAGCATCTGCTCCACTTCGGCGACAACCTGGGCGATCCGTTCTTCCCCGGCCGCAATCGCCCTGGAAAGATGCTGGCCCTCCACCAGCCAACGCTGGAAGATCTCCAGCCGGCGCTGGGCCTCCTCGAGGTAACCCTGGGCGGCCTCTCCGGTCCAGAGCGTCGGCAGCTCCTCCAGAAGCGCCCTCCTCACCTCCATCCCGAGGCGCTGAGGGGTCTCCTCCTCGAGCCCCCGCCGGTAGGCCTGGACTGCCTCCGGTAAGTGGATCAACCTTCGCATCGCCGGCTCGTCGTAAGCCATGGCTCCTCCTTCGTGCGCTCAATGTGCGCGCCGGGATCGCATGCGTCGCGCCTGCTCCTCTTCCAGGGCCTTCAGGTTGTTCAGGGCCTGACGCAGTGCGATGACCGCCGCGCGGTTTTCTTGAACGCACTTCCGCAGGTGCTGGATCAGGGTTTCGCCGTAAGCCCGCGCTGCCGCCCCATGCGGCACCCAGCGGGGTTCCAGCGGCCCGATGGACCGGCCCAGGACCGCTGTCTGTTCTTCCATCTCGCCCAGGACCCGCTCCATCTCCGCGCAGAGTGCGAAGGCCTGATCGTAATCCACCTGATAGATCCGTCCCATCCTGATCGCCTCCGCGAGGATGTCTCATTAAGATGATAGACAGTCGCCCCTCTCTCTCGTCGCCCGCCCTGCCCAACGCCTGTTCCCATTTTTCCCGTTTTTCTGAACGCGACCTCCGGTTCGAAACGGGGACTGCTTATCATCATGACGGAACCGGCCGCATGGACGGCAGGCGCCCTGCGCCCGGACCGGCTCCCCTCCGTGCGGCCGTTTTCATCCCGCCCGGAGGAGCGCCGGATGAGCAGGGACCGCATGGCGCAGGCCTTTGCGGACTTCGATCGCATCCAGCAACTCGTGGAGCGGGCCGCCACCCGTCTCTTGCGCGTCCTGGACCTCCCCTCGTGGCTGGATCCGGAGGATGTGATGCAGGAAGGGTTCCGGATCGTTTGCGAGGCGGTCGAGCGATGGGATCCCGAGCGGGCACGCTTCACCACGTATCTTTACCTCCACCTGGACCTGTTTCTGCGTCGGGCGATCCTGCGGCGCCTGAGAGGGCATGCCGAGTGCCCGTTGTGGGAGGAAGAGGAGGAGTCCGGGGATGGGATCCATGAAACAGTGGAAGCACGGGAGGAGCTGGAGGCGCTGCAGCGTGCCCTACAATGCCTGAAGGAGGAGATGCCCCTGGCCTTCGCGGTGGTGGTGCGCTATTTCGGGCTGGAGGGGCATGCCCCATGTGCGATCACGAAGATCGAGCGGCAGCTGGGGTTGACCCGAGGGGAGGGCCAGGGCTGGCTGCAGAGAGGCCTGGACCGCCTGCGGTCGCTGCTCCAGGAGAGGGATGGGGAGGGAAAGGGAGGCTGAAAACAAAAAGGGCTGACCTCCCTTCTCAGGGGAGATCAGCCCCAGGTGAGGCCATCTGCATTCGCGCTCATGCCGCCTTGAGGAACTCCCGCATCTGGCGGACCTTCATCTGCTTGCGCAGGTAGCGCAGTGCTTCCGCCTCGATTTGGCGGATCCGCTCCCGGCTGAGGCCGAACCGCTGGGCGACCTCCTCCAGGGTGTAGGAACGGCCGTCCTCAAAGCCGTAGCGCAGGCGCAACACGCGGGCGTGGCGGCTCGGGAGCTCATTGAGCAGCTCTTCGATCTGCTCCCGCAAGAGCTGGTCCGCGACCACCTCATCGGGAGCCGGGCTCTCGGCGTCCCGGATCGCTCCCTCCAGGGTGGTCTCTCCCTCCTCGTCCATCGGCTCCTCCAGAGAGAGCAGGGGCCGGGCGGCGTTCCAGAGCCACTCCACCTTATCGGTGGCTGTGCCCAGCCGTTCCGCTACCTCCTCCGGCGTAGCCGGGCGGCCGGCTTCCTGCTCGATTTGATGGGCGATCCGCTGGGCCTTGCGCAGCTGCTCCTGAGCGTGGATGGGCAAGCGAATGGTGCGCGCTTGCATCGCCAGGGCCCGGGTGATGGCCTGGCGGATCCACCAGGTGGCATAGGTCGAGAAGCGGCGGCCCCGCTTGGGGTCGAAGCGCTCCACGGCCTTCATCAGACCCAAGTTGCCCTCCTGGATCAGATCGAGCAGGGGCACGCCAAGGCCCTGATATTTCTTGGCCACGCTGATGACCAGGCGGAAGTTCGAGGTGATCAGCTTCTCCCGGGCCTGGCGGCCCTCTTCCACCAGCCGCTCCAGGCGCTGGCGGACATCGGGCGGGAGGTTCCCATCCCGGGCCAAGCGGCGGGCGGCCTCACGCCCCCGGGCCATCCGCATGGCCAGCTCCTTTTCCTCCTCAGCGGTCAGCAACGGATGGTCGGTCACCTCCCGAAAATACAGGGAGATAAGATCCCGATCCTCCGCCAGCTCGCCCAGGACCGGGAGGGAGGTTTCCTCATCGAGCTCGGCCCATTCCGCCTCCGCCTCAAGGGCCTCTTCGTCCCAGGGCTCGCCCCAGAGCTCCTCGTTTTCCAGCTCCTCCTCCTCATCGGGGAGGATCGGACGGTTTCGACGCTCCATTGTGACCTCCTTCCGGCGCTTCAGAGAGAATCCGCGCCGGGAAACCGTGAAGCACCTTATCGATCCGTATCCTATGGAACCCGCATCCGGCGTGACACGCCTGCGTCTGTGGTCAGGCTGGGACCGCGTTTTGGGAAGAAATCAAAGAAGAGAAAATGGGCGAGCGGTCGTTTCACCGTCCGCCCTTCCCACAGGGGTGCAGGAGGAGGATCTGGCGGATCCCGAACCTTCCAGTTGCGGGGGCGGGATTCGAACCCGCGACCTCCAGGTTATGAGCCTGGCGAGCTACCGCTGCTCCACCCCGCGGCGCGCCCATTCCCCTGGCAACGGCCTACTCTCCCAGGGGGTCGCCCCCCCAGTACCATCGGCGCTGGCGGGCTTAACTTCCGGGTTCGGGATGGGACCGGGTGTTTCCCCGCCGCTCCAGTCACCAGGGGAATGGGGATGTTCCGGCATCTTAACAACTGAATTGTGGTAGGAAGGCCGGGTATCCGGCGTTGGGACGCCAGGGGGAACCCCTGACGGACCACCTTGGGGTGGGTCGAAGGGCATCCGGCTCACGCCGGGATATCGCCCCCCGACCGGCACTCCCTAGAAAGGAGGTGATCCAGCCGCAGCTTCCGCTACGGCTACCTTGTTACGACTTCGTCCCAGTCGCCGGCCCCGCCTTCGACGGCTCCCTCCCTCCCCCACGCAAGACCCCTCCGGGGAGAGGTCCTGGGTGGGGGAGGGTTGGGCCACCGGCTTCAGGCGTTGCCGACTCCCATGACGTGACGGGCGGTGTGTGCAAGGCCCGGGAACGTATTCACCGCCGTATGGCTGACCGGCGGTTACTAGCAACTCCGCGTTCATGCAGGCGGGTTGCAGCCTGCAATCCCAACTGAGCCCGGCTTTGATGGGATTGGCTCCCCCTCGCGGGTTGGCAACCCATTGTACCGGGCATTGTAGCGTGTGTGTAGCCCCGGGCATCAAGGCCATGCTGACTTGACGTCATCCCCACCTTCCTCCGGCTTGTCGCCGGCAGTCCCCCTAGACACGTGTAACTAGGGGCAGGGGTTGCGCTCGTTGCGGGACTTAACCCGACACCTCACGGCACGAGCTGACGACAGCCATGCAGCACCTGTGCCGGCTCCCCTTGCGGGGTCCCTTCCCTTTCGGGTCGGTACCACCGGCATGTCAAGCCCGGGTAAGGTTCTTCGTTTTGCATCGAATTAAACCACACGCTCCGCTGCTTGTGCGGGCCCCCGCCAATTCCTTTGAGTTTCAGCCTTGCGGCCGTACTACCCAGGCGGCGCACTTAACGCGTTAGCTTCGGCACGGAGAGCGTGGTCAGCCCCCCATACCTAGTGCGCATCGTTTAGGGCGTGGACTACCCGGGTATCTAATCCGGTTCGCTCCCCACGCTTTCGCGCCTCAGCGTCAGGGACGGGCCAGGTGGCCGGCTTCCCCACTGGTGTTCCTCCCGATATCTACGCATTTCACCGCTACACCGGGAATTCCACCACCCTCTCCCGCCCTCAAGGGCTCCAGTATCGAGCGGCCTCCCCGAGTTGAGCCCGGGGCTTTCACGCCCGACTTAGAGCCCCGCCTACGCGCACTTTACGCCCAGTAAATCCGGGTAACGCTCGGCCCCTACGTATTACCGCGGCTGCTGGCACGTAGTTGGCCGGGCCTTATTCGCCGGGTACCGTCCTTTCTCGTCCCCGGCAAAAGCGGTTTACACCCCGAAGGGCTTCTTCCCGCACGCGGCGTCGCTGGGTCAGGCTTTCGCCCATTGCCCAAGATTCCCCACTGCTGCCTCCCGTAGGAGTCGGGCCCGTGTCTCAGTGCCCGTGTGGCCGGTCACCCTCTCAGGCCGGCTACCCGTCATCGGCTTGGTGGGCCATTACCCCACCAACTACCTGATGGGCCGCGGGCCCCTCCCGGCGCGACCCGGTTCGTCTCCTCCCCGGGCCTTTCCTCGACGGGCCGTCCCCGCCGAGCGTATGCGGTATTAGCCCCCCTTTCGGAGGGTTATCCCCCACGCCGGGGCAGGTCACCCACGTGTTACTCACCCGTTTGCCGCTAGGAGGGCTCGGCTTACGCCTACCCCCTCCCCGCTCGACTTGCATGTGTTAGGCACGCCGCCAGCGTTCACCCTGAGCCAGGATCAAACTCTCCGTCGGCTCATGCATCCCCAGGAGGTTGACCTCCCGGGGTGTAAGATCCGACCGCAAGACTTCCGCCGGACGTCCCCGGACGCTTCCTACCACAATTCAGTTGTTAAGGTGCCGCCCCACCACTTCGGAGACCCTTACCCCTCAGGCAACCTCGCAGGGCATCAGGGCCTCCAGCGCATCTTATTTTATAGCACAGGCGCGGGCGTTTGTCAAGGCCCATCACTCCGCGCCCTGCCGGGAGTCTGCCCCCACCAGGGGCGATGGCCCGCCGGCCTTCTTCCAGTCCTATGTTATAACCGAGGACGGCCACGCTGTCAAAAATCCTTCCCACGGATGGAACGGCCGCCCCACATGGTCTCCTTTGTCGTCTGACGACCGGACTTCGCGCGATCGTTCCGCGACGCCTCGCCCTCCGTCCCTCGTCCAAGGCAAGTCCGAATCCCCCACCAGGGGAATCGAAGTGCCTGCTCACCGGATCTTTCCAAGCGCGCAGCAGGGCGACCGACCGCACGCCCCCTGAGCCTGGGGCGGGATTTGACAAATCCGGCTGCAGATGCTAAAGTGAGAAAAAATCAAAGGAAGGCCTCCAGGCCGTATCGCCTTCCAACGGAGAGCCATAAATGCGATGAAGGGGAAGAGTAGGGATCCGGCACCGCCCAGAGAGTCGGGGTTCAGGTGGGAGCCCGATGCGGATCCGGATCCTGAATGGGCCCCGGAGCAGCCGCCCGAACCGGAGGGTTCCTCCGCAGTAGGCGCGGCCGGAGACGCCACCGTTATCGGCTGAGGGCCTCGCCCGGCGATCCCAATCGGGCGGCGCCTGCGCGAAGGAGGGGGGCTGGCTTCTCCCCCGGAGAGGCCAAGCCCAAGAAGGGTGGCACCGCGGGTCACACAGGGCCCGTCCCTTCAGGGGACGGGCCCTGTCGTTTTTCCGGAGGTGATTGGGGCTCTGCATTCTCCAGGACACGAGGAGGTTGCGATGGGGAACAAAAAACGCGTGCTGACCGGCGATCGGCCCACCGGGCCGCTCCATCTGGGCCACTACGTGGGAACCCTGGCCAACCGGGTCCGGCTGCAGGACCAGTATGAGGTCTTCCTCCTCATTGCCGATTATCACGCGCTCACCACCCGACCCGAGAAGGCGGACATCCTGGCCTCCCGGGAATACATCCGGGAGATCGTGCTGGATTACCTGGCCGTGGGCATCGACCCCGAGAAGACCACCATCTATTTGCAGTCCGACGTCCCCGAGGTTTGCGAGCTCACCTTGCTCTTCTCCATGCTGGTCACCCTGCCTCGTGTGGAGCGCATCCCCACCCTGAAGGACATGATCCGGGACCAGAAGATCGAGAACCCCTCGATGGGTCTGATGCTTTACCCCATCCTCCAGGCGGCGGACATCCTCCACGTGAAGGCGGAGATCGTCCCGGTAGGGAAAGACCAGGAATCCCACGTGGAGCTGTGCCGGGAGATCGCCCGCCGCTTCAACAGCCTCTACGGGGAGGTCTTCCCGGAGCCCGAGGCCCTGATCGGGGACGTGCCCACCCTTCCGGGGATCGACGGCCGGGCCAAGATGAGCAAATCCCTGGGCAACGCCATCTTCCTCAGCGATCCCCCTGAGGAGGTCGCCCGCAAGGTCATGCAGATGTTCACCGACCCGACCCGCATCCGGCCGGATATCCCGGCGGACCCCGATGCACCGCACAACGTGGTGTTCCGCTACCACGAGGCCTTCAACGACGACAAAGCCGAGGTGGAGGAGCTCAAGGCGCGCTATCGCCAGGGAAAGGTGGGCGATGTGGAGGTCAAGCGCCGGCTGATCGCCGCCCTCGAACGGTTCCTTGCGCCCATCCGCGAGCGGCGGGCGTATTATGCCGCGCGGCCTCAGCTTATCGACGAGATCCTGGCCGCCGGCGCAGCGAAGGTCCGCCCCATCTCCCAGGCCACCCTGGCGGAGGCCCGGGAGGCGATGGGCCTGAGCGCCCGTCGCCTGGCCGAGCTGAAAGCCCAGCTGCCGTAAACCGCGGGGGGCGGGGCTCGGCCTCGCCCCTCTTTCCGAAAAACCATGGTGGAGGTGCTCCATGAAGAACGAGCGAACGCGTTTCCTGCTCTCCGAAGAGGACATCCCTCGGGCGTATTACAACATCCTGGCAGATCTTCCCTTCGAGCTGCCGCCGGTGCTGCACCCGGCCACCGGCCGCCCCATCGGCCCGGAGGATCTGGCCCCGCTTTTCCCTATGGCGTTGATCCAGCAGGAGGTCAGCCGGGAGCGGGAGATCGAGATCCCGGAGCCGGTGCGGGAGATCTACCGCCTCTACCGGCCCACCCCGCTGATCCGCGCCCGCCGGCTGGAGCGGATGCTGGATACCCCCGCGCACATCTACTACAAGTATGAGGGGGTGAGCCCGGCAGGCAGCCACAAGCTCAACACCGCCCTAGCCCAGGCTTTCTACAACAAGCAAGAGGGAGTGCGGGGACTGACCACGGAAACCGGAGCAGGGCAGTGGGGCAGCGCCCTGGCCATGGCCTGCCGGTTCTTCGACCTGGAGTGCACCGTCTTCATGGTCAAGATCAGCTACCACCAGAAGCCCTACCGGCGCATCCTGATGGAGACCTTCGGGGCGCGGGTGATCCCCAGCCCCAGCCCGGAGACCGATGCAGGACGCAAGGTGCTGGCAGAGAACCCGGACTCCCCGGGCTCCCTGGGGATCGCCATCAGCGAGGCGGTGGAGGCGGCGGCCACCAGCGGCGGGCGCCTGAAATACAGCCTGGGGAGCGTCCTCAACCACGTGCTGCTCCACCAGACCGTGATCGGTCTGGAGGCGAAAAAGCAGATGGAGATGGCTGGGGAATACCCTGACGTGGTCATCGGCTGCGTGGGTGGGGGCAGCAACTTCGCCGGGCTGGCGCTGCCTTTCATGCGAGATCGGATCGTCGAGGGGCGGCCGATCCGCTTCGTTGCGGTGGAGTCCACCGCCGCCCCCAGCTTCACCAAAGGGGTTTACGCCTACGACTACGGGGACACGGTGCGGACCACCCCGCTCCTCAAGATGTATACCCTGGGCCACACCTTCACCCCTGCTCCCATCCACGCTGGCGGGCTGCGCTACCACGGGATGGCGCCCATCCTGTGCGCCCTCTATGAGAAGGGCTACCTGGAGGCCGTCGCCTACCCGCAAACGAAAGTCTTCGAGGCCGCTGTCCGGTTCGCCCAGGCCGAGGGGATCCTCCCGGCCCCGGAGTCGGCCCACGCCATCCGCGCGGCCATCGACGAGGCGTTGCGCGCCAAGGAGGAAGGACGCCCGCGGGTGATCCTGTTCAACCTCAGCGGCCACGGCCACTTCGACCTGGCCGCCTACGATCAATACCTGCGCGGGGAGCTGCCGGATTACGAATACCCCGCCGAGGAGGTCCTCCGAGCCCTCGCCGACCTCCCCCGGGTCCCCGCCTGAACCCGAGGCGCGTGAAACCGCAGCCGGGAGTTTTCCACGGATTGTGGAAAACTCCCGGCCCATCCCCCAGATATGGGAGAAGACCTTTTCGAAACCCCAGGATCTCGGGGCGGCTGATGGGGCTGAGGAAGGCGGCGGCTGGGGAAAACCGGCGTGAAACCTGTGGAAAAGAAGGTCATGCTGGGGATAACTTCTCCCCAGAAGCCATCCTTTTTCCCCAACATCCACAGCGCGCTGGCGATCCGCATCGGAGGATCCCCCATATATGGGGGCTGTTCGGTTTTCCACAATTTCCATGAGTTTTCCACACGCGCCTTTATTAAAGGGTTTTCCACACCCCCTCTCCACGCCCCAGAGGGTGGGTCCTCCCAGATCTGGTTGGGAGAGGGACCCTCGCCCGCAGATATACGAGGGCTCGGACGGGAGCCCTTGAGATCTCCACAATCCACAGTCCCTACGACGGCGACGGAATCTTCATAAATGAGGTTGCGAATTTCCGGCCAAGACGGGTTGGGGGCATCATGCTCGCACAGGTGGATCTTTCCGCATGGAGGGAGAGACAGATGAGCAACGAGACCCGACGGGTGCTGATCACCGCTCGGTTCGATCCGGGGTGGGTGGCTCGCTGGCAGGCCCGCTGGCCGGCGTTGCGCTTCGAGCTTCACCCCACACGCCATGCGGAGAAGATCCCGCTGGAGGTATGGCGGGAGGTCGAGATCCTTTACACCTTCAACACCCTGCCGCCTCCCGAGTGGGTGCCACGCCTGCGCTGGGTGCAGCTGCACTCCGCCGGGGCTGATCATGTGCTAGAGCATCCCCTGTTTCGCAGCCCGGTGGAGTTCACCACGGCCAGCGGCGTGCACGCGATCAACATCGCGGAATACGTGTTCGCCATGGCCCTGGCCTGGTTCCACCGTCTCCCTCGCATGCTGGAGTGGCAAGCCCGGGGCCAGTGGCCGCCGGATCGGGAGCGATGGGCGCTCTTCGTGCCGGAGGAGCTGTGGGGGAAGACCATCGGCATCGTGGGTTACGGCAGCATCGGCCGGCAGGTCGCCCGCCTGGCCAAGGCCTTCGGGATGCGGGTGCTGGCCATGCAGCGCGGGGAGGACCGTCGGGATCGTGGCTTCGTCTTCCCCGGCACAGGGGACCCGGAGGGGACGCTGCCGGATCGTTTCTACACGCCGGCGCAGCTGCACGAGATGCTCGCCGAAAGCGACATCGTGGTCATCGCCGTCCCGCTGACGCCGGAGACGCGCGGGATGTTCGATGAGGCGGCCTTCCGGGCGATGAAGCGGGACGCCTTCCTGATCAACATCGCCCGCGGATCCGTGTGCGAGGAGCCCGCGCTGATCCGGGCGCTGCAGGAAGGGTGGATCGGCGGGGCGGCCCTCGATGTCTTCGAGCAGGAGCCACTGCCGCCGGAGCATCCCCTCTGGCGGTTGCCCAACGTGCTGATCAGCCCGCACGTGGCCGGCTTCACCCCCCACTACGACACCCGGGCCGCGCAGATCTTCGAGGAGAACCTCGCCAGCTACATGCGCGGCGAGCCCCTGCTCAATCGGGTCGACAAGGCCCGGGGGTATTGACCCCCGGGAGGCCAGGAAAGGCCCAAGCAGGGGGGAAAGGGGAGACCGGTGGATCCGTCTTCCCAGATCTTGGGGAAGCCTTGGTAAGACCCGCCAGATATGGGGGAGGGTGGGAGGGTGATGTTCACGAAAGCCTCACGGGACCTTCACCGAACGGCCACGGAGGGAAGCCGGGGGTGGTGTTACCATGGCCTTGGCGCCTCTGGAGAGCCGAGGCGCGCCCCCTGCCGCAGGGGGCGCGCCGGACCTGGGAGGTTGAACGCCATGACGGTCTCTACGCAGGATCTCGCCGGGAAATCCTTGATCTGTGCGGACGGCGTGCTGGGGACGGTGGCCGAGGTGCTGGTCGACCCGGTGTCCGGGCGTCCCACCCATCTGGTCTGGCGGGAGCCGGTGATCCTCTATCAGGAGATCAGCATTCCGATCGCCTACGTGGAGCAGGTGGATGGCGAGGGGATCCGCTTGCGGGTCCGTCGGGAGGATATCGAGCGCCTGCCGCGCTTCGTGTGGCGTTGAGGGAGGGCCCTTGTCCGTCCTGGCGCATCTGCTGAGCGATCTCCTGAGCGGTGGCATCGCGGGATCCACGGGGTTATCCCCTACGCCCCCGCCTTCCCCCTATCACGTGTTCATCCCGGCGGTGGGGGCTCCTTCCCCTTCCCCGGCCGCCGCGACGGTGTCATGGACCCGCTTCCTGGAGAGCCCCTGGCTGTATCTGGCCCTGGGGGTCCTGATCGGAGCCTGGCTGGCCCTGCGGGCCCTGGAGCGCTCTCGGAGATCCCCGAGGTAATTCAAAAGGCCGGCGGAAGGAACCTCTTCCACCGGCCTTGTCGGGGCGGGCGGATTTGAACCGCCGACCTCGTGGTCCCGATCCACGCGCGCTCACCTGGCTGCGCCACGCCCCGTCGTTCCACCAGGGGATTATATCCCCATCCTTTCCCCATGGCAAGGTCCGGGCGAAGCGATCCGGATCTCTCCGGTTTTCTCCGCTCCACTCAAATGGGAAATCCGGGGAAGCCGCCTTCGCTGCGCTATAATGGGCGGGGCGCAGGCTGTTGACTTCGTCCTCCGGAGGGCGCGATGGGGGGGACCGGACCGCTGGTAGAGGTGCGGAACGTCTCCAAGATCTATGGGCGGCCGCCCCGTCAGGTGGTGGCGGTGGAGCGGGTCTCTTTTGAGATCCGCCCTGGGGAGTTCGTGGCCCTCCTGGGTCCCTCCGGCTGCGGCAAATCCACGCTGTTGCGGATGATCACCGGCCTGGCCCAGCCCAGCGAGGGAGAGATCCGCTACCGGGGTCAGCCCCTGCGGGGCATCAACCCCTATGCCACCATCGTCTTCCAGACCTTCGCCCTCTACCCCTGGCTCACCGTGCTGGGCAACGTGGAGCTGGCCTTGAAGGCCCGGGGGGTTCCCCCCGCGCAGCGCCGGGAGCGGGCCCTGCAGCTGATCGACATGGTCGGTCTGGATGGCTTCGAGCACGCCTACCCCCGGGAGCTCTCGGGCGGGATGCGCCAGAAGGTCGGGTTCGCCCGGGCCCTGGCGGCGGAGCCGGAGCTCCTGTGCATGGATGAGCCCTTCTCGGCCCTGGACGTGCTGTCGGCGGAGGCGCTCCGGGGCGAGCTGATGGAGCTGTGGCTTTCCAAGCGCCTGCCCATCCAGGCCATCCTGCTGGTCACCCATAACATCGAAGAGGCGGTGTGGATGGCCGATCGCCTGATCCTGATGGACAAGGACCCGGGCCGGGTCATCGCCGAGCTGGAGGTCCGGCTGCCCCATCCCCGCCGCCGCAAGGATGCGTATTTCCAGGCCATGGTGGATCGGGTCTACGCCACCATCGCCGGGCGGACGGAGGAGCAGGTGCCCGGGAAGCGGCCGGGGGAGCCGGGCCGGGCCTACCGGATGCCCGAGGCCCGCATCAACGCGGTGGCTGGCTTGACGGAGAAGCTGCTGGAGGAAGGGGGCTGGGCGGACCTCTATCGCCTGGCGGAGGAGCTGCGCTACGAGCTGGACGACATGCTGACCATCGTGGAGGCGGCGGAGCTGCTGGGATTCGTGAAGGTGGCGGAGGGGGACATCACCCTCACCCCCCTGGGGGAGGCCTTCGCCGAGGCCAGCATCCTGGCCCGCAAAGAGATCGTTGCCGGCCGCCTCCTGCGCCTGCCCATCATCCGCTGGATTTACGAGACCCTTCACGCCGACGACGACGGACGGGTCAGCGCGGACTACTTCCGGGAGCAGCTCCAGCTGGACTTCACTCCGGAGGAGGCGGAGCGTCAGCTGGACATCGCCATCCACTGGGGCCGTTACGCCGAGCTCTTCGCCTACGATGAGGACGCGGATGAGCTCTTCCTGGAGGAGGTCCCGGCCCCGGCGATGGATTAAGAGCCCCTTTCGTCCCCCATCCGAAGGCCCGTCTTCCGTTGCGACTCCGGCGATCCGGTTCAGCGCGAAGGAGAGCAAAGTTCGGGGCTGAAGCCCATCCTATCCGGAGCCGGGCGCCCCTCCACGCCCGAGCAGCTGCAGGGCTTCCTCCACCACCCGCTCGACGGTGAAGCCCAGGCGCTGGTAGACCTCGGGATAAGGGGCGGAGGCGCCGAAACGCTCCAGCCCGACGACGGCCTGGGCGTAACGATACCATCCCCATGGGATCCCGGCCTCGATGGCCAGGCGGGGGATCCCCGGCGGCAGCACGGCCTGCCGATAGGCCTCCGGCTGGGCCTCGAAGAGCTCCACGCACGGCATGCTCACCACCCGGGTGGGGATCCCCTGGGCCTCCAGCTGCTCCCGGGCGGCCAGGGCCAGGGCGACCTCCGAGCCGGTGGCGATGAGGATCAGGTCAGGCTTCCCGCCTCCGGCCTCGGCCAGGACGTAGCCTCCCCGGGCCAGCTCGGAGGCGGGGGCCAGGACGCTCCGGTCCAGCACCGGCACCTTCTGGCGGGTGAGGATCAGGGCCACCGGCCCGTCGCGCCGCCGCAGGGCCACTTTCCAGGCCTCGGCCACCTCGTTGGCGTCCGCCGGCCGGATCACCCACAGGTTCGGGATGGCCCGCAGGGCGGTGAGGTGCTCCACCGGCTGGTGGGTAGGTCCATCCTCGCCCACGGCGATGCTGTCGTGGGTGAACACGTAGATCACCGACCGGCGCATCATCGCCGCCAACCGGATGGCGGGCCGCATGTAGTCGCTGAACACCAGGAAGGTGCCTCCGTAGACCCGGAAGGGGCCATACAGGCTCATGCCGTTGAGGATGCCCCCCATGGCGTGCTCCCGCACGCCGAAGTGGATGTTCCGCCCCTCGAAGCGGCCGCGGGCGACCGCCGGGAAGCCGTGAAGATACGTCTGGGTGGATTCCATCAGGTCCGCGCTGCCTCCCACCAGGTTCGGGATGACCCGGGCCAGGGCGTTGAGCACTTTGCCGGAGGCGGCGCGCGTGGCCATCCCGTCCGCCGAAGGTGGGAAGGTGGGGACCGCCTCCTCCCAGCCCTCGGGGAGCTCCCCTTGCCACCAGCGCGCCCACTCCGCGGCGAGGTCCGGATAAGCCGCAGCATACGCCTCGAAGCGGGCGCGCCACTCCGCCTCCCAGCGGGCGCCTTCTTCGATCAGCCTGCGCATATGGGTGTAGACCGCCTCCGGGACGTAGAAGGGAGGTTCAACGGGCCAGCCCATCCGCTCCTTGGTCCGTCGCACCTCCTCGGCCCCCAGGGGCGCCCCGTGCGCCTCCGCCCGGTCCTGTTTATTGGGGCTGCCGTAAGCGAGGTGGGTGTGGCAGATCAGCAGGGAGGGGCGATCGCTCACCTGTCGGGCCTCGGCCAGGGCCTGGGCCACTGCCTCCCGGTCGTGGCCGTCGAGGTCCAGCACGTGCCATCCGTAGGCCCGGAAGCGCATCGCCACGTCCTCGGTGAACGCCAGGTCCGTGGGACCGTCGATAGAGACCTCGTTGTCGTCGTAGAGGACGATGAGGTTCCCGAGCCCCCAGTGGCCGGCCAGGGAGGCGGCCTCGTGGGAGATGCCCTCCATCAGATCGCCGTCCGAGGCGATGACGTAAACGAAGTGGTCCACGATGGGGAAGCCGGGTCGGTTGAAGCGCTCGGCGAGCATGCGGGCGGCCAGGGCCATCCCCACGGCGTTGGCGAACCCCTGGCCGAGGGGGCCGGTGGTGGTCTCGACGCCTCGGTGGGGATCGTATTCCGGATGGCCCGGGGTGATGCTCCCCCACTGGCGGAAGCGGCGGATCTCCTCCATCGGCATATCGTAGCCGGAGAGGTGGAGCAGGGCATACAACAGCATCGAGCCGTGCCCGGCGGAGAGGACCAAGCGGTCCCGGTTCGGCCAGAGGGGGTTGCGGGGGTTGTGGCGCATAACATAGCGCCACAGCACGTACGCAGCGTCAGCCATCCCCATGGGCATGCCGGGGTGGCCCGAGCGGGCCTGCTCCACCGCATCCATCACCAGGGCCCGGATGGCGTGCACGCACAGCGCATCGATCTCTGTGTTCAGGCGAAGGGAGGTTTCAGGTCCCGCTGGGATCATCGCTGGCTCTCCTCCGGTGCGGGATGGGCCAACCCGCCTATGGAAGGCAGAGGCCCCACCCGCGGGTGATCCACGGATGTTCACTCAACCTTACCCCGGAACCCGCCGGAGGGGCAACTCCCTGTGGTCGCATGGGCGTCGCGATCTGCGATGTCGATCCGCAGCCGCATGGCCATCCCCAGCGGCGGAGCTCCGCAACCTCCAGACCAACCGTTCGATACGGGATCCGCGCGGGCCACGGCCTCCCGGGTTCCGAGCGGTGCTCGGCGGCCATACGTGGTTGACAACTCCTTCCGATCCCGCTATAGTGTTTCCAAAGCGCTCGGATCAGCGGATTTCGAACAACCGAATCCGGGCAACGGCGATGACGGAGACGAGTAGGCCCGGGCCGTCGGGCTCAGCGAGTCCGGGGCGGTGGGAGCCGGATGCCGACGCCGGGCTGAAGATCCCTCCCGAGCCGGTGACCGAACGCCCGCGATCCGGCGGGTCAGTAGGCTCACCCGGGGTTCGCCTCCCGTTATCCAGGGCGCGGGGATCGGACGGCGGATCCGACCTGTCCCCGTCAGGAGCGGCCCGGCGCAGCCGGGAAGCAGGGTGGTACCGCGGGAGCCGTCGGCTCTCGTCCCTCCGGGGCGAGGGCCGATTTTGTTTCATGATTAAGGAGGGATCCTCCGATGGAGACCCGATTGCTCTACCTCACGGACGCCTATCAGCGGACCTTCGAGGCGACGGTGGTGGCGGTGGAGGGAACAGCGGTGGCACTGGACGCCACGGCTTTCTATCCGGGGGGCGGCGGCCAGCCCCACGATGTGGGATGGCTGACCGATGGCGTCCGCACCTGGCGCGTGACCGCCGTCCGCCGCGCGGGCTCGCTGGTCTGGCACGAGGTGGAGGGAGCGCCCCCGCCCGTCGGGGAGACGGTGCGCGGGGAGATCGACTGGGAGCGCCGCTACGCCCTGATGCGCACCCACACGGCCCTCCACATCCTGTGCGGCGTGGTCTGGCGGGACTACGGGGCCAAGGTCACCGGTGGGAACATGGAGCCCCTGCGCGGCCGCATGGACTTCGAATTCGAAACCCTGCGCGGGGAGCTGGTCCGGGAGATCGAGGAGAAGGTGAACGCGGAGGTGGCCGCTGCCCGCCCGGTGCGGGTCTTCTTCATGCCCCGGGAGGAGGTCGACCGCCACCCGGACCTGATCCGCACGAAGGCCAATCTCCTGCCTCCGGAGATCCGAACCGTGCGGATCGTGGAGATCGAAGGGCTGGACATCCAGGCGGATGGAGGGACCCACGTGGCCAATACTCGGGAGGTCGGGCGGATCCGCATCGTGGATTACAAAAGCAAAGGGCGGATCAACAAGCGCATCGAGATCGCCCTCGATCCCAGCCCGTAAGGATCCCACCGACCGCCGCAGGGTGAAAGGCGCGCGACTTTCTGAAATCAGAAGATCGAATTCGGGAGGTGATCATGTTCGAACCGGTTCCGGCTCGTGCGAATTTCCCGCAATTAGAGGAGCAAATCCTGGCTTTCTGGAAAGAGAAGCGGATCTTTGAGCGCTCGATGGAGCAGACGAAGGGCGGGCCGCGGTATGTGTTCTATGAGGGGCCGCCCACGGCCAACGGCCTGCCGGGCATCCATCACGTGCTGGCCCGGGCTTTCAAGGATCTGTTCCCGCGCTATAAGACGATGCGGGGGTATTACTGCCTCCGCCGGGGCGGGTGGGATACCCACGGGCTGCCGGTGGAGCTGGAGGTGGAGAAGGAGCTCGGCTTCACCTCGAAGGCGGACATCGAGCGCTACGGGGTGGCGGCGTTCAACCAGCGCTGCAAGGAAAGCGTGTTCCGCTACGTGAAGGAATGGGAGACCCTCACGGAGCGCATCGCCTTCTGGATCGACCTGAAGGACGCCTACATTACCCTGAGCAACGAATACATCGAGTCGGTCTGGTGGATCCTGCGTCAGTTCTGGGATCGAGGGCTGCTCTATCAGAGCTACAAGGTGGTCCCCTACTGCCCGCGGTGCGGCACCCCCCTCTCCGACCACGAGGTGGCTTTGGGCTATCGGGAGGACACGGAGGACCCCTCGGTGTACGTGAAGTTCCCGCTGCGGGAGGAGGAGGGGACGTATTTCCTGGTCTGGACCACCACGCCGTGGACGCTGCCGGGCAACGCGGCCCTCGCCGTCCATCCGGAGGCGACCTACGCGATGGTGGAGCAGGAGCGAGACGGCGAGGTCGAGCGTCTGATCCTGGCCGAGGCCCTCCTGGAGCAGGCGCTGCAGGGGGATTATCGGGTGGTGGCCCGGATGCCCGGGCGGGAGCTGGCCGGCCTGCGCTACCGCCCGCTCTACACCTTCCTCCCCATTGAGAAAGAGGCGCACTACGTGGTCACGGCCCCCTTCGTCAGCCTGGAGGAGGGGACGGGGATCGTGCACATCGCCCCGGCCTTCGGCGCGGAGGATATGCAGCTGGGTCGGGAGCACGGGTTGCCGGTGCTGGTCACGGTGGACCCGCGGGGCCGGTTCATCGACGAGGTGACGCCCTGGCGGGGGATGTTCGTCAAGGACGCGGATCCTCTCATCATCGAGGACCTCCGGCGGCGAGGGCTGTTGTATTTCGCAGGGACATATCTGCATACCTATCCCTTCTGCTGGCGGTGCGGGACGCCGCTTTTGTATTACGCCCGGACCTCCTGGTTCATCGAGACCACGCGCTTCAAGGACCGCCTGGTGGCCTTGAACAAGACCATCCGCTGGTATCCGCCTCAGATCGGCGAGGGGCGGTTCGGCAACTGGCTGGAGAACAACGTGGACTGGGCCCTCAGCCGGGAGCGCTACTGGGGCATCCCGCTGCCCATCTGGGAGTGCGCCCGCTGTGGCCACCGGGAGTGCATCGGCTCCTACGCCGAGCTGCGCGAGAAGGTGGAGGCGGCAGGCTTCCGCTGGCCGGAGCCCTGGGATCCGCACAAGCCGTATGTGGATGAGGTGCGCTATCGTTGTGGGCGGTGCGGGGAGCTGATGCAGCGGGTGCCCGAGGTCATCGACGTCTGGTTTGATTCCGGGGCCATGCCGGTGGCCCAGTGGCACTACCCCTTCGAGAACCAGGAGCTTTTCCGGGAGCAGTTCCCGGCCGATTTCATCTGCGAGGGGGTGGATCAAACCCGGGGCTGGTTCTACTCCCTGCACGCCATCGCCACGCTGCTCTTCGACTCGGTGGCCTTCAAGAACGTGATCTCGCTGGGCCTGGTCCTGGACGAGAAGGGCCAGAAGATGTCCAAGTCCCGAGGCAATGTGGTGGATCCCTGGGAGGTCATCCACGTCCACGGGGCGGACGCCCTGCGCTGGTATTTCTACACCGTGTCGCCGCCGGGCCAGGAGCGCCGCATCTCGGTCAACCTGGTCGGGGATGTGGTGCGGACCTTCCTGCTGACCCTGTGGAACACCTATCGGTTCTTCGTGACCTACGCCCGGCTGGACGGCTTCGATCCCCGGGCGGTCCCGGCGCCGCCGGTGGCCGAGCGCCCGCCCCTGGACCGCTGGATCCTGGCGGAGCTGCACGCCCTGATCCAGGAGGTCACGGAGGCCCTGGAGAACTACGATCCGACGACGGCCGGCCGGCGGATCGCGGCCTTCGTGGACGATCTCTCCAACTGGTACGTGCGCCGCAGCCGGCGCCGGTTCTGGAAGAACGAGAACGACGTCGACAAGGCGGCGGTCTATCATACCCTCTACGAGTGCCTGGTGACCCTGAGCCATCTGCTGGCGCCCTTCATCCCCTTCACCGCCGAGGCCCTCTACCGCAACCTGGTGGCGCGGGTGAACCCTGAGGCCCCGGAGAGCGTCCATCTCTCCCGCTGGCCGGAGCCGGACCCGTCGCGGGTGGACGAGCGGCTGCGGGCGGAGATGCGGCTGGTGATGCGGCTGGCCAGCATGGGCCTGGCGGCCCGCAACGCCGCCCGGATCCGGGTGCGCCAGCCCCTGGCCCGGATCGCCTTCCGGGTGCGGAGCCCGGAGGAGGCGGAGGCGGTGCGCCGCCTGGCGGATATCCTCCTGGACGAGTTGAACATCAAGGAGCTGACTTTCATCGCGGACCTCACGGAGGTCGCCGATCCTGAGATCCGGGTCCGGCCGGACCGGCTGGGCCCGCGGCTGGGGGCGCGGTTCCCGCTGGTGCAGGAGGCCCTGGCCGGGCTGCCCGCCCGGACGATCCTCCGGGCGCTGCAGCGGGGGGAGACGGTGGCCGTGCAAGTGGACGGGGAGGTCGTGGACGTGGGGTCGGAGGACCTGGAGGTCCGTTACCGACCGAAGCCGGGGTGGGTCTTCGTGGCGGAGAACGACTACGTGGCGGCGGTGTGGACGGAGCTCACCGACGTGTTGCGGAAGGAGGGGCTGGCCCGGGAGGTGGTGCGGCGGATCCAGGAGCTGCGCAAGCGAGCCGATTTCGACGTGGCCGACCGCATCGTGACTTACTATCAGGCGGATCCGAAGCTGGCGGAGGCCATCGCGGCCCACGCCGATTACATCCAGGCGGAGACCCTGTCGGAGCAGCTCCTCCCCATGGCGCCGCCCCCGGCGGCGGAGGCGGTGGAGCGGGCCACCATCGACGGGATGTCCCTCCTCCTGGGCGTGCTCCGGGTCGCTAAAGGGTGAAAGGCCCGGGCGGGTGAGGAAGCGGGATGCGACATCGGGTTCGGGGGACGCCCGCGGGCGTCCCCCAAATCGTATTAGATTCTCGGGCGGGGGGTGAATAGGCGTGCCCTTGCGGTTTCTCACGGCCGGCGAATCCCATGGGCCGGCCCTGGTGGCCATCTTGGAGGGCCTCCCGGCCGGCCTTCCGGTGGATGTGGAGGCGGTGAACCGGGAGCTGGCCCGACGGCAGCGCGGCCTGGGGGCGGGGCCTCGAATGAAGATCGAGGAAGATCGAGTGGTCCTCCTAAGCGGGGTCCTGGAGGGGAGGACCACGGGGGCCCCCATCGCCCTCCAGATCGAGAACCGGGATCACGCCAAATGGCGGGGGCGGGCGGTGGCGCCGATGACCGTCCCCCGGCCGGGCCACGTGGATCTGGCGGCGGCGGTCAAGTACGGCTACCGGGACCTCCGTCCGGGCCTGGAGCGGGCCTCCGCCCGGGAGACGGCCGCCCGGGTAGCGGTGGGGGCGCTGTGCAAGCAGTTCCTGAAGGCCTTCGGGATCACGGTCGGCAGCTACGTGGTCCAGATCGGGCCGGTCCGGGCGGCCCTCTCGGAGGATCTTCCCTATGAAGCCCGGTTCGAGCGGGCGGAGGCGGACCCGGTGCGCTGTCCCGATCTGGAGGCCTCGGCCCGCATGCGGGCGGCGGTCGAGGCGGCCATGCAGGAGCGGGACACGTTGGGCGGGGTCATCGAGGGGGTGGCCCTGGGGGTGCCGCCGGGGCTGGGCTCCCATGTGCACTGGGACCGTCGGCTGAGCGCCCGGTTGATGATGGCGCTGGGGAGCATCCCAGCGGTTAAGGGGGTGGAGATCGGGGAGGGGTTTGCCCTGGCGGCCCGACGGGGCACGGAGGCCCACGACCCGATCTTCCGGGAAGGGGACCGCCTGGTCCGCCGCACCAACCGCGCCGGGGGGATCGAAGGGGGGATCTCCAACGGGGCCCCGATTGTGGCCCGTGTGGCCATCAAGCCTATTGCCACCACCCTCACGCCCCAGCCCTCCGTGGACCTCTCCACCGGCCAGCCGACGGAGACCCGCTACGAGCGGTCCGACTTCTGTCCGGTCCCTCGCGCCTGTCCCATCGTGGAGGCGATGATGGCCTTCGTCCTGGCCGACGCCCTGCTGGAGAAGCTGGGGGGCGACACCCTGGAGGAGTGTCAGGCTCGCTTCGAGGCCCTCCGCCAGGCCCGCCTGGGGGATCTCTCGATCGATGGGTCGCCCCACGTGTTCTGGCCGTGATGTTTCACGTGAAACCTCTTGACCCTCAGCGCCATCGGGTGAGGATGGTCTCCCGCTCGAAGAGGGCCACCGCCAGAGCGAGGAGGAGCCCATCGGCTGTTAGCAGGAAGAGGGCCACCCCCAGGAGCAGGGTCCCGCTCAGCCACAGAACCCCCATGCTCTGGGCGATGATCAGCCCCAGGAGGGGGAGGACCACGATCATGCCGATCTGCTCAGCCAGGCGGGGGTCGTTGACCCGGGAGGAGACGCTCAGCCCCAGCAGGGTGGCTAGCAGGGTGAGCAGCGGGCTGATCCCGAGGACCTGGAGCCAGGCGGTGGGACCCCAAAGGACCCGGAAGGCGGGGGCGGAGAGGCCGATGATCCCGGCGGCTCCCACCATGAGCAGGTAGGTCAGCCCGCTGAGGGCGATCCCCGGGGCGGCGGCGGCGAGGGCCTTCCCGGCTAACAGTTCCACGGTGGTGATAGGGGTCGCCAGCAGGGGCTCCAGGGCTTTCTCCCGCTTCTCCCCGACCACGCTGTAGGTGGCGATGGTCATCGGGAGGGCCAGGGGGGCGATCCAGAGGATGAGCATGAACTGAGAGGTCAGGAAGACCTCCAGTTGCTCCCGGGGGGAGAGGCCGGCCAGCCGTCGGGCCAGGGCCGGAGGCAGCCCGCGGGAGGTCTCAGAGGGCGGCGAAGCCGGGAGCCCTCGGATGCTGAGCAGGCTCACGACCGGGAGGGCGGCGAAGGCGATCGGCAGGGTGATGAGCAGCATCAGCACGTAACGATTGCGAAGAGCTTCGTGCGCTTCTTTCTCAGCGATCGCTGCGATCCGGGACCACGCCATCGAAGGCCTCCTTCAAGGCGTGTCGGGGAGCTCCGGCTCTCCGCGCACGATCCGCAGGTAGATCTCCTCCAGAGAAGCCTCCACCGGGGTCACGCGCAAGATGGGGGCCCCCGCCTCCACCAGCCGCCGGACCAGATGGGGGGTGACAGCCCGGGGATCCGTGACACGGGCTTCGATCCGAGCCCCCTGGAGCCTGGCGGTCTGCACCCCGGGCTGGCTCTGGACCACCGGAAGGTAGCGGGCGGGGTCATCGGCCACCTCGATGGCCACCGCCGCGCCCGACCACCGGGCCCGGAGCCGGGCGGGGGTGTCGAGGGCCAGCAAGCGGGTGCGCAGGATGGCCACCCGGTCCCCCAGGCGCTCTGCCTCCTCCAGGTCGTGGGTGCAGAGGAGGATGGTGCGCCCCTCGCCTTTCAAGCGTTGCAGGAGCTCCCGAACCTCCCGGGCGGCCTCAGGGTCCAGGCCGGCGGTGGGCTCATCGAGGAGGAGGATAGGTGGATGCGGGAGCAGGGCGCGGGCGAGGGCCAGGCGCTGGCGCATCCCCTTGGAGAACGTGGCTACGGCCTCCCGGGCCCGCTCCGCCAGGCCGAACGTCTCCAGCAGGGCCATGGCCCGACGCCGGGGATCCGGGACGCCGTAGAGCCGGGCGTAGATCTCCAGGTTCTGGAGGGCGGAGAGCCGCTCCCAGAACCCGGGGGTCTCCGGGAGATAGCCGATCCGTCGACGCAGGTCGTGTCGGGCCGGGGTCATCGGCTCCCCGGCGATCCAGATGCGCCCGGATGTTGGAGAAATCAAACCGAGGAGCAGGCGGAGGGTGGTGGTTTTGCCGGCGCCGTTGGGGCCCAGGAGGGCCAGGAGTTCCCCTTCCCGGACCTCCATGGTGAGCCGGTCCAGGGCGAGGGTGCCGTTATAGCGTCGGGTCAGGTCCTCGGTGCGGATCATCGTCGTCGGTCCTTTCGAGCTCATGCAGGCGCTGGAGGATCTCCTCGGCCACCGCTTCGGGGGAGCGGCCGGTGGTATCCACCCAGTGGGGGATGGCCCGGTAGGCAGCCTCCCGGGCGTTCCAGAGGGCCTGCAGGCGCTCGAGGAGGGTTTCCCCGGGCCGGAGCCGGAGGAGGGGGCGATCGGTGGCGTCGGCCAGCCGCCGGGCAACTTCGTTGAGGTCCGCATACAGGAAGAAGAGATGGCCTCCGGCGGCCAGGGCAGCCCGGTTGGCGGGGTGGAGGCAGGTCCCCCCGCCGGTGGCCAGGACCCATCCCCGGGGGGTGGACCATTCCCGGCAGAGGGCGGCCTCCATGGCCCGGAAGGCCGCCTCGCCGTCCTGATCGAAGATCTCGGGGATGGAGCGTCCGGCGCGGCGGGCGATCTCCTCATCGAAATCCAGGAAGGGGCGTCCCAGGCGCCGGGCCAGGATCCGGGCCACAGTGGTCTTTCCGGTTCCGACGAAGCCGGTGATCACCAGGTTGCGGAGGGGCATGGGGTGCGCTCCCCGATCTCCAGCGGGCCTTCAGCGGATGGGCGGCGGGGCCAGCCAGTCGTAGCCGATGGCGGGGTCGTCGTGGGGGATGCGGCCCTCGTCGGACGGATCGTAGGTGCGGGAGGTGATGTAGAACAGGTGGACGGGGGTGGGGCTGACCACCTTGCAGCCGTGGGCTACCCCGGGGGGGATCTTCAGCACCCGCGGAGGGGCGTGATCGCCCAGGTAGAGCTCCATCGTCCGGCGGTAGGTGGGGGAGTCCGGCCGCAGGTCGTGAAGGGCGACCTTGAGGGTGCCAGAGGCCACATACCACCAGTCCGTCTGCTTCCAGTGGATGTGCCAGGCCTTGATGACGCCGGGATACATCAGGGAGTGGCTCCACTGGGCGAACCCTTCAGCGAAGATGGGGTCGGTGACCCGCAGGATCTCCCGGAAGAACCCGCGGTCATCGACGTGGGTGATGAGCTCCTTCAGCTCCACGCCGGCGATCATGGATCTCCCCTCCCGGATCGGATGGCCTGAAGGTGCGCCACGAATCGTTCGGGTTGTCCGCCTCGTGCGGTTCTGTTGTAGCACAGGCCGTGCCAGGGGGAAAGAGGATCGAAGCGGAAGGGGCGGGAAGGGCCCTCCGGGGGTCGGTGGAGGGGCGCGCATGGAGGGGCCTGCGCTATAATAGAGGACGGAGGGGTGGCCGAGTGGACGAAGGCGGGTGACTCGAAATCACCTGTGGGCCCTGGAAGGCTCACCGCGGGTTCGAATCCCGCCCCCTCCGCTCAAGTCCCCCATCCGGTCTTCGACCGGACGGGGACCCCGAAATGCGGGCGTAGCTCAGCCGGTAGAGCGCCTCCCTGCCATGGAGGAGGCCGCGGGTTCGAGTCCCGTCGCCCGCTCTGCCGCCCGGCTGGATTCTCCCAGCTGGGCCCGGTTTTGGTCCCTGGGGCCTTGTGGTCTCCCGTAAGGCCTTCGGATGGAGAGAACGAGCATGACCGGTAGGAGACCGGAAGGGTGCGTAAGAAGATCGAATCCCCCGATTCGGGGAGGATGCCTCAGCGCGCTCCCCACCCAGTCTCCACATGAGGTGGGCTCCCTACTTGGCGGCCTCCCTTTTTTCCCCTCAAGTTTCATTCTCTTACGACCTGAACCCGCTTCAGCCCGCCTGTCCGGGAGGTCCCCATGAATGTCCCGGCCGAGTTGCTGATGGTTCTGATCCTCGCTGTGGCCCTGGCGTTTATCGGAGGGATGGTTATGGCCGTGATGCTGGCCGCACGCTCCAACCACCATCTGCTCCGCGAGCTCCAGGGCCTGAAAGAGCACGTGGAGGAGGTCCACCGGAAGACGGAAAGCCTGGCTCATTTCCCTGACCTCCATGCCCGGCTGGATCAGGCCCGGGAAGACCTTACGCGGCTGAACGAGAATTTGAAGAACGTGCACGGCTTCCTGTCGGACACGGTGTATCAGCAGGTCACCCGGCAGATTGAGGAGACCCTGAAAAGCCTCGCCCGTCTGGAGGAAAAGCTGCGGTCCGCTTCGGAGGATCAGATCGCCCGCATCGAAGAAGAGATCGATCGGATCAGCGCCATCCTGCTGGGACGCCGAGGAGGCGCTGCGGGGGAGCGCATTGTGGAGGAGCTCCTCAGCATGTTCCCAGAGGAATGGGTGCGGCGGAACGTCCAGCTGGGGGAAGGGGTGGTGGAATTCGCCGTGGTGTTGCCGGGTGGCTATCTCGTCCCCCTGGACAGCAAGTTCGTCGGTGCCGAGATTCTGGCTGAGCAGGACCATGAAGTGGACCCGAAGAATTCCCAAAAGATTCGGAAGAACATCAAAGAGCAGGCGCAGAAGATCGTTAAATACCTGAGCGATCCGCAAGTCCCAGGGTTCGGGATTGCGGCGGTCCCGGACTCTGTCTATGCCATGTGCCGATCCGCGGTTCGGGAAGTGGCCAGCAAACATCAAGTCGTTGTAGTGCCCTACAGCCTGCTGGTTCCTTTCGTCCTTAGCCTCTATCTGATCGCTCAGCGCCTGGGGATTTCAGTTCGTTCGACCGACATCCGGGAGCTTGCAAGCGCCCTCGACGCGCTACGCAAGGCTCGTCGGAATTTGGAGAATATGAGAAATGAAATCGAAGCGGCGAGTAGTCAGCGGGAGGCCGCTCTGAAGGCGGTGCAAAGCGTGGAGAAAACCCTTGACCGCCTCTTAGGCAATACGCCTCCTGAAGTTGAGGGCAAGGCGTGATGAGCCACGCGGTTTAGGGGAGGGGCTGAATGAGAACGCATGCTCGGATCCGGGGAGGTGCCCGATGAGATCCTTTGCGGTGGGCGGGCTTCGCGTTCATGTCTTCGGCGGCTGGGGGGAGATCGGCGGCAACCAGCTGCTCCTGGAGGCCGGCGGCGAGGCCATCCTCCTGGATTTCGGGCGTCCCTTCGGCCGCTGGAAGGAATACTTCACCGAGTTCCTGGCTCCCCGGAGCGCCCTCGGCCTGCGGGACCTGCTGGCCCTGGGGCTTCTTCCCCGTCTGAGAGGGCTCTATCGGGATGGCCGGGACGACACCCTCTTTCCCACAGACCTGGAGCGGGGGCTGCTGGACGGCGCGCCGGACGCCGGGCATATCCAGGGGCTTCTGCTCTCCCACGCCCATCTGGATCACTCGGGGGCCATCGCTTACCTGCGGGCCGACCTTCCCATCTACACGACGCCGGAGACCGCCGCCATCCTGAAGGCCATGCAGGACACGGCCCAGGCGGGGCTGGACGGAGAAGGAGTTTACCTCAGCCTGCGACGGGTGAACGAAGAGGGCGTCCTGAAGGCGGATGCTCGGGCCTCCTACCTCCGACGGCCGTATCGTTGCTTGAGGGGGCTGCCGCAGGGATTCCATGAGCTCTCCCCGGCCAAAACGAAACGCTTGGAAGGTCATCCCTGGGAGGCGGTGGATCTCCCTTTCCGGGTGGGAGGCTTTCGGGCGCAGGCGTTCCCGGTGGACCACTCTGTGCCGGGGACGGTGGCCTTCGTTGTGGAGACGGCGGAGGGCCTGGTGGTCTACACGGGGGATCTGCGGTTCCACGGCCGGGCGGGTTCCCGCACGGAGGCGTTCCTGCGGGCGCTGGAGGAAGAGAAGGTCTTCCTTTTGATTGTGGAGGGGACCCGCTTGGGGCGGCCCGGGAGCGCCCGCACCGAGGAAGAGGTGAAGGAGGCGCTGCACGAGGAGATCCGGCGGCATCCGGGGGCTCCGGTGGCGGTGGACTTCGCCCCGCGCAATGTGGAGCGCCTGGAGTCCTGTCTGGAGGTGGCCCGGGATCTGGGTCGGGAGCTGGTAGTGACGTCGAAGGACGCGTATCTGCTGTGGGCGCTGTCGGATGTGGATCCCCATTATGAGGATGTGCGGAGAAGCGTTCGAGTCCTTCGGGAGACGAAGGCGCAGGTGCGCGGGTGGGAGGAGCGGCTCTGGGAGGAGGCGCCCGGCCTCCGGGGTGTGACCATCGAGGAGGTGGCCCAAGCGCCGGGGAGCTTCCTTCTGGCCTTCGGCTTCTATGAGATCAACCGTCTCCTGGACCTGAGGCTGCACATCGGCCCAGAGCCGGAGGGCCTCTACATCTTCAGCAACAGCTACTGGGCGGATGACGAGCAGATCCTGGATCTCCGGATCCTGATGCGGTGGCTTTCCGAGTTGAACTTCCGCCTTCTTCCGGAGAGCCTCCGGGGTCTTCCAGCAGATCCCCTGGAGGTGGACAATCCCTATCACACTTCCGGCCACGCTCCGGAGGAGGATCTGGCGAGGCTGGTCCGCCGTCTCCGGCCCCGCCATCTGCTCCCGGTGCACACTTTGCATCCAGAGCGATGGGCGGAGCTCCTGCGCAGGGAAGAGATCCGGATCCTCTTCTGATACGATGCTTGTATTTGCTTTCAGTTGAGTGTCCTTCACAGCCCGTCCGGCGTCTGATCCTTAAGCAGGACACCGGGCGTGAATCGGGCATGGTCCCGCAATCAATGGAAAGGGATGATCATGGATCAGCTGGATAAATGGGAGGAACGACTGCGTCCTCAGGTCATGGAAGTGGATCTGCTGGGGGAGGTGCCTCTCTCAGAGGATGAAGTCCGTCTTCTTGGACAGCTGATCGGGGACCTGGTGCGCCGGAAAGGGTGGACGCAGGCCGCGCGCCTCCTGCGGGAACAGTATCCCTGTTCGTATGCCGTATTCATGGTCGCGCAGGGGGCTCGGGGCTATGAGGCGGGAGATTTCTGGTCGGCCATTCGAGAGGCCACCGGCCTTTCCATTCCCCCAACCCAGGCCCTCCAGTGGGGGCAACTCTTTGAAGAGATTGTGCAGAAACTGCCTGTGGTCCAATTCCCGCCTCTGGGTGGCCCCCGCTACATCGGGCCCATCCTGGCCCATGGGGGCATCCCCGACTACTGCTTGGCGGACTTCTTTGACCATTTCCTTCGGCCGCTAGTCACCCGTCCCGAGTATGCCTCCCTGTCCGTGGAAGAATTCATCCAGCGCCGTCTCCTCCAGGCCAGCGTGACCTTCCTGACCGACAAGCCGGTCCTGCGCTTCCTGCAATACGGCGGTCAGCCGGCGGTCGACTTCGTGGAGCGCTGCCGGGAGATGGCCCTGGCCTGGGAAGAGCGGGGGGAGATTCCTTCCCCGGAAGCGTTGGGGCTTCCCCCCCGCGTTGTGAAGGGATACCAGGACTGGCTGGAGGGCCGGGCCCGGCCTTCCCTCCGGCGGCGGGCCATCTACCGCAGCCCGGTGCTCTTCCTGGACCCCTGGGGCTGGGGACCTGCCCTGCGCCTCCCCTCCCAGCCCGTACCCGGTGCTGGGGCGGATATGAAGGCCCTCTGGCTGATCTTCCTGGATAGTCCCACGAAAATCGGGGTGGACGTCCGAAAGGACGAACCGGACTGGAAAACCGTTCCCTGCGATTTCCCCCTGCCCGGTCCGGCGCCGGAATACCGGGTGGCCCTGGCGTTTGCCCGGGTGGAAGAGGACGAGAGGTTCCCTCAAGAGGTTCAACGGGAATGGTGGATCCCGGGCCTTCGGGAGGAGAGTCCACTGCTGTGGTTTGACCCGAAGGACGGTCGGCAACTTCTCCCCCAGGACACCCTTCCCGCAGGACGGCTGTGGGTTCTGCGTCCTCCCGACGTCGTCCTGGAGACGGACCCCCCGGAGAGCCTCCAGGTCACCGAGGAATTCCCCCGGATGCCGGGAGAGTGGTGCGATTACATCGGCGAGGAGGTGGACCTGAGCCAGGCCCGGCGCCTGACCGTGCGCCGCGGGAACCAGCCGGTGCGGGAATACACCGTCCTGGGCCTGGGGCCGGAGGACCAGCCCGCACTGGTGGGAGGCCGGCGCCTGCCCATAGACGATGACCGGCCCCCCTTCTACGTGGGAGTTCCTCCCTCCCTGCGCATTCCGCTCCCACCCACTCCCCGCCTGCACCGCTGGTATGTGGAGATCCGGAACGAAGGGCCTGCTCTACCGCCTGTTCAGGTTTCGTTCACCTTAGCCGACCTCCAGCAGGATGTAGATGTAGAAGACGGCGTTGCCGTTCTGGACCTGCGGGAGTGGCTGGGCGAGGAACCAATGGGGACGTACCAGGTGAAAGTGCGGGGGCCTCTGGGGCACAAGGCTAACCTGGCCTTCCGCATCCTCCCCGTGCTGGGAATCGCCGGACACGACACGCTCTACCTGCCGGAAGCGATGGAGGAAGCTCGCCTTCTAGTGGAGACCGATACCCAGACTACGCTGACCCTGCAGCCCGGCACAAACCACTGTCGGGTGGACTTGATGGTGGAGGAAAACGGACGGCGGCTCTACGAAGTGACGGCCGGAGTCGCCCGCGCGGACTTCCCCCTCCGCTTCGTCCGCCCCACCGACAGGGGCGACGCTGTCTATGTGCCCCTCTCCGTGCCCATCCGCCGCCTCCGCTGGATGCTCGTCCTCGGTCGGGAGCACGCAGGGATACCGGAGTGGCGGACCACCTCACTGCGCCTCCCCCTGGACGCCCTGGAACAGGCCCGGGAACCGCTTCTCCTGGTGGACCTCTTCGGCGGCACGGTCGGAAACCTCACGGTGCGCCTCTCCCTCCAGGATGAAGACGGGACGGTGCTCCAGGAGCGGGAAGGCCGCTGGCGCGCGGGGCAACCCCACCTCCGATTTGACCTGGCCGCCTTCCTGGACACCCTCCGCCAGTCCGCTGGTCTATCCTTCGTCTTTCATCTCGTCATGCAGGGACTCCCCGGGCGGGGCGAGGTCTCCTATCCCACCCTTCAGGTCGCCCGCCGCTTCGTCGCCCAGTGGAAAGAGATAGAGAGCGCGCAGATCATGGATACCATATACCTCCGTCTCCGCTGGGAGGCTTCCTTTCGAGTTCGTCATCGCTTGGTCCGCCTGTGGCCGGTCTGGCGTCCATGGGAGCCGCCCATGGAAATCCCCATCCCGGACAAGGCACAGGACGAATATGTCTGTGCGTTCCCGGCTGCCCAGCTGGTCCCGGGAAGATACCTGGTGGAGTTCAGCGTCCAGGACCCTTGGACGGCAGCTTCGCCAAACCGACCGAGCCCGACTTCCCCAACGGTCCGTTCAGTGCTTATTCCCCGTGATGCGGTGATGAAACGGTTGCACGAACTGCGCCACCGGGCTGCCCGAGATGGGCTCTCATTTCTCTTGGCTCTGGAGGCTGCCTGTATCCGCCGGGATGCAGGCCAGGAGGGGCTGGCCCGGAAAGCCTTCCAATGGTGCTTTGAGCACCTGGATGAGGCGGAGATCGCGCACATCCTGGCCTTGGTGCGTGAAGTCGTAGGGGATCCCGACCTGGAGGGCCCGCTGCGGGTGAAAATGGCTGCGGCATCGCGAATTCAGCGGATGTTGGACACGTTCCATCGCGGGGAGTTGCCCAAAAGCCTGTATCGGGAATACCTTGCTGGCTTGCCCTCGCCTTCCCTCTGGCCGACTGAGACCTGCAAGCTTCTTATGGAAGTGGATGATGAGCAGACGCGCTTTCAAGCCGGGAAACAGCTGATCATGCGGAAAGACCCCAGCGGCGCTCAGGTCATAGCCCAATGGCTACAGGAGTGTGGCGGAGACATGACAAGTCTGATCCGTCGCTTCACAGGCGCGGGTGATAAGCAACTGCGCTTTTATATTATGAAGTGGTCGATAGAGACGGATCTAGTCAGCGGTGTTCAGACGATCGTTCGCTGCTTGAAGGAAGGCCTACTCTCTCATGAGGAGGCCACAAGCTTGATCCAGGAGCACCTCCCGCAGAGCCTAGAGGCGCTTGTGAACATCCTGCCTGATCCCGCGGCCCAAAGCTTGCTGGAGCAGCTGCGGCGTCGCGATCCTGAGCGAGTTCCTGTGATTGCTTACCCGGGGTGCTGGATACGCTGCGTCGCTGGGTGGGGACGTCTGGAGCGCATTGAGGGAGCAGACGGACTCCCCCGACAGGTGGTTGTGTTCTCCGATCCTGAGCCCGGCCTGCACTTCTATGTCCTCCTGCGAGCCCATGATCCTCAACGGTCAGAGAAAGCCCTCATCAATCTGGATGAGAACACCGTGGTGTTTCCAGACGCTCAACGGGTTTATATGTGCTCAAAGTGCAGGATGTTCTGTTCTGCAGATTACAATTTGATCATCGAACATCACGATCGGGTGGCGCATGGCGGGATTCATCCGAGCTTTCAGACAGTCTCCGCCCGGTCAATCCAGCAGTTGGTCCCTCTGACATTCTCGCGCTCTATTCCTCCTCAGCCATGGGAATAATGGGGTGTTATAGGATGGGAGCGAAGAGGAGGTGTCCGAATGGGTCTGCATCCTCTGGTGGTTGCGGAGCGAATCCGTGAAGACTACGCCCGCTACCTGCAGACTATTTACTTCTTCCGCGACCATGCCCTGCGCCGCCAGTTTCGGGAAGCCATCTCAGCCCCTCACTTCCTGACCAAGGGCCCGATCTTGGAATCCGCCGCCCCTTTCTGCGTGGGGCGGTCCATAGAGGATATGGTCCGGGACGGCATCCTCCACCCGGGCTTCCGCACCCTCTGCTCCGACGCGCTTCCCTTGTATCGCCCTCTCTACCTCCATCAGGACCGAGCCATTGAGAAGGTCGTCGCCGGGGGCCGGAACGTGGTGATCGCCACCGGGACGGGGAGCGGCAAAACCGAGGCTTTCCTGATCCCCATCCTGGACCATCTCCTTCGGGAACAAGAAGCGGGCACGCTGGAACGTCCGGGCGTCCGGGCCCTCCTCCTCTATCCGATGAACGCCCTGGCCAACGACCAGTTGCGGCGTCTGCGACGGGTCCTGGGTTCCTTCCCGGCCATCACCTTCGGCCGCTACACCGGCGAGACGGAGGAAGAGGACGGGAAAGCCGAGACCCGCTTCCGGGACCAGTTCCCCGATGAACCACGCATTCCCAACGAGTTACTCAGCCGGCGCCAACTGCGCGCCCGTCCTCCGCATATCCTCATCACCAACTACGCTATGCTGGAATACCTTCTCCTCCGCCCCCAGGACTGCGAGTTCTTTGACGGCGAGACCGGCCAGCACTGGCGCTTCATCATCCTGGACGAGGCCCACATCTACAGCGGCGCCGAAGGGATAGAGATTGCCATGCTGCTGCGCCGCCTGAAAGACCACATCGTGCGGAGTGAACCCGGTCGGCTGCGATGCATCGCCACCAGCGCGACCCTGGGGCGCGGCCGGGAGGATTTCCCTGCCATTGCCCGCTTCGCCGCCGAGATTTTCGGGGAACCGTTTGAATGGGACGACAACGACCCGACGCGCCAGGACGTCGTGGAAGCGGAGCGGGAGCCCGCGGCCGCGTTGGGCGAGCGCTGGGGCGAGGGCACCCCCTCCCTCTACAGGGCCCTGGCCGACGCGATGGAAAAGCAGGCTGCTCTGGAGACTCTCTGCCGTCTGGCGCTGGGCGAAGGCGTCCCAGCGGACGTGGTGGAGCAGGCCCGGCAGGAAGCAATGACGTCGCCCCAGGAAGCAACCTCTCGCTTCCTGTATTTCCTCCTGCGCGGCGACGGCCGCCTCCACCGCCTGCGCAACGAACTCTCTCGCCCCCGCGACCTGGCAGAACTGGCACCGGCCCTGTTCCCGGAAGACCCCCAGGCCTCCGAGCACCTCATCCGGCTGGTGGATCTGGCCGTCCGGGCCCGTCCCGGTCGGGAGGAAGTCCCCCTGCTCCCTACTCGTTACCACCTCTTCGCCCGCGCGCTGGAGGGGGCCTTCGTCTGCCTGAACGAGGTGGCCCATCGGCCCGGCGGCCCCGCCGCCGGAAAACTGTCCCTCTTCCTCACCCGCCAGGAGCGATGCCCCCACTGCGGCGCCCGAGTCTTTGAACTGGCCGCCTGCCCCCGCTGCGGCACCGCCTACCTGGTGGGCCGTGAATCCGGCGGATCCCTTCAGCAGCCCACGCTGCAGGACGAGACGACCCCCTGGCTTTCCTACTACATCCTGGCCGAGGCCGTGTCGCCCCTCGACGAAGACGAAGCGGTGGCCGCCGGGCAGAAGCCGGAAGCGCTGGAAGAAGAGGGGGCCGAGCCGTACCTCCTTTGCGCGGGCTGCGGCGCGCTGGCTCCGGCGGAGCGAGGACGCCCCACCTGCTCCTGTCCTCCGGAAACCTTCCGCGTACAGGTGCATCGAGTCCGGCGGCGGCCCGACGCCTCCACCCTCACCTTCTGCCTGGCCTGTGGAGCCCGCAGCCTCTCCGGCGTCGTCTACCGCTTCCTCACCAGCCGCGACGCGCCGGTCAGCGTCCTGGCGACCACCCTCTATCAGGTGATCCCGCCGGAGGAGGAGGGGCCCGCCCGCGACCTACCCGGGGCTGGCCGCAAACTGCTCACCTTCTCCGACAACCGCCAGGACGCCGCCTTCTTCGCCCCCTACGTGGAGCGCACCTACAGCCGCCTCCTTCGCCGTCGCCTCATCATGAAGGCCCTTCTGGAGGACGAGGCGGGCCGGGAGGGCCGCCTGCGCCTGGACGACCTGGTCGGTCGGGTCCTGCGGCACGCCGAAGCGGCCAACCTCTTCACCCTGGAGCAGGGCTACGACGAGCGCCAGCGCCTCATCCGCACTTGGCTCATGCAGGAACTGGTCGCGCTGGACTACCGTATCGGTCTGGAGGGGCTGGGCCTGGTCGCCTTCCGCCCCGTTCGCCCGCCCCAGTGGTCCCCTCCGGCCCAACTCCTCCAGCCCCCCTGGAACCTCTCCCCGGAGGAGGCGTGGGGCCTGCTCTGGCTCCTCCTGGATAGCCTCCGGCGCCAGGGCGCAATGACCTACCCGGAGGGAGTGGACCCCCGCGCTCCGGCCTTCGCCCCCCGGGCAAAGGAATTCTTCGTCCGCGAACGAGAAGGGGACCCCCGGGCCGGCATCTTCGGCTGGCTCCCCGCTCGCGGCAGCAACCGGCGGCTGGACTTCTTGCTCCGCCTGCTGACCCGGACCTCCGACCTGGAACTGGGAGAACGGTCCCGGATGGCCCGAGAAACCCTCCAGGGCATCTGGCGCCACCTCACCGCGCCCGGAAGCCCCTGGCAGCTCCACCTCCCCGCCGAGAACCGCCCTCGGGTGGGCGTCGTCCATCGGCTCAACTACCGCCTCTGGGAGTGGGTCCCCGTGGCTGACGGGACCCCCATCCTCTACCGCTGTAACCGCTGTCAGGCCGTCTCCCCGGTGAACCTGCGCGGCGTCTGCCCGACCTACGGCTGCGACGGGACTCTGGAACCCGTCGCGCCCGACGACCCGGTCTGGCGGGAAAACCACTACCGCCACCTCTACCTCCACCTTCTCCCCATCCCCCTGCAGGCCGAGGAGCACACCGCCCAGTGGCGGCCCGAGGAGGCGGGCAAAGTCCAGGACCGCTTCGCCCGCGGCGAAGTGAACCTGCTCAGTTGCTCCACCACCTTTGAGCTGGGCGTGGACCTGGGCAGCCTGCAGGTGGTCCTGATGCGCAACGTTCCCCCCACCACCGCCAACTACCTGCAGCGGGCCGGCCGGGCCGGGCGCCGGACCGACACGGCTGCCATTGCCCTCACCTTCGCCCAGCGCCGCTCCCACGACCTCAGCCACTTCAGCGACCCCACCCGGCTGGTAGCAGGCCACATCCACCCGCCCCTGGTCGCCGTGGAGAACGAGAAAATCGTCCGCCGCCACGTCCACTCCGTCCTCCTGGCTGCCTTCTTCCGCTGGGCCCGGGATACCTACGGCCGCCTCTTCCGCACCGTGGGGGACTTCTTCGCCCCTGAATCCGGCCCCGGCGGCCCCGAGCTCCTGCGGGCCTACGTCGCCCGCCGCCCGAAGGAGGTGACCGATGCCCTCTACCGCATCGTCCCCTCCCCCATGCAGGAGGAACTGGGCCTGCGGGACTGGGGGTGGCTCCCCCGACTGCTGAACGACCAGGGGGACGGCATCCTGGACTTGGCGGCGCGGGAGGTGGTGGGCGACCTGGACCTCTACCGGAGACTCGAGCAGGAGGCCGCCGCCGCGCGGCAGTATCGGGAGGCGGAGCGGTACGCCGAAGTGGCCCGCACCGTCTGGGGCCGGGAACTCCTGGGATTCCTGGGCTCCCGCAACGTCCTGCCCAAGTACGGCTTCCCCACCGACGTGGTGGAACTGCGCGTCGCCCACGTCCCGGACCGGGAGGCCGCGCGGGTGGAACTGCAGCGGGACCTGCGCATCGCCATCGCCGAGTATGCCCCGGGCGGGCAGGTGGTGGCCGCCAAACGGCTCTGGACCTGCGCGGGCATCTACCGGCCTCCGGGACGGAACTGGCAGATCAAAGAGTACGCCGTCTGTCCGGAGTGCGGCCGTTACCACAGCGCGCCGGAGCAACTGCCCCAGCGGACCTGCACCGTCTGTGGGTCTCCCCTTTTCTCCGGCGGACAGCGACTCTACGGCCGCTTCCTCATCCCCGAATTCGGCTTTCTGGCGGCCCGGGAGACCGCCGAGCCGGGGGAGGACCGCCCGGAGCGCTTCTACGCCACCCGCCCCTACTTCGCCGAGTACGAGCGGGAACCGGAGACGTTTCAGGTGGTGGACGCCCTCTCCGGCCCCTCCGTCCGCGTCCTGGCCCGATATTCCCGCTACGGCAAACTGGCCCTGGTCAACAACGGCCTGGCCGGACGGGGCTTCCGGGTCTGCACCCAATGCGGCTGGGCCAAACCGGCTCCCGCTCAGGGAGCCACTCCGCAAAAGCAAAACGACGGTCACACCGATCCCCGTTCTGGCCGTTCTTGCAAGGGCAAGATTGAGACCTACCACCTGGGCCACGAATTCATCACCGACGTCCTGGAACTCCGCTTCCATGGGCCGCTGGCCCGGTCCCCGGATCGGAGCCTGTGGCTCTCCGTTCTCTACGCCCTGCTGGAGGGGGCCAGCGAGGCGTTGGGCATCCCGCGTGAGGACCTCAACGGCACCCTCTATCCCTATCCTGACAGCCCCAGCCCGGCCCTGGTCCTCTTTGACGACGTCCCCGGGGGCGCGGCGCTGGTGCGGCGAATTCTGGACGACCCTCTCCCTGTCTTCGGGGCCGCTTGGCATCGGGTACACCGCTGCGAATGCGGAGAGGACACCAGTTGCTATCAGTGCCTACGCAATTACTATAACCAGTTTTGCCACGACGAGTTACGCCGCGGCTTAGCTCGAGATTTCCTGAACAAGTTGTTGAAGGGCGCAGATGGATCAGCAATGATCAATTGGTAAGAGCATGGATCGGAGTTGAGAGATGATCTCGTTGTCCTGGCTCTGGAGGATCGTTGGGGAGCTCCCGGAGATCCGTGTCTTGCTGGGGCTGATGCTGGTCGCCTGCGCGCCAGGACCTGCTCCGGTGCCCGCCCGATCGCCGGAGGCATCCGTCATGATCCCCACGTCCATCATGATCTTCCCTCCTGCGACCCAGGTGGTTCCCCTGGCTTCCCCGACGACCGCCATCGCGCCAGCAGTATCGCCCATACCCACTCCCGCCCCGCCGCCGCCAACCCTGAGTCCGATGTCCGCTCCGGCACCCCGCTCAGAGGCCCTGCGGTCCCTGCCGGGGGCGGACTGCGTCCCGCCTGGCCGCCCCGTGCAGCCAGCCCGGCTGGTCCGAATCCTCGACGGGGACACCATCGATGTGCAGATCGAGGGCCGGACTTACCGGGTGCGCTACATCGGGATCGACGCGCCGGAGCGGGGTCAGGCCTTCTACGCCGAGGCCACCGCGGCCAACCGGCGGCTTTTAGGGAGCGGGCCGCTGCGGCTGGTGCGGGACGTCTCCGAGACGGACCGCTACGGGAGGCTTCTGCGCTACGTCTTCGCGGGGGATGTCTTCGTCAACCGCGCCCTGGTGGAGGGGGGCTACGCCCAGGTCATGACTGTGCCGCCGGATGTTTCCTGCGCGCAGACGTTCCTGGCGGCGGAGCGGGAGGCCCGCTCGGCCGGTCGGGGGCTGTGGGGTTTGCCTCCGCCTACAGCGACGCCAATCCGGATCCAGCCAACCCGGACGCCGGCGCCGACGCCGGAGCGGGGGAACTGCCATCCGGCCTATCCCACGGTGTGCATCCCTCCTCCGCCGCCGGATCTGGACTGCGGGGACATCCCCTACCGCAACTTCCCGGTGGACCACCGCTACGGGGATCCGCATCGCTTCGATGGGGACAAGGACGGGATCGGGTGCGAGCGGTGAGAGGGCGCTGGCAGGTCTATGGCTCTTTAAGCGACAGTCCCAACTGTGTTATGATGTTCTTCGCTTAAGCCGCCCCCTGGTCCTGGCCAGAGCGCTTGCAGCGCAAAGTGGGAGGAGAACGCTTCGGGCCTGCTTGTGACGGCGCCAGCATAGAGGATAGAGAGGGTTGGGGTTATGGACCTCGTCCCGGGTCAGATCCTGGAGTCGCCTTTTTGGAGCGAGCCGGTGCGGGTGCTCTCGGTGCAGCCCTTGGGCACGCGTCTCCTCCTTGAAGCCGTCGGCGTCCGCACCCAGCTCTTCTACTCCAATGTGCTTAGCCCGGAGGACCTGAGCCGGGTGCGCCCCGTCAAGGCGGACCAGCGGGATTTCACCGGCGACCCGAAGGCCTTCTTTCTGGCCATCGAGGCTCACCGCATCCGCTTCGCCCACCAGTTCGATCCCCTCCTGGCGGTCCACGTCTCTCAGATCGATCCCCTCCCTCATCAAATCGAGGCCGTCTATCACTATATCCTCCGCAGCCCCCGCATTCGTTTCCTGCTGGCCGATGATCCGGGCGCCGGCAAAACGATCATGGCCGGCCTCCTCCTCAAAGAACTCAAAGCCCGCGGCCTGGTCCGGCGCACGCTCATCGTGGTCCCTGGCCACCTCCGAGATCAGTGGCTTCGCGAAATGAAGGAGCGCTTCGATGAGGCCTTCACCGTGGTGGACCGAAATGTCGTGAACGCCACCTGGGGGCGTAACGTCTGGCAGGAACACCCCCAGATCATTACCTCCATGGATTTCGCCAAGCAGGCGGACATCATGGCCGCTTTGGCGGAAGCCCGCTGGGATCTCACTATCGTGGATGAAGCCCACAAGCTGGCCGCTTACCGTTATGGGGAGAAGATCGCCCGCACGGAGCGCTACCGGCTCGGAGAACTTCTTTCTCGCAACAGCCAGTTTCTGCTCTTCCTGACCGCCACCCCCCACCGAGGCGACCCCGAGAACTTCCGCCTCTTCCTGGACCTGCTGGTCCCCGGCTTGTTCTCGACCAGCGATCTCCTGCTGGAGTCTGTCCGGAACGGGGACAATCCCCTTTTCCTGCGGCGCTTGAAGGAGGACCTCCGAGACTTCGAGGGGCGCCCTCTCTTCCCGCCCCGCCACGTCTTCACCCGCACCTTCCGGCTGAACGACGACGAGAAGCGCCTTTACAACGCCGTCACCGAATACGTGGAGCGTTCCTACAACCGGGCCCTGGCCGCCGACAAGCGCAACGTGGCCTTCGCCCTCCTGATCTTGCAGCGTCGCCTGGCCTCCAGCGTCCGTGCCGTCCGCCGCTCCCTGGAGCGCCGCAAGGCTCGCCTCGAAGAGCTGCTGAAGCTCGGGCGGTGGCTCTCTGAGGGTAGGATCCTGGATGAGGAGGAGCTGGAGGACGCCCCGGAGGTGGAACGGCTCCGTCAGGAGGAGGAGCTTTTAGAGCACCTCACGGCCGCTGAAACCCGGGAGGAGCTGGAACGGGAAATCCACACCCTGGCCGAACTGATCCGCCTGGCTCGCGAGGCGGAACGCCACGAGGTGGAGACCAAGCTCAACGAGTTGCGCCAGGTGATGGAAGACGAGCGCATCCGACAAACCGGCGAGAAAATCCTCATCTTCACCGAATCCCGGGAAACCCAGGACTACCTGGCGGAGAAACTCACCGCGTGGGGCTACACCGTCACCCGGCTCCACGGCGGGATGAGCCTGGACGAGCGCATCCGCGCCGAGCACGAGTTCCGGGAGCGCACCCAGGTGATGGTCTCCACGGAGGCCGGCGGCGAGGGCATCAACCTCCAGTTCTGCTCCCTCATGGTCAACTACGATATCCCCTGGAACCCCAATCGCCTGGAACAACGGATGGGCCGCATCCACCGCTACGGCCAGCAACGGGAGGTCCACATCTATAACCTGGTTGCCCTGGACACCCGCGAGGGGAAGGTCCTCAAGGCGCTCTTCGACAAGCTCGCCCGCATCCAGGCCGCCCTGGGGAGCGACCGCGTCTTCGATGTGATCGGCGAGGTGGTGCCTGGGCGCAGCCTGAAGGACCTGATCGTGGACGCCATCGCCCGTCGCCGCTCCCTCGATGAGATCCTTCGGGAGATCGAGGCGGTGCCCGATGAGGAGGCCATCCGCCGGGCCCGGGAAGCGGCTCTGGAGGCCCTGGCCACCCGTCACATCGATCTCCAGCGCGTGCTGGGCGAGGAACGCCGCGCCCGGGAGAACCGCCTGGTCCCCGAATACATCGAGCGCTTCTTCGAAGAGAGCGCCCGCTTCCTGAACATCCCCATCGAGCGACGCCGCGACGGGCTGTGGCGCGTCCCTCACGTCCCCTATGAGCTCCGGCGGGTCTCCCAGGAGTTCCGCAACCGCTACGGCGAGGTCTTCTCCGAATACAACCGCATCGCCTTCGACAAGGCCACGGCCCGCCGCCACACGGCGGTCTTTGTCGCCCCCGGCCACCCCCTCCTCGAGGCCATTATCGAGCGGCTCCTCGCCCTGCGGGCCGAGGACCTCCGGCGCGGTGCCGTGTTCCTGGACCCCGACGGTCGGCTGGACGGATGGATCTGGTTCCTCCAGGCGGAGCTACGCGACGGGGCCAACCGTATCGCCGGCCAGCGCCTGTTCGCTGTCTTCCAGCCTCGGGAGGGCCGCCCGGTCCGCCCGCTCCCATCCTCCATTCTGTGGGACCTCAAGCCGGCGCCCGGACGGTCAGCCCCCGAAGGCCAACCCTCCGAGGAGGAAGTCATCGCCTTCGTGGCCGAGCACCTCCTGGAGGAGTACCGCGAGGAGATCCTGCAGGCGCGCCGGCGGGAGGCCGAGATCAAACGCAAATACGGCCTCCGCTCCCTGGATCAAATGATCGGGGAGTGCCAGGCGAGGCTGATGGACTACGAGATCCGTCGGGCCAAGGGCGAGCCGATCCCCGAGGCGGAGATCCGCAATGAGGAGCGCCGGAAGGAGGAGCTGGAAGCCCGCCGGCGGGCCCTGGAGCAGGAGATCGAACAGGAGACCCACCTGCTCCCCGCCTCCCCCCGGGTGATCGGTGTCGCCCGCGTGCTCCCGATGGAGGCGGGGGATCCGGAGATGCGGCCCGATGCGGCCATCGAGGCCATCGGCATGCAGGTGGCCATGGCCTACGAGCGGGAGAACGGACGGGAGCCGGAGGACGTCTCCACCCGGAACCTGGGCTACGACATCCGTTCCCACGCCCCTGACGGCCGCATCCGCTACATCGAGGTGAAAGCCCGGGCGACCACCGGCCCCATCGTGTTAACCCCCAACGAGTGGCTGATGGCCCAACGGCTGGGCGAGGAATACTGGCTCTATGTGGTCGAGGACGCAGTCCGTCAACCCCGTCTTCACATCATCCAGAACCCCGCGGCGAAACTGGAGGCCGAGCCCGTTGTGGAAACAGTCCGGTTCATTGTAAAACACTGGAAGAAGGCTGCCGTCCCCATCGCCTGGGGCATCCAACCTTCCCTCCCGGATTGACCCAAAGGGCATTGGACTCATGGGGCACTTCTTCAAGAGGTGATGCGATGGCCTCTTTGATGCTGGAGCGGGTTGTGGTTCAAGGATACAAGTCCTTCCGGGAGCTGGACCTGCCCCTGGAGCGGATCAACGTGCTCATCGGCCCCAACGGCTCCGGCAAATCCAACTTCATCCAGCTGTTCCAGATGATGAACCGAGTGACGCTCCAGGGGCTGCAGATCTATGTGGCCCAATCGGGCGGGGCGGATTCGCTGTTGCACTATGGGCGGAAAACCACCGAGCGGATGCGTGTGGAGCTCTGGTTCCGTCAGGACACGACGCTGGCGAACGGCTATGTCGCCACCCTGATCCCCACGGCTGAGGACACCCTCGTCTTCGCAGAGGAAGCTTGCTATTTCCACAGGCGCGATCGCTACGATCGCCCGTATCAGGCCTCCTCCTCCTCAGTGATCCATCCTGAGTCCTTCCTCCCCGAATGGGCCGAGCAGGACCGGGTGGCCTTCCACGTGCTGAAGGCCATGCGGTCCTGGCAGCTGTATCACTTCCACGACACGAGCGATTCGGCCAAGGTCAAGCAAACCGGCGACCTGCATGACAATCTCTTCCTGCGCCCGGACGCCTCCAACCTGGCGGCTTACCTCTATCGGCTGCGGGAGACGGCCCCTGCTTCCTATCGCAACATCGTGGAGACGATTCGGATGGCTGCCCCCTTCTTCGGTGATTTCGTCTTGCGCCCTTCCCCCTTTAATCCGGAGAAGATCCGCCTGGAATGGCGGGAGCGGGGCTCTGACATGGTGTTTGGACCTCACGCGCTCTCCGACGGCACCCTCCGGTTCATGTGTCTGGCCACGCTCTTCCTTCAGCCGCCTGATCAAATGCCCGCCACCATCGTCCTGGATGAGCCGGAGCTGGGGCTACACCCTTACGCCATCGTGCTGCTGGCGGAGATGGTCCGCTCCGCAGCGGAGCACACGCAGGTCATCCTGGCTACCCAATCGGTCACGCTGGTCAACCAGTTCTCCCCTGAGGATCTTCTCATTGTCGATCGCGTGGAGGGAGTTTCATCGATCCGGCGCCTCTCCCCTGAGGAAACAGGCCAATGGCTGGCAGACTACGGGCTGGGGGATCTCTGGGAGAAAAACCTGATCGGAGGTCGGCCCGCTCGATGAGGAAGGTGTTCGTATATGTGGAGGGACAGACCGAAGAAACCTTCGTCCGGGATATCCTGGCCCCCTATTTGTCTCAAAAAGATCTCATCCTCTGGCCTGTCCTCGCGAAGACCAAGCGCACGTCGTCCGGGGCTACCTTCAAGGGCGGAATCACCTCCTATGGACGGATAAGACGGGATATTATCGAGTTGTTGCGAGATTCCAGCGCTATCCGGGTCACCACGATGATCGATTACTATGCTTTGCCTGATGATTTCCCTGGCAAGAACCGCTTGTCGGGCGGCACTCCGGCCCAGCGGGTTGCCTTCCTGGAGGATGCTTTCCGACAGGATATTGATCATCCTCGCTTCCTTCCCTTCCTGGTCCTGCATGAGTTCGAGGCCCTGCTCTTCGCGGATCCGAGGCAGGTCATCGAGGTTTTCCGCGATGTGAACTTGAACGGAGCCTCCCAGCTGGCCCAGGAGGTGCAAGGGCTTCAGCCCGAGGAGATCAACGATGGGCCACAGACGCATCCCTCGGCGCGGATCCTCCGCCACATCCCCGAATATCGCAAGCCGCTACACGGGCCCGTGATCGCCGGCCGGATCGGGCTTGCGACAATCCGGGCTCGATGTCCGCATTTTGACGGCTGGGTGCGCCAACTGGAAAATTTATAAACAAATGAAGGCCCGGCAAGACAGGGAGGGGGAGGGAGATGCCCAGCCTTCGTCTCATCGAAGTTGATTTCCCCATCCGGCCCGTCTCGGAAGAGTCCGTCCGCGAGAAGAACATCCGCCACGGGCACATCTCCACCCTGCACATCTGGTGGGCCCGGCGGCCCCTGGCCGCCTCCCGCACCACCGCCCTGGCCGCGTTGTTGCCCGATGAGCCTCACCGCCGCGAAATCTTCCTTCGATTGGTGCGTGATCTGGCCCCCTGGGAGGCTGTCCAAGGGAAGAACTCCGAGCTGGAAAAGGCCCGGGCCCTCATCCGGGAAGCCTTCGGCGGACGGCCACCGCGCGTCCTGGACCCCTTTGCGGGCGGTGGCTCTATCCCCCTGGAGGCCCTCCGCCTGGGCTGCGAGACCCACGCCCTGGACTACAACCCGGTGGCCGTTCTCATCCTGAAGTGTGTTTTGGAGTATCCGCAACGATACGCCAGACCGGATTCGGTTTCCGTCCTTCCCCTTCCGTCCAGCAAGCCGAGGTCGCAAAACCCCACCCTGCCATACTTCCCCGGCAAGGGGGACGGAGAAAGCCAAGCAGGCGAATCCCCGCTCCTGCGCGCGGTCCGCGCCTGGGGGGCGTGGGTGCTGGAGGAGGCCCGCCGAGAGCTCCAGCCTTTCTATCCTCCCGACCCTGACGGGAGCGTCCCCGTGGGCTATATCTGGGCGCGCACGCTGCCATGCCAGAACCCGGCCTGCGGCGCCGAAATCCCGCTCATGCGCCAGACCTGGCTGGCGAAGAAGGACAACCGGAAGATCGCCCTGCGCCTGGTCCCCAACCGGGCCGCCCGGCGGGTGGACGCGGAGATCGTGGAAGGGCAGGCTATCGCTTTTGATCCCGACGAGGGCACGGTGACCCGGGCGCATGTGCGCTGCCCCCTCTGCGGTGGCACGATAGACGACAAGACCACGCGCCGGCTGTTTCGTGAAGGCAAAGCGGGGCAGCGGATGATGGCGGTCGTGCTGCATCACCCCAAGCGCGCCGGCAAAAGCTACCGCCTGCCCACCGCGCGCGACCTGGAAGCGTACCACGCCGCCGAAACCGCACTTGAGAAGAAATCTGCAGAGCTGCGCGAGAAGTGGGGCATGGAACCCGTGCCGGATGAGCCAACACCACTTGGCGGGGGTCCTGGTGCTGAGCGCGCATTTTCTGTGCATAAATATGGCCTTACCCGCTGGGGCGACCTGTTCAACCCCCGCCAGCAGCTGGCGCTGATCACCTTTGCCGACAAAGTCCGCCAGGCCCACGCCCAGATGCTCGCCCAAGGCGCCGACCCCGAGTTTGCCAAGGCGGTGGTGACGTATTTGGCAATCACTTTCGATAGGTTAGCCGCTGCCCTGAATACTCTTTGCCGATGGCAACCGGCTGGCGAAAAAATAGCAGACGTTTTCTCGCGACAAGCCTTGCCTATGGTTTGGGATTTTGCAGAACCTAATCCATTTGGCGGCGCCTCTCGTAGCTGGGAAGAGTTGTTTGCTGATACATATAATGTTTGCTTGCACCTTAGCCACATCCCACCCCTATTCCCCAATCCCCACCCCCCAATCCCCACCGTCACCCATGGCTCCGCCACCGCGCTCCCCTGGCCCGAAAACTTCTTCGACGCCGTGCTCACCGACCCGCCGTACTATGACAACGTGCCCTACAGCGATCTGTCGGACTTTTTTTACGTCTGGCTCAAGCGTACGGTGGGCGACCTGTACCCCGACCTTTTCGCCACGCCGCTCACACCCAAGTCTGAGGAGATGGTCGCCGATGCCAGCAAAGCCGGCGGCATGGAGAACGCCATGCGCCGCTTTGAGAACATGCTGACCCAGGCTTTCCGCGAAATCCACCGCGTACTCAAGCCCAACGGCATCGCCGTCATCGTCTTCGCCCACAAGACCACCGAAGCCTGGGAAACTGTCATCACGTCGTTATTGGATGCCGGGCTGTACATGACCGCCTCCTGGCCCATCCACACGGAGATGCAGGCCCGGCTCCGGGCACAGGAATCGGCAGCCCTGGCTTCCTCCATCTACATGGTCTGCCGCAAGCGCACCACGGAGGAGATCGGCGACTACACCCGGGTGCGGCGGGAGATCGAGGCGCGGGTGCGGGAGCGGCTGGCCCAGTTCTGGGAGGAGGGCATCCGCGGCGCGGACTTCTTCATGAGCGCCATCGGCCCGGCCGTGGAGGTCTTCGGCCGCTACGCCCGGGTGGAGAAGCTCTCCGGCGAGGAGGTCACCGTTGCGGAGCTTCTGGAATACGTGCGCAAAGTGGTGGCCGAGTTCGCCCTGGAGCGCATCCTCCAGGGCGCCGAACTCAGCGGGGTGGACCCCCTGACCCGCTTTTACCTCCTCTGGCGCTGGACTTACAACCACGCCCGGGTGCGCTTCGATGAGGCCCGCAAGCTCGCCGCCGGAGCCGGCATCGAGCTCACCGACCACTGGGGGCCAGGAGGGCTGGTGGCCAAAGACGGCGAGCACGTGCGCGTCCGCTCCCCCATGGAGCGGGCCAAAGATCCCCGCTTCGCCGCCCGGACGGAGTTCCAGACCATGGTGGACGCCATGCATCGGGCGGCGGCCCTCTGGAGCGAGAACCGCATCGCCGAGCTCCGAGAGCATCTCGCCGCCACCTACGGCGAGAACGAAACCTTCTGGCAGGTGGTCCAGGCGGCCAGCGAGGTGTTGCCGGAAGGGGATAAGGAGCGCCAGATCCTCCAGGGCCTACTGTATGGCCGCCGCTCCTACACCCGCGGCCCCTCCCAGTTGTCGATGTGGGGGAATTGAGACCACCCACTGAAGGGGGATCGCATGGCCCAGAACTGGCAATCCCGTCTCGATCAGGCACGTCGTCTCCTGGACCAGGGCCTCACCGCTCAGGCGGTGATGAGCGGCGGGCAGATCCTGGAAGACCTTTTCCGCTGGCTTTACGGGGAGCTCGTGCCCCGTCTAAGCCCTCCCGAACAAGAGAAAGTGACGCGGGCGCTGGCCGATTTCGGTAAGTCGGTGGGCGAGCTCACCCTGGGTCAGCTGGTCGGCTTCTTCCGCAAGGCGGAGCTTCTGGATCTGGCCGGTCGGAAGCTGGGGCGGGATTTCTCGTTCCTGCGCTCGGCCGGGGACTGGATTGAGTTGCGGAACCGGGCGACGCACTCCGGCAAGCCCATCACCCGCACCGAGGCGGAGGCCTTTCTCGGCGCGGTGGCCCTCTACCTGGAGCGGGCGGGCCTGACGACGCCCCCCTCGGTGACCACCGGTCCCCTGCCCCCGTGGCATCAGGTGATCCTCCCCCGCCGCGACATCCGCGCGGGAGGGCTGGACGAGTCCGTCTTCGCTGCGGATCTCTCTGATGTGGTGGCAGGCCGGGGGCCACTGGAGTATCGGGACGCGGTGGCCTTCTTCCACCGGACGTATTTCACGCGGGGGTTGCGGCACCTGCTGGCCACCGTCCTGTCCCGCCTCAGCGGAGGGACAGGGGATCCGGTGATCCAGATCCAGACCCCCTTCGGGGGCGGCAAAACCCACAGCCTGATCGCGCTTTACCACCTCTTTCGATCCCGGCCGGACCCCGAAAAGGTGCCGGGCCTGGAGGAGATCCTGCGGGAAGCGGGGCTCTCCGCCCTCCCGGAGGCCCGGGTGGCGGTGTTCGTGGGGACGGCCGCCGATCCCCTGCGGGGGCGAACCCCCTGGGGGGCGATCGCGGAGCAGCTGGGGCAGTATGAGCGGTTGCGGGAGCACGACGAGCGGCGCCTGGCGCCGGGGAAGGATCTGCTGCATTCGCTGCTCGGGGAGGAGCCGACCCTCATCCTGATGGACGAGATCGCGGAATACGTCGCCCGCTGCGTCCAGCCGTCGGAGATCGAGAAGGCCCCCTCCACCCCAGAGGTCGGGCGGGCCTATCAGACCCAGGTCCTGGCCTTCTTCCAGGAGCTCACCGAGACGGTGAAGGTGCTCCCGCGGTGCGTCCTGGTGGCCACCCTCCCTTCCAGCGCCCCCTATGGGGAGGAGGGCGAGCGGGCGCTGCTGCAGCTGCAGCGGATCTTCGGCCGGGTGGAGGCGATCTACACCCCGGTGGAGGGCGAAGAGATCTACGCCGTCATCCGCCGTCGTCTGTTCGACGAGCCGGAGGATCCGGAGATGGCCCGCCGGGTGGCGGAGGCCTACATGGCCCTCTACCGGGAGCTGGGGGAAGACGTGCCGGCGCCGGCTCGGGAGCCGGGCTACCGGGATCGCATGGTCAAGGCTTATCCGTTCCATCCGCAGGTGATCGACATCCTCCTGGAGCGCTGGAGCACTTTCCCGGGCTTCCAACGCACCCGAGGGGTGCTGCGACTGCTGGGGCTGGTCGTTGCCGATCTTTATCAGCGAGGGCATCCGGCCCCTCTGATCCAGCCGGCCCATCTGAACCTGGCCCATCCGGAGATCCGTCAGGAGCTCCTCAAGCACATCGGCAACGAATATGAAGGCGTCATCGCCACCGACATCACCGACGGCAACGCCAGGGCCCAGCGACTGGATCGGGAGCTCGGCTCGGAGTATGCCCGCTTCGGGATCGCCAGCGGCCTGGCGACGGCCATCTTCTTCGCCTCCTTCAGCGGAGGGGAGCGCCGTGGTGTCGGGATCGCAGAGCTGCGTCTGGCCGTGTTGCGGGAGGGCATCCCGCCCGCGATCGTCGGCGACGCTCTCAAGCGTCTGGAGGAGGAACTCTGGTATCTCCATACGGAAGGCGGACGCTATTGGTTCTCCAGCCAACCGAACCTCAATCGGATCCTCATCGAACGCGAGGCAGAGGTCCGGGAGGACGAGATCTACCGGGAGCTCCGGTCCCGGCTGGAGCGCATCGCGGGGAAAGAGCTCCGGGTCATCGTCTGGCCCCAGAACCCGGAAGATGTCCCGGACCGGCGGGAGCTGCAGCTGGCGATCTTGCCGCCGGAGCGTTTCCGCTCCACACCCTCGGTGGAAACCTACATCCGGGAGTTGCTGGAACGCTGCGGGTCTGTGTTCCGTCAGTATCGCAATGCCCTTTTGATCCTAACGGCCGACGCCCAGGAGTGGCCGCGCATGCGGGGGCAGCTCAAGCGGCTGCTGGCCCTGCAGGCCATCAAGAGCGATAAGGTTCTCTGGCGGCAGCTCTCATCAGAGAACCGACAGGAGGTAGACCGTCGGATCCAGGATGTGGAGGGTGGGCTGCTCCGCATCCTGCAGGAAGCCTACCGGTATATCGCCCGGGCGGGGAAGGAGGGGATCGAATGGCTCAACCTCGGCCTACCCACTGCGGGGGAGCGGGCCTCCCTAATGAAGCGGGTGCTGCAGCATCTGGAGGAAGAGGGGATCCTGGTGAAGCGATTGGCGCCGGATCAACTCTTGCGGAAGGCAATGCGGCCGGAGGAGGAGGAGAAGCCACTCTCGGAGATCCTGGAGGCCTTCCGGCGCTATCCGGAGTTGCCGATGATCTCGGGCGATGAGGTGATCTGGGAGAGCGTCCGGCGCGGCGTGCGGGAGGGTCTCTTCAGCCTGCGGGTGGGGGAGCGGGTGTATTACCGGGAGGAGGTGCCCGTAGAAGCGCTGGCGAATGAAGCCGTGCTGATGCGGAGGACGCCGGAGCCCCCCCCGCCCCCTCCGCCGCCGTCCCGGCTTTCCCCGGAAGATCTCCTATGGGCCATGGGGGAGGCGGAGGAGCTCCCCGTGTCGAAGATCTACCAGCGGCTCTGGGCCGAGCGGGGATCCGCGTTCCCGGCGGAGCCCATCTTCCGGGAGGCCTTCATCGCCGCCCTGCGGGAGGGATGGGAGCGGGGGCTTTTCCTTGTTGATCCTAAGCCAGTGGGGGAGCCATCGGGACCATCCTGGGAGGCTGTCCTCGCCCAAGGAACGCTCCGGCGTCTGAAGCTTCCTCCTCCGCCTTCGTCTCCATCATCCCCCGGGGCGTATACCCTGCGGGCCCGGGTGCCGTGGGAGCGTCTCTCCGATTTCCTGCGTGGCGTGTTGATGCCGCTTCAGCGGGCAGGAGCGAGGCTGACCCTGGAGATCCGGCTGGAGGCGCGCGCGGAGCAGGGGCCATTCCCCCGATCTGTCCTGGAGGGGACCGTGCGCGAGACTCTAAGGCAGATCGGTGCGCAGGTCCTGGAGGAACGGGAGGAGCCGTAACCCTCCTGCCCGGGGAAGCGGTATAATTTGATACAATCACCGGAGATCCCGTGAGGGCGAGGATCCGGGAGAGGTCCGCTGGTTGAGGCGGATCGGGGTTCCCGTCCCGCCTGCGGTGCGGATGGCCTGCCGGTCGGAGGGGCCGGGTTCAGGGCTTGAGGCGCTTTCCTCGATCATTCCCCCATGGGCATCTCCGCTTTCCGGGGATCCCCGCGCGCGAGGAATGGGAGCTCCGGAACCGGGTGTTCACCCCGGCGGAGGTCGCTGCCCTCGACAACCATGAGGCAGCCGGCAACCCGAAGCGCTCCCCATCGGGAGGCGCTGCGGTTCCCCTGTAGCCCAGCGCTGCCGGGACCATTCGCCCGTTGACGACGGATGCGAGCGATCCGGAGCGGCAGCTCGGGCCTCATCGATCCCGTGAAAAAGGAGCGCAATGGGAAATCCGACCGGCCTTTCCCCAACCTCTTTCGAGGCTTCAGAGGAGGCCATCGCGGCCCGCATGCTCCAGGGCGATCCGGAGGCCTTCTCCTGGCTTTACGAGCAGTATTTCCCCCGCCTCTATGATCTGGCCTGCCGCATGCTGGGGGATCCGGATGAGGCGATGGATGTGGCTCAGGAGACCTTCCTCAAGTTCCTGGAAGGGCGTCCTCGCCAGCCTCCCCGCCATTTCCGGGCTTACCTCTACACCATCGCCCGCCGGGAGATTTACGACGTTCTCCGAAGATCCCGCCGCCACGTTCGATGGGCCGAGGGGGAACAGGAAGAAGCGGAGGAGGCAGAACCCCGAGCGCCGGATGAAGGGGTGGAAAGGGAAATCCTCCAGAGGGAGCGGATGGCGTTCCTCCAGGAGGCCTTGCAGGCGCTCCCAGAGGAGGAAGCCATGCTGCTGGATCTGCATCTCCGCCACGGGCTGACCCCCGCGGAGCTGGCCGTGGTCTTCGGCCGCTCCAGCGGGGCCATCCACACTCGCCTGAGCCGGGCCCGCGATCATCTCGAGGAGGCGATGGCCGCCTGGATCCTCCTTCGCATGGGCCGGCGGGCATGCCCCACCCTAACGGCGATCACAGGAGGGCCGGACGAACCGCCCCCGGCCCTCACCCCGGACCTGCGCCGGGCTCTCCGACGGCATCTGGAGCGTTGCGCGGCGTGTCAGGAGACGCGCCGGCGGTATCTTTCCGCGGCGGAATGGCTGGGCGGGATCACCATGCTTTCCCCTTCCCCGGAGGGCGCCCGGCGGGCCCGGGAGCGCCTGAGCCAGGCAGCGCAAGCCCGGACGGCGGGCGGGGTCGCCGTGGGAGCGGCAGGCGCGGCGGGGATCGGCTGGCTCAAGGGCCTGGGGGTCGTCCTCCTGACGGGCGCGGTGATGCTGGGCCTGGCCGCCGCCGCCCTCGGGCTCTGGATCACGGGGTCCGGATCCGCCGAAGTGCGTGTGGAGAACCGGGATTGCCCCCCGCTGGTGAGCCCCTCGCCCGTCGGCCGCTTGCTTCGGATCCTGCCCAACGTGGAGGTGCCCGTTCGGATCGAAACGGGCGCGACGGAGATCGCCCGCCTGCCTCCGGCCACGCTCACCCTCCAGCGCCGGGAGGATGGGATCCGGGCGGCGGCCTATGGGATGGCCTTCGATCTCCCCATCGAAGGCCTGAGGGCAGCCGAATGGGATGGAGCTGATCTGCCCCCCGGACCCTATGCCATCACGCTGCGTCCCGGGGAGCGGCATACCCTTCGGGTGCGCTGCCGGTAGCGTGTAAGATCCCCCGGGCTTCGGACGTCTCATGAGTAGAGCGCCCCGACCGCAGGGCCGCAGCGGCGGATTGTCCTGGTGGCCGTCTTCCAGATCAGGTGGGGTCGGGAACGGGCTCAAGCGTTCCTTCGGCCGTGGGAGTGATCCCTGCGCCGGCGGCGGGAAGACGGAGAGAGCCCGAAGGGAGGGGCGGGGCGTGCCCTGCCCGTGCAATCCCCGGCATACGTCCGGCGGGACATGGGGCGAATGCTTCAGGAGTTGGGCACTCCTGCCCGTCGGCTCCAACCCCGAGGAAAACCCGTGGGGCGGCGGGAGGGGACACGCCCGACGCTCCGGGCCCGGCGGATCACCGGGTGAGGAGGATTTTTGTCCAAAGTCCAGCTGAAAGGAGGGGTCCGATGTCCATTTTTCGTGCGCTTCGCTTCGGGCTGTGGCTGGTGTTTCTGGGGGTCCTGGGCGCGTGCAAGGCTCCGCCGTTGACGCCCCCCGGGCTCACGCTTGTGCCGGTCGCTACTCCCACTCCCAAGCCGACCATCCCGGCGACGGCGGTGTTGCTCGACCCCTACGCAACCCCGCCGATGGACGGCGAGGTGCCGACAGCCACCAATACCCCCACGTCCACGCCGACGCCGACGGCTACCAAGACCCCGACTCCCTCCCCAACGGCTACCGCCAGCAGCACCTTTGATCTGGCCGTTCAGAAGACGGCCCAGTGCAATCAGGCCAGCGGCGCCTGCACCTTCAGCATCACGGTGATTAACAATGGCCCCGGCCCGTACACGGGCGGTGTGCCCACCCAGGATACCATCAGCCCGACGGTCCCCTTCACGCTTACGGCCTTCGGGGGCGGCGGCGGCACCCTCTGCTATACGAGCGGGTCGGCCGTGAACTGCGGCCCCCATTACCCGGTCAACCTACCGCCCGGAGGGGCCTACCATCTGACCTTAATGGTGCAGGTTGGGGCGGCGGGAACGTTCCAGAACTGCGTGAGCCTACAGCTGCAGGATCTCAATCCTGCCAACAACCAGGCTTGCATTCCCTTTACGGTGATGCCGACATCCCCTCCGACCGCCACGCCGACCCCCACGCCCTCCCCGACGCCCATGGTCAGCGGCTCCCTTGACATGGCCATTGGCAAGACGTACGTGTGCTCCAGCCCCGGCTACTACTGCACGTTCACGCTGGTCGTCACCAACCAAGGCCCGGGCACCTATAGCGGTCCCCTCACCGTCACCGACCAGCCCAACCCGCCCTGGTCCACGCTCCTTGCCTCCGGGGGCTACGCCGGTGGTCAGTTCTGCAGCAGTATCAGCAGCGCTGACAGCGTGTTGACCTGCTCTGCGCCCTCGGTCACCCTGAGCCCCGGCGGGGTTTACACCTTCACCTTCAACGTCTACTTCGGCCCTGGCGGATACAGCCAGACCTTCCAGAACTGCGCCAGCCTGCCTGGGGACAGCAACCCGGCCAACGATCAGGTCTGCATCCCGGTCACGCCGTGAACCGGAGTGAAGCATCTTGTTCAGGAGGTGCCGGATGTCACGTTTTCAGATCGGAGGGTGGGCCCTGATCCTCGGGGCTCTGGCGGCGTGTCAGGCGTCGCCCCTGACCCCCGGGACGGCGCCGACGCCGTCTCCGACGGCCGCGCCCACCTCGACCCCGTCGCCGACGGCGACGATGACGCCGACGCTGTCCCCAACGGCCACGTCCACCCCGACTCCCCTGCCGACCGCGACGAAAACCCCCACGCCGCCGGCCCCGATGTCCGCTCCCTCGGGGTCGTCGGGGGGTGAGGCGCCGCCCCTGCCGACGATCCCTGGGTGCGACCTTGCCGCCGGCTTCGGCCTTGTGGAGGGGCCCACGCTGGGGATATACGCGGTGACCTTTGGGGTCCAGAGCGTGGGGGGGACGGACTGCCCGGCCCCGACCACGCTCAGCCTGAGCGTGCCGAGCGGCGCCATGTCGTTCACGGGCGCCTCTCCGGCCTACGAATACAACGGCAGCGCCGGCTGGAGCTGCAGCGGGACGACCTGTGTGGCGGCCGCCGACATCCCGGCCAGCCCGCCGGGCTTTTATGCGGCCGGTTTCCAGACGGGGGCGACCCTCTCCTCCGGGTCGGCGCAGCTGTGCGTGGTCGTCTCGAACAGCGCGGATGGGAACCCGGCGAACGACACGTTTTGCCAGACGCTGCCGTGAGGTTCGAGGGCGGCGGTCGTTTGGCGCGGATGAGGAGATAAGCCCGAGAATCCTGAAAGGAGGGGCCCGATGTCTATCGCGCGTGCGCTTCGTTTCGGAGTTTGGCTGGTGTTTCTGGGAGTCCTCGGCGCGTGCAAGGCTCCGCCGTTGACGCCCCCCGGGCTCACGCTTGTGCCGGTCGCTACTCCCACTCCCAAGCCGACCATCCCGGCGACGGCGGTGGCGGTCGACAACCCCACCCCGCCAATCGACGGCCAGTCCACGGCCACCCCATCTCCCACGCCGACGCCGCCGTGCGTCCCGCCTCCTCCGGGCTTGGTGGCCTGGTGGCCGATGGATGGAAATCCCCTCGATCTCTGGGCCTCCAACAATCCGTCGGCGACCAACACGATCACCTTCGTTCCGGGCATGGTCGGTACAGGCGTGACGTTCGGCACGGGCGGCTACATCGACATCCCGCACTCGGCGGCTCTTGCCAATCAACAGTTCACCATCGATGCATGGGTTAAGCCGCAAGGCCCCGGGCCGAACAACGACTTCTGGGGCAGCGTCATCGTGCAGAAGGGATTGCCGCCGCCGACCGGATCCACGAATGTCCCGATCTCCCTTTGGTGGAGCGCGCAACAGCAGAAGTTCATCTTTGGGTTCGGCAACATTAACACGGAGCGGATCGTTTCAACCGCAACTTTCCCGGCAGGGCAGTGGTACCACGTCGCGGCGAGCTACGACGGCAGTGTCTTCAAGCTCTATGTCAACGGTGCGCTTGAAGCGCAAATGGCGCTGGTCAAGACCATCGTTTACAGCCCTTTGATTCCATGGACCATCGGATCGACGGCGGCTCCGATTCGTGCCGTCGGCTATCCGCGCACGTTTAACGGCGTGATCGACGAGGTGGAGATCTTCAATCGGGCGCTCACGCAAGCCGAGATTCAAGCCCTCTACAACGCGGGCTCGGCGGGCAAGTGCAAGACGCCCACTCCGACTCCCTCGCCGACGGCAACGAGGACGCCGACGCCGACGGCTACCAAGACCCCGACGCCGATGCCGTCTCCCACCGCGACGAAGACTCCCACGCGCACCCCGACGGCCACGGCCACCCGAACCCCGACCCCCTCGCCGACGCCCATGCCTTCCCCGACGGCCACCTCGACGCCGGCCGGGATGTGCGACCTCGTCGTCGATAAGTCCATGCAGCCGACGAGCAACCCAGCGGTCTTCACGGTTATCGTGACGGTCAGCAACGCCGGATCGGGACCTTGCCCCGTCGGCACCCAGATCTCCGACACCGCCAACCCTTCCGGCTCCATGAGCTTCAGCGGACCCCTGGTCTTCACCCCGGCCACGGCGGCGGCCGATTGGTCCTGCAGCGGCACTTCATGCACCGCCGTCAACCCGCTGCCGCCGGGATATATCGTCCAGATCCAGTTCACGGCGACCGTGAACCAGAAGCCGGCCACCAATTGCGCGCGTGGATTGGTGCCGCAGAACGCGGACGGGAACCCGAATAATAATTTTTCGTGCGTGACGGTGCAGTAAGCCGCTCCGAAGAGCGGTCGGTTTTCCCGGAGTGCTCCGGAGGGGGAGGCCGGCAATAGCCCTCCCCCTCCGTTTTCCTGGGGGATGTGGCGGTAAGGGAGTTCGCGCAGGGGCGTTGGGTTTTCCTCGAATCTTCCGGAAGCCTATCATGAGGAGGGACCCGACCCGTAGCGACAGCGAGGGGAGGTTCTGCGCGCCGCCCTGCCGGCCGACCCCGCCCGGCCGTCCGCGGGTCCAGAGGGTGAGTGCTTGGGCGGATTTCAAGGTCCGGCTCTGCGAGAAGGCCCGGGCGGGACGGTTGCAGCGGCGGAGGATCGAACCCTCCGCAAAGGAGTGTGAAGAATGAGTGAAGCCCTCGCCATCGAGATCCGCGATCTGGTGAAATCCTACGGTCGGGTGCGGGCGCTGCGCGGGGTGAACCTGGAGGTGCGCCGGGGGGAGATCTTCGCCTTCCTCGGCCCCAACGGCGCCGGCAAGACCACCACCATCCGCTGCATGCTCGACCTTATCCGTCCCGATCACGGCTTCCTCCGGGTGCTGGGGATCGACCCGCAGCGCGACCCGGTGGCGGTGCGGCAGCGGGTGGGGTATCTCCCAGGAGAGCTGCACTTCGATGAGAACCTGACCGTGGAGGGCGCCCTCCGCCTTTTCGCCGCCATGCGCGGGAAGGCGGTGGACTGGGCTTGGGTCCGGGCGCTGGCGGAGCGGCTGGATCTGGACCTGCGCCCCCGCATCCGCAACCTGTCCAAGGGCAACAAGCAGAAGGTGGGGGTGATCCAGGCCCTGATGCACCGGCCGGAGCTGCTGATCCTGGACGAGCCCACCCTGGGGCTGGATCCCCTGATGCAGCGGGAGGTGCTGCGGCTGATGCGGGAGGCCCGGGACGCGGGGGCCACGGTGTTCTTCGCCTCCCACATCATGGGCGAGGTGGAGCAGGTGGCCGATCGGGTGGGGATCATCCGGCAGGGCGTGGTGGTGGAGGTGGCCGGGACGGAGGATCTGATCCGCCGCGCCGTGCGTCGGGTGCGCGTCCGGTTCGAGGGGCCGGTGGATCTCCGGCCGCTGACGGCTCTGCCCGGGGTGCGGCTCCTCCGCCGCGAGGACGGGGAGGAGCTCCTGCTGCAGGTGGAGGGGCGGATGGACCCCCTGATCAAGGCCCTGGCGGCCTTCCCGGTCCGGGATCTGGAGACCGAGCGCCCGAGCCTGGAGGAGGTCTTCCTCGCGTATTATGAGCCGTCCCCTGTGTCTTCGGAGGCCGATCCATGAAAGCGGTCTTTCGTTACACGCTGTCCGGGTTCCGCTGGGCGGTGATCGGCTGGGGGCTGGGGCTGGGGCTGCTGGGCGCCTATCTGATCCCGTTTTACGACACCATCTTCGAGCAGCGGGCTCAGTGGGAGGAGCTGTTGCGTGCTTATCCTCGGGAGCTGCTGGTCTTCTTCGGGGAGGTCCAGGACATCGCGGATCCGCCGACGTATCTGCACGCGGAGTTCTTCTCCTGGGTGCCGCTCTTCCTGGGGTTTTTCGCCATCCTCGCCGGGAGCGCCCTGATCGCCGGCCTGGAGGAGGGCGGGCAACTGGATCTGTTCCTCGGGCAGCCGGTGGGCCGGTGGTCCTTCTTTGCCGCCCGCGTCCTGGCCTTCCTGGTGGCCACCGTGGGGATCCTGGGGCTTTCGTATCTGGGCCTGATCCTCGCGCGGCCGCTCTCCCGGCATCTGGGTCTGGGGCCCTGGGAGATGCTAACGCCTTTCCTCTCGATGTTCGCGCTGCTGTGGCTGTTCGGGAGCTTATCCCTGTGGCTCAGCCTGGCGCTGCCCTCTCGGCGGATGGCGGCGGCGGTGGTGGGCACGTTCCTCGTCGCAGGGTTCTTCCTCACGGGCTTCGCCCAGCTGGACGAGCGGTTGGAGCCTCTGGCCCGTCTTTCGCCCTTCACTTACTATCAGGGAGGGGAGGCCGTTCGGTCTCTGCGGGTCGACTGGCTTCTGGGGCTGCTGATCGCTTCGCTGGTCTTCCTGATCCTGGCAGGGTGGCAGTTCCAGCGCAAGGACCTGCGGGTGAGCGGCGAAGGCACCTGGGCGCTCCCCCTCCCGCGTTCCCGGGGCTCGGCGTGAGGTGAAAGGAGCTGCCGCGGTTTCATTGGGAAATCATCCTTGGGGAAGCTGCCCTGCCGGCTGGAATGATCGCTGCTGCCGCTACTGCTCCCGGAGTTCGGCGGGGCAGCATCGGTAGTGGGGGATCCCGCATCTCTCGACTTCCTCGAACCGAAGCTTATCTAGCTTGCTGGGTGAGAGATTGACGAAGCCATCCCAGCAGGTCGCTGGGAGTGCCCATGCGCAGCGGAAGGGCATCGGGCGGGAGGGTCAGGAGGTGGCGGGCATCGTGAGTCACCAGCCCGTCTGCCCTGGCCTCCAACGCCTCGGCCAGGATCCGCGCGTCAGGTGGATAAGAGATCCACTGAAGGGCCTGCTCCAGGGCTTTCGGGCTGGCCTCGGGGGTCATCTCCACGTGGGCTGCGTTTAGCAGGAGGGCCAGGTCAGAGAGAGAACCGGGAGCTTTGCGGCGCACGACCTCCTCGCATTCCCGCAAGACCTGGGGGCCTACCATCAGGCGCAGGTAACCGATTTCGCCCAGGCGCAGGACCATCCGCGCGCCTCCCTGGGGTGAGAGGACGGCGGCGAAAATCACGCTGGTATCCAGGAAGACTTTAGCGAACGGCGGATTCACTCCGGATCTCGCGCAGGCTGTTCAACATAAGTCTCCAGGTCGATGCTCTGGGCGCGCCACTGCGCGGCCAGCCGGTCCGCCAGGCGGTCTGTCTCCAGAATCCGGGGGACCAGGACCAGTGCGCCATCCAGGTCCAGGAGGGTCAGGATGCTGCCCTCCCGGATCGCCAGGCTGCGGCGCACCGGTGCGGGCAGGGTGATGACGCCCCGCCTGGTCACCCGTACCGGATAGCTCCTCATCGTCCATCCCTCCGCTGATGGGATTCCTGCATCGCAGCATATCTGAAAATCCGTCCGTGTCAATGCCGGTGCATGGGGCGGTCCGAACGGAAAGACCGGCGGATGAGCGGCGAAGGCATTTGGACGCTTCCCCTCCCGCGTTCCCGGGGCTCAGCGCAATCGCATCGCTTGCAAAAAGCGGAAGCGCTGGGGAGGCTACCGGAAGGGCCTCCCCAGCGGCTTCACTCCTCCCCATCCTCTCCGATCACCGTGAAGGTGCGGGGCGTCGGAGGGGGCAGAAGGGGCCATCCCGCACGGTGGGGCTCCGTCGCCGGCGGCCCAGGCATCCAGGCGATCCACGAGATCCAGGGGATCGTTGGGAAGGGAAGCCCGAGGGGCGCCCGGCCCGGAGAGGCCATCCCCCAGCCGTTCGCCGGGATGGCCCAGGGCGCTCCGTTTGCGATCCCCGGCGCGGGGTCGTGCCCTGCCCATGGTGTCGTCACCGCTTCTCCGACCCAAACGGCCGGCCGGGGCCGTGCGGAGAGCAGCAGAGCGGCCACCGGGATCCCCAGGGCGAGCCCGGTGACCACCGCCAGCCCCCACCCGCCGAGATGAAGCCCCACCCAGATCGCCCCCGTGATCCCGAAGGCGACCGCGAAGAGCATCCCGAACAATCCCAGCCACGCCGTCCGCATCTGTGACCTCCTGTTCGAGATCGCGAACCGCAAGCCGCATGCGAGCGTTGTTCATCCCCTCTCATTCGCCGTTCTCTGCCGGAGCATGGCGCGGAGCTCCTCGGGCGCCAGATACGCCGCCTGGAAACGGGTGACCGTTCCGCCCACCACCGCCAGGAAATCCCCCTTCCCCTGCAGGCGCTCCGCACCGGTCCCGCCGATCCCCGCCGCTACCCGTGCGTCCTCCGCCGAGACCACCCGCCCCACCAGGCGGGCGGGGAAGTTGGCGGTCAGCTGCCCGCCCAGCAGCGCCGCCGACGGCTTCTGAGTGCAGGCCAGGAGATGAATCCCCGCCTCCCGGCCCCGCTGGGCCAGCCGGGCCAGCAGCCCGCTCACCTCCCGTCCTCCCTGTTGCACCAGATCCCCCAGCTCATCGATGACGATCAGCACGCGGGGGGTCGAGATCCCCTCCTGCGCGCGACGCTCCATCCACCGGACCGCCTCCTCTAAGCAGGCAGCCGCCTCCGAGGGATCCCCCGGGACGAAGGCCTGCACGTGGGGGAGCTCCCGGAAGGCCGCAAAGGCCGTCCCCTTGGGATCCAGGAGCACCAGGGCCAGCTGAGCGGGCCGGTGGGTCAAGACCAGGCTGGCCAGCATCGTCCGGGCCAGCGACGTCTTGCCCGACCCCGTGGTCCCGGCGATCAGGATGTGGGCGACCTGCGGGCTGGTCAGGCGGATCAGCAGCGGTGCGCCGTCTGTGGCCAGCCCGAGGAGGGCGGTGTAGAGCGGATAGCGGGGCAGCGTCCGGCGGACCTGTTCCATCAGCGGGAGGAAGCGCACCGTCTGGGGATCGGGCCGGGGGATCTCCAGCTGCACCACCGGCCCCTCCCGCTGGATCCGCACGCTGGGCACCCCCAGGGCCAAAGCCAGCTCCTCCGCCAGCCCCTTCAGGCGCGACCAGCGGACGCCGGGGGCGGGGACGATCTGAAAAAAGATGGCGGTCGGCGTGAGCCGGCCGCCCGTCACCCGCCCGGGCGATCGATGCTGCCAGAGCACCTGCTCCACCAGATCCGCCTGGGCCTCCAGCCACCGCCGCTTCATCCCGATGCCTCCTCTCCGCCTGCGAGGAAGGGGGCGCGGCGCCGCTCCGTTCCGGTCAGGCCGCCGTGATGCTCCCCAGATCCCGCACCGGCCCGAACCGGAACGCCACGCGGCCCTCCAGGGTCCACGTCTGCCAGTCCATCCGCACGGGCGCCAGCTCTGGATGGGCGGGCCGCAGCCACCATGTCCGGGTCTCCGGATCCTGAACCAGCTGCTTCAGGGTCATCTGGTTGCGGCCCTTCACCCGTGCCACCACCAGATCCCCGGAGCGGACTTCCTCCGGGAAGACCGGCTCGACCAGGACGATGTCGAAGGGACGGATCCCGAGGCCGATCATGGAATCCCCCCGCACCCAGAGGGCGAACCGACAGCGCGGAGGGACCCATGCGGTGGGGAGCCATAGATCCCCGAGCTCCTGTGGCACCACCTCATCCACCTGATCCGGATGGGAGGCAGGGACCACGCCTTTCAGGGGGATAGAGATCCGGGAGGCGGGACGAGCGGTCGGGCGCCACGTGCGATGCTTGCCGGGCTCCTGCTGGACCCGGCCTTCCTGGGCCAGGGCCCGCAGGTGATAGAGGGCATGGGAGCGGGAGGAGAGCCCTACGTGGCGCCGGATCTCCTCCAGGGTGGGGCCGTAACCGTGGGTCTCCCAGTACGCCTCCAGGAACGTGAGCAGCCGATCCCGAAGGGCCATCGCTGCTTCCGATTAGAACAAATGTTCTAATCCCAGCATAAAGGGTTTCCCGTGTTTTGTCAAGGGGGCCGGCCGCCCTGACGAAGCCCTGCGGCGCGAATTCGGCGCCACACGGATGATTCGTGGAGCGCCTTCGATCTCCAGATCTCCGCCAGCCGGAGGGGAAGATGCGGATCCAGGCTGCGGGGCGAACCTTCGGCGCCGAAGGCCGGTTGTCCGGCCATCGCTTTCTTGCTAAGATACCCTTCTCGGAAGCGGGCCCCTGAGCGGCGCGCCCGGGAGGCCCGTGAGTGGATCTCTGTCAGGAGGATCCGGGGATGAAAGTGGTCCTGCTGCGGGATGTGCCGCACCTGGGGCGGTCCGGCGAGGTGAAGGAGGTGGCGGACGGCTACGCGCGCAACTATCTCATCCCGAAGGGCCTGGCCGTCCCGGCCACCGAAGGGCGGATCCGCCATGCCGCCGAAACCCGCCAGGCGCTGGAGCAGCGGCGGGTCCGCCAGCTGACTTCCGCTCGGGAGGCGGCTGCCCGTCTCCAGGGGGCGACGGTTACGATCCGGGCCCGCGCCGGCCAGGGGGATCGGCTCTACGGCTCCGTCACCTCGCAGCAGATCGCGGAGGCCATCGCCCAGCAGCTGGGCGTGGAGATCGATCGCCGGCGGATCGAGCTAGACCAGCCCATCCGCACCCTGGGTACCTATCCGGTGATGGTGCGACTGGGGCCCGAGATCACGGCACAGGTGCAGGTGGTGGTGGAACGGGAGGGATAAGGTGGGCATCGGGGATCGCTTGCGCGCCGCCCGGGAGGCTCGGGGGTTTTCTCTGGAGGAGGCCGCGGCGCAAACCCGCATCAAGCGGGCCTATCTGGAGGCCCTGGAGCGCGAGGCCTTCTCCCTCCTGCCCAGCCCGGCCCACGCCCGCGGGTTCCTGCGCCGCTACGCCCGCTGGCTGGGGCTGGATGCGGAGGCCCTCCTCGCGGAATGGGACGGCGCCCCGGTGGCCCTCCCGCCGGCTCGGCCGTCTGCGATGCCCTCGATGTTCGAGCTCGCCCCGATCCCCGCCCGCCCGGCGGTCCCCTGGCGTCGCCTGGCCGCCCTGGGGATCGCGCTCCTGGTCCTCGCCGGGCTCTTCGGGGTCGTTCGAACCCGCTGGCTGCCTCGCCCCAGCGCCCTCTCGCCCTCACCGACCGGCATCGCCCCGGGCGCCGTGGCGCGCCCAACCGGCACTCCGCTGCCGGCAGCCGGCGTGCCCCTTCTCCAGCTGGAGGTGACCGCCGCCGAGCACGTTTGGGTCCGGATCCTCGCCGACGGGCAGGTGGTCTATCAGGGCTTGTTGCGGCCCGGAGAGACCCGGACCTGGGAGGCCCGCTCCACCATCGGCTTAGAGACCGGAAACGCCGCCGCCCTTCAGGTGCGCCTGAACGGCCGGCCGGAGGCTCCCTTAGGCGGACGCGGGGAGATCGTCCGCAAAACTTGGTCCCGCTCGCCGTAGCAGGGGGAGGGGGATGACCCATCGCGCTGGGAAGCGTTATCATCTGATCACCCTGGGCTGCGCCAAGAACGCCGTCGATTCGGCCAGCATGGCCCAGCTCCTGGAGGGGGCCGGCTATGAGGCGACCGAGCGCCCCGGCCGGGCCGATGTCCTCATCGTGAACACCTGCGGCTTCATCGAGGCGGCCCGCCAGGAATCCCTACGGGTGTTGCGGGAGCTGGCGGCCCGGAAGAAGAAAGGGCAGCTGCTCATCGCCGCCGGATGTCTGGCCCAGCGGTGGGGAGCCCGCCTGGTGGAGGAGGTGCCCGGGATCGACGGCGTGATCGGCACCCGTCGCTGGATGGACATCCTGGAGTTCATCGAGGCCCTGCGCGGGCGCTCCATCCCGGAGCCCCTCTTCCACATCCCGGACGGAGGGCCCATCCGCCGGGAGGAGCGTGGGGTGCTGCGGGCCGCGGTGCAGGGGGTGAGCGCCTACCTGAAGATCGCGGACGGGTGCCGCCGCCCCTGCGCGTTCTGCGCCATTCCCCTAATCAAAGGCCCCGCGGTCAGCCGGCCGCCGGAGGCCATCTGGGCGGAGGCCCGCCGGCTCGTGGACCAGGGGGTGCGGGAGCTCATCCTCATCGCCCAGGACACCACGGATTACGGCCACGATCTGGGCATGCGGGATGGGCTGCCTGTGCTCATCGAAGGGCTGGTGCAGCGCGTCCCCGAGGCGAAGTGGATCCGCATCATGTATGCTTACCCGGGCGCGGTCTCTGATCGCCTGATCGAGGTGATGGCTCGCTACCCCCAGGTGGCCCACTACCTGGACATCCCCCTGCAGCATGGCCATCCCGCTGTGCTGCGCCGGATGCGGCGCCCGGCGAACATCGAGTGGGTGTATCGCACCGTTGAGAAGCTCCGCCGCGCCATGCCGGATATCGCCATCCGCACCACCTTCATCGTCGGCTATCCCGGCGAGACGGAGGAGGAGTTCGAGACGCTGCTTCGCTTCATCCGGGATCTGGAGTTCGATCGCGTGGGCTGCTTCACCTACTCCTACGAGCCGGAGACCCCCTCCGCCCGCCAGCCGGGCCATCTGCCCGAGGAGGTCAAACAGGAGCGTTACGAGCGCCTGATGGCCGCCCAGCAGCCGATCTCCCTGCGCAAGAACCAGGCGCTGGTGGGGAAGACCCTGGAGGTGCTGATCGAAGGCGTGGGGGACGGCCTGAGCGTGGGGCGAACGTATCGGGACGCGCCGGAGATCGACGGGCTGGTGCTGGTGGAGGGGGAGTGGCCCGTCGGGCAGTTCCTCCCCGTCCGCATCACCGGGGCTATGACCTATGACCTGATTGGGGTCGTCGTCAACCCCACCTCCTCCCCGGACGGCTCTTCCCGGCCTCCGAGGGCGACGCGGGAGCCGTCCCGGTAAATGCGCCCCGTGGCCGCTAAGTTGTGAAGTTTTTGCCGCCGTGTCCTTCCCGCATTAAACTGAACATCCCTTCAAGGGGGAAGCTGGGCAGAGGGAAGGGCGATGGGCGGCCTCCGGTTGCGGTATTTGATTCTGGATCTGGACGATACCCTCTACCCCCGGCGCTCCGGGCTGATGGATCTCATCAGCGAGCGGATCGGTCGTTATATGGTGGAGCGCCTGGGCTTTCCCCCGGAGCAGGCGGAGGCCTTGCGGCAACGTTACTACACCCAATACGGCACCACCCTGCGCGGGCTGATGGAGGAATACCACATCGACCCTGAGGATTATCTGGCGTATGTGCACGATGTCCCGCTGGAGGATTACCTCCAGCCCGACCCGGCTCTGGACGCCATGCTGGCGCGCATCCCGCTGACCAAGGTGATCTTCACCAACGCCAGCGAGGAGCACGCCCGCCGGGTGCTCGAACGCCTGGGGGTCGCCCATCATTTCCCGATCATTCTGGATGTGCGCCGCCTGGACTACTGCAACAAGCCTGACCCGGAGGCCTATCGGCGGATCCTGCAACATCTGCGGGCCCAGGGCCCCGAGTGCGTCTTCGTGGACGACTCCCCCCGCAACCTCCGGCCGGCGCGGGCGCTGGGGATGATCACCATCCTGGTGGATGGGGACGCGACGGATGGGGTGGACTTCCACGTCCCCAACATCCTGGGGATTGAGCCGGTGATCCTCCGCCTGGTGCAGGAGCGGAACGGGGATCGGGAGGAGCGCCCGCGGCTCCGCTGAAAGTGTCGCTCCGATCCGCAGGGGTGAAGAACCCGGCCTCTGTGCCGTCGGATTGTAGGTCGAAATTCATTTCGGCCACTATCCCAGTCAGTTGAGAGGACCCCCGCCGTTCGCAGGTGTCCGGATCCATTTTTTAAAGCCCGTGAACGGCGGATTCCGGCTCCTGGCCGCTTCATCGGGAGATCCGCGAAGGACCCCGGCCGCGTTGCGAGGGGTGCTTTACATCCGGCCAATTTATCCCAGGGGTTTGTCCTCCGAGAGGGACCAGAGGGTGGGGGGGGACGAGCATCCCCTGCCGCCCGATGAGCAGCCCGACCCGCGCCCGCTGCGCCGCCTCCAGGGCCCGATGATCCAGGGCCCGTCCGAAC
>NZ_FYEK01000007.1 GCF_900187885.1 Thermoflexus hugenholtzii JAD2 | reverse complement strand
TGCGGGCCCCCAGCAGCCGCACCTCCCCGGTGGCGTGGAACCCCTGGTCGAGGAACACGCTTTCCTCCACCGTCATCCGATCGGCGCTGAGGGCGTCCCCGTTGGGGTTCTCAAGCCGGGCGCCGCGGCAGATCAACGATCCCCCGATGCGGGCCCCCAGCAGCCGCACCTCCCCGGTGGCGTGGAACCCCTGGTCGAGGAACACGTCTTCCTCCACCGTCATCCCATCGGCGCGGAGGGCGTCCCCGTTGGGGTTCTCGAGCCGGGCGCCGCGGCAGATCAACGATCCCCCGATGCGGGCCCCCCGCAGCCGCACCTTCCCGGTGCAGATCAGACCGGATAGAATCAGAGCGCTGTCTACGACCAGTCCATCCGCGTGAAGCCCCTGCGTGTAAGAGCCGGAGAGGTCGATCCTTCGGGTCCGGGCGTCCGTCAGGAGGATCCCTTCGGGGATGGCGCAGCGGATCAGGAAAAGCCGGTGAGGCAGCGTGGCGCCCTCAAAGTCCAGAGGGCCTTGAATGCGCGCCCCCCGGATGCGGATGCCTTTCGGAGGGACGCAGGCCGCCGCCTGCGCGTCCGTGCACAACCAATAAAGCAGAGCCGCGCGGATCGTCCGCTCCGGCCCCCAGGCGGCCCCCTGCGCCGGATCGTTCTGGCTCTCGTCGGGGGAGGAGAAATCGGCCTCCTCGCCGCCTGCCACGCGCTCCAGGAGCTGCCGCTCCGCCGGGGTGAGCCCCTCTCTCAGGCGATCCGGGAGGATCCCGTCCAGGCGCATGCCAAAACCTCTCCCTCTCGGTCAGATTCGATAGGGATTCGGCCGGATAGGCTTTCGTTCTTTATCCGGGCATCGCCCGGAGCGGAAGGCCTAGCCCCAGGACCATGATCGTTATTAGGAGCGGCTTTCGCCGCGACCTCTTTCCCCATCGAAGGCAAGAGGTTGGGGGCGAAAGCCCCTCCTAATGGGAAGCGTCCCCGGCAGCCCATTATGGCCACAGCCCGCTTGGCCCACAAAACGCCATCCTCCGACGGCCGGGCTGGCCGAACGCGGGACGGGGTGGCCGTCCGCAAATGGGAGCACGAATCCCCGAATGGAGATGGGCGGGAAAACTCCGAAAGCGGAATTCGTGGATTCGTGCCCATCGCTCGCAGACGGCCCCCGATTCGCCCCCCACGCCGGGATTTGACAGGGAGGCCGCCCGGGGGTAAGATCTCCTTAGACCCCTCCCCCGGGGGGAGGGGATCCAGCCTGGAGGAGCCTATGGAGGCCAGGACGAAGGCGGAGGTCCTGCGGCGCCTGCGCAGCGTCGCCGGGCACGTGGAGGGGATCGCCCGGATGGTGGAGGAGGACGCCTACTGCATCGACATCATCCGCCAGATCCAGGCGGTGCAGCGGGCCCTGGCCAAGGTCAACGACCTGGTGCTGGCCCAGCACCTGCGGGCCTGCGTCACCACCGCCATCCGCGGCGAGGACCCCGAGGAGCGGGAGCGGGTGCTGGAGGAGATCGTGGAGGTCTTCGAGGCCGCCCAGAAAATCTGATCCCGGAGGTGAACGATGGAGACCCGGACCTTCGTGGCGCCGAACATCTCCTGCCATCACTGCGTCCAGACCATCGCCCGCGAGCTGAAGGCCCTGGAGGGCGTGCGGGAGGTGCACGGGGACGTGGCCACGCGACAGGTGACGGTGTCCTTCGAGCCGCCGGCCACCTGGGACCGGATCGTGGCCGTCCTCCACGAGATCGGCTACCCGCCCGCCGGCGCCTGAGCCTTCTAAGGTCAGGGGGCGGAAGGAAGAGGGGGGCTAGGATGCGAAGGATCTGGCGATGGCTGTGGATGATCGGGGTGGTGGGGCTGGTCGGGTGCGCGGGCGGGATGGCGGGATCGCCCACCCCCGTCCCCGCGCTCCCGCAGGAGACGCCGACCGCCGCCCCTGCCCCGACGGAGACGCCGATCCCCATCCCGACGCAGACGCCGACGCCTGCCCCGACCCCGACGGTGACGGGGACGCCGACGCCGCGCCCCCGCGCCGCCCTTTACAACTTCGTCCTGCCCGGCTGACCGGTGTGCGCCCGCAACACGCGCCTCGTGCAGGCGCTGCGACCACATTGGGAAGGGGACGTGGAGTTCTTCGAGGTGCGGGCGGACACCCGGGAGGGCCAGGCGCTGTTGCGCCGCTTCGGGATGCCCGGCACCCACGGGCTGGTGGTCCTCGACCGCCAGGGAACGGTGATCTGGCGTAGCTTCGGGCACGATACGACGCCGGAGCAGGTGGAGGAGATGCTGCGCCGGGCGACCCGCTGAAATCCATCGGTCATTTTCGATGGATCGAAGGATGCGACGCAAGGCGTCTCCCTTCGGGGGATCCTGAAGGAAACGAGGAGGGGCAAATGACAGCTGCGCCCCAGGAGGTGGTGCTTCCGATCATCGGCATGACCTGCGCCAACTGCGCCCGGACGGTGGAGCGGGCCCTGAAGCGGGCGCCCGGGGTGGTGGAGGCCTCGGTGAACTTCGCCGCCGAGCAGGCGGTGGTGCTCCTCGACCCCTCCGCGGCGGACCTCCGCCAGGCGGTGGAGCGCGTCCGGGCCGCCGGCTACGAGGTCGCCACCGCCACGGTGGAGCTGCCCATCCGGGGGATGGCCGACGCGAACGACGCCCAGGCCATCGAGCGGATCCTCCACCGCATCCCCGGCGTGCTGGAGGCGGCCGTCAACCTGGCGACGGAAAGCGCCCGCGTCACGATGATCGTCGGCGTGGCCTCGGTCCGTGACCTGATCCGAGCGGTCCGGGAGGCCGGTTATGAGGTGGTAGAAGCGGCGGGGGCGCTGGAGGAGACAGGCGGGGACGCCGAGCAGGCGGCCCGGGAAGCGGAGATGGCCCGCCAGCGCCGCCGCCTCCTCTGGGGGCTCGTCTTCACCCTGCCCACCTTCTGGCTGAGCATGCAGTTCGACCTGCTCCACAACGTCATGCCCGGGATGGCCCGGCCCATGGGTCTGGATGTGCTGTTGCTGCTCCTCAGCACCCCGGTCCAGTTCGGCGTGGGCTGGGATTTCTACCGCGGGGCCTACCGGGCGTTGCGGATGGGCACGGCCAATATGGACGTGCTGGTGGCCCTGGGCACCTCCGCGGCCTACTTTTACAGCCTGGCCGTGACGGTCGCCCTCCTTCTGGGGAGCACCGCCCTCGGCCGCTACACCTACTTCGAGACCGCCGCGGTCATCATTACTCTGATCGTCCTCGGGAAGTATCTCGAGGCCCGGGCCAAGGGGCGAGCGAGTGAGGCCATCCGCGCCCTGATGGCCCTGCAGCCGGAACGCGCTCGCGTCCTGCGGGACGGCCGGGAGGTCGAGATCCCCGCCGCCGAGGTCCGGGTGGGGGATCTCCTCCTCGTGCGCCCCGGCGAGCGCATCCCGGCCGACGGCATCGTCCTGGAGGGCCGCTCCGCGGTGGATGAATCCATGATGACCGGGGAGTCCATCCCCGTGGAGAAGAAGCCAGGGGACCGGGTGCTGGGGGGCACGGTCAACACATATGGCCTGCTGAAGATCGAGGCCGCCCGGGTCGGGCGGGACACGGTGCTGGCCGGGATCATCCGGCTGGTCCGGGAGGCGCAGGGGAGCAAAGCCCCCATCCAGCGGCTGGCGGATCAGGTCTCGGCGGTTTTCGTCCCCACGGTCATCGCCATCGCCGCGCTGGCTTTCCTGGGCTGGCTGCTGATCGGCGGGGCCGGCTTCACCCGGGCGATGGTCAACGCCATCGCCGTGCTGGTGGTCGCCTGCCCGTGCGCGCTGGGCCTGGCCACCCCCACGGCGATCATGGTGGGCACCGGCCGGGGGGCGACGATGGGGATCCTCTTCCGCAACGCCCAGGCCCTGGAGCAGCTGGGGAAGATCACCCTGATCGCTCTGGATAAGACCGGCACCCTCACCCGGGGACGCCCGATGGTCACCCGGGTGATCCCGGGCCCGGGATGGACCGCGGAGGAGGTCCTCAGGCTGGCCGCCAACGTGGAGCAGGGGAGTGAGCATCCGCTGGCCCAGGCCGTGGTGGAGGCGGCCCGGTCCCAAGGGCTCCCGCTGGAGAAGCCGGTTGGCTTCTCCGCCCTGCCCGGCCGCGGCGTGCAGGCCCACCTGAACGGCACCACCATCCGGGTGGGCGGGATCGCCTGGTTGCAGGCGGAGGGGGTGCGCCTCAACGGGCTGGAGGAGGCGGCCCGGGCGCTTCAGGAGCAGGGCCAGACCACGATGCTCGTGGCCCGGGATGGGGAGGCCATCGGGGTGATCGCCCTGGCCGACGCCTTGAAGCCCGAGGCGGCGGAGGCCGTCGCCGCCCTCCACCGATTGGGGGTCCAGACGGTGATGATCACCGGCGACAACCGGCGCACCGCGGAGGCGATCGCCCGGCAGGCTGGCATCGACCGGGTCTTCGCCGAGGTCCTGCCCGGCGACAAGGCGGAGATCGTCCGCCGCCTGCAGGCGGAGGGCCATCGGGTGGCCATGGTGGGGGACGGCATCAACGATGCCCCCGCCCTGGCCCAGGCCGATGTGGGGATCGCCATGGGGACCGGCACGGCGGTGGCGATGGAAACAGCCGATGTCACCCTGATGCGGGGGGACCTGCGCCTGCTGCCCCAGGCGATCCGCCTCTCCCGGGGCACCATGCGCACCATCCGCCAGAACCTGTTCTGGGCTTTCTTCTACAACGTGATCCTGATCCCGGTGGCGGCCCTCGGTCTGCTCCATCCGATGATGGCCGCGGGGGCCATGGCGTTCTCCTCCATCTTCGTGGTGACCAACTCCCTGCGCCTGCGTGGTTTCCGGGGCTGAGGGGAGGTAGATGGCGGACATCTTGCGGAGGTGCACCATGTCCATTCGGGGGATCGGAGGGCGCGGCCTGGCGCTCGGTATTCTCGGAATTCTCATCCTCACAGGATGCGGCACCTCCGCCCCGGCGCGTCCGCCGGGCGGGCTGGGCGGGGAGGTGATCACCGTCTACAAGACCCCCACCTGTGGCTGCTGTGAGGAATATGTCCGGTATCTCCGGGGCCATGGCCTCGCGGTCCACGTGGTGGAGCAGGATGACCTGGAGCCCCTCAAGCGGCGATGGGGGATCCCGGAGGCGATGTGGAGCTGCCACACGGCCCGGATCGGTCCGTATGCGGTCGAGGGCCACGTGCCGGTGGAGGCCATCGCCCGCCTGTGGGCGGAACGCCCCTCGGCCCTCGGGATCGCCCTCCCCGGCATGCCGCCGGGCTCCCCCGGGATGGGCGGCGCCCGGACGGGGCCGTTGACCCTCTACCTCATCGCCCCGGATGGCGCCGCTCATCCCTGGATGCCGTGGTGAACGCCCGCTTTCCGGGCCTCGCCGCCTTGTAGGACAACTGCGAACAGTTGTCCTCTCGCGTGGGAAGTGACCCGGCCGGCCCCTTGGGTTTAAAATGAGAGGAGAGCGCGGGTGTCTCTCTCATGCTTTCCCTCAGGCCTGGAAGCCTTTCCTCCCGAGGGAAAAGGGCGCTCGGAGAAAGGGGTGGGCGATGGCGGAGGTTCGGACGCTGGCGGAAGTGCTGGATGCGTTGACCCGGCCCGGCGAGCTCTACGAGCGGCTCCCGGACGGCTCGGTGCGCTGTTACGCCTGTGGCCACCGTTGTTTGATCCGTCCCGGCCGGCGGGGGATCTGCCAGGTCCGCTTCAACCGGGATGGCACCCTCTACGTCCCCTGGGGATATGTGGCCGCCCTCCAGGTGGACCCCACGGAGAAGAAACCGTTCTTTCATATCCTCCCCGGCTCTTACACGCTCACTTTCGGGATGTTAGGTTGCGATCTGCATTGTAGTTATTGTCAAAACTGGTTAACTTCCCAGGCCCTTCGCGATCCGGCCGCGGGGGTGATGCCGGAGGAGGTCACGCCCCAGCAGCTGGTGGCCCTGGCGAAGCGGTATGGCGCGCAGCTGGTGGGGAGCTCGTATAACGAGCCGCTGATCACCTCGGAGTGGGCGGTGGCCATCTTTAAGGAGGCGGTCGCCCAGGGCCTGCGGTGCATCTACGTCTCCAACGGCAACCTCACCCGGGAGGTGCTGGCGTATCTCCGCCCTTACCTGGTCGGCTACAAGATCGACCTCAAGAGCATGCGCGACAAAAACTACCGGGCCCTGGGGATGCCCCTGAAGAACGTCCTGGAAGGCATCCGCATGGTCTATGAGAGCGGCCTGTGGCTGGAGGTGGTCACCCTGGTGGTGCCGGGCTTCAACGACTCCGACGAGGAGCTGCGGGAGGCGGCCGAGTTCCTGGCCTCCATCTCGCCGGACATCCCATGGCATGTGACGGCCTTCCATCCGGATTACAAGATGACCGATCGGGACTGGACGCCGGCCCGGACGCTGATCCGGGCGGCGGAGATCGGGAAGGCCGCCGGCCTGCGCTACGTTTACGCGGGCAACCTGCCGGGCCGGGTGGGGCCTTTCGAGAACACGTACTGCCCGAACTGCGACGCCCTGCTCATCGCCCGCCACGGCTTTCGGATCCTATTCGATCACCTCAGCGGGCGAGGGACCTGCTATCGGTGCGGGACGCCCATCCCGGGGATCTGGCAGTAGGTGGCTGGATCCCCGGCTTTCCTCGTGGTGCGCGCCCAAATGGGGGAGAAGGGGGACATCGACGATGATCTCCCCGATACGGGCGGATGCCCACTCACGGATTCTGGATCTGAGAGAGGGATAGCGTTTTGGCACGCCTCCGGAAGCAGACCGCTCCCGAACGACGACGCGCCAAGGCCGGCGGGAAGGCCCGGGAGAAGGCCGGGGGCGCCCGCAAGCCGGCGTCTGTCCGTCCGTTCCGGCCCGCATGGCCGTTCTCCCTCACCCTGGAGCAACAGCTGGACCTGCTGGGCCTGATCCTTTTCCTGGGGGGGATCCTCCTGGGCCTCGGCCTGCTGAGCCTGGGTCCGAAGCCGGTGGTGGACGTGTTGATCGCTCTCCTCGGCGGAGGGGTCTTCGTCCTCCCCCTCGGGATGACGGCCAGCGGGGCGTGGCTCCTGATCCGGCGCTTCGAACAGGCCCCTCGTCCCCATCGCTCCCTGGTCCCGGGCTTGCTCATTCTCTCCGGATGGCTTCTGCTGACGCTTCATCTCCTCGGCGGGGCGGGGGGCGCGGCCGGGGCCACCCTCGCTCGCCTCCTGCAAGAGAACCTGGGCCCTGCCGGGACCTGGCTGGTCGGGTTCGGCATACTCTGGGCGGGCCTGATGCTGACCTTCCGCCTCCCGCCGGAGCGCCCGCTGGAGTGGGCGATCCGGGCGGTTCGCTCCCTCCGGGCGATCCGGCCATCGGCGGGCGCGGTTCGGATCCACCGCCCGACTCCTGCGCCTCCCCCGCCGGCTTCGCCTCCCGCCCCGCCAAACCCCCCGCCGCGGATCCTGGGGGAGGGCGCGCCGGAGGCCCTTCCCTCGGTGGGGCCTGAAGCCCAGGAGGAGCCGGAGGAGGAGCGCCTCGAGGTGCCGCTGCCCATCGCCTCGGTGGGGCCGAAGTGGACCCTCCCCCGGCTGGAGGAGATCCTGGATCCGGGGGAGGAGGTGGAGATCGACGAGGGCGAGCTCCGGGAGAAGGCGCGGATCATCGAGGAGACGCTGCGCAGCCTGGGGGTGGAGGCCCGCGTGGTGGAGGTCCAGCGCGGGCCGACGGTGACCCTGTTCGGCCTGGAGCCGGGCCAAATCTCCCGGGGCGGGCGGGCCACCCGCGTCAAAGTGGCCCAGATCGCCGCCCTGGCTGACGATCTCGCCCTGGCCCTGTCCGCGCGCACGGTCCGCGTGCTGGCACCCATCCCCGGGCGGGGCCTGGTGGGCATCGAGATCCCCAACGAGCGCCCCGCCCTTGTCCGCCTGCGGGATGTGATGGAGAGCGAGGCGTATCGCTCCATATCCTCTCCCCTGCGCCTCCCTCTGGGACAGACGGTGTCCGGGGAGCCCCTGGTCGCCGACCTTACGGCGATGCCCCATCTGCTGATCGCTGGGGCGACGGGCTCGGGGAAGTCGGTGGCCCTGAACGCCATCCTGGTTTCGTTGCTGTGCACCTGCACGCCCGAGGACCTGCGGCTGATCCTCATCGACCCGAAGCGCGTGGAGCTGACGCCCTATAACGGCATCCCCCATCTGTGGACGCCGGTGGTGGTGGAGATCGAGAAGGTTCCCCGCGTGCTCCAGGAGGCCATGCGGGAGATGGAGCGGCGCTACCGCCAGTTCGCCGCCATCGGCGTCCGGCACATCGCTGACTACAACCGGCGGATGGCGGAGCGGGGCGAGCCCCGCATCCCCTACCTGGTCATCGTGGTGGACGAGCTGGCCGATCTCATGATCACTGCGCCGGAGGAGACCGAGCGTCGGATCACGCGGCTGGCGCAGATGGCGCGGGCGACGGGGATTCATCTGGTGATCGCCACGCAGCGGCCGAGCGTGGACGTGGTGACGGGGCTGATCAAGGCGAACTTTCCGGCGCGGATTGCCTTTGCGGTGGCTTCGTCGGTGGACTCGCGGGTGATCCTGGACATGCCGGGGGCGGAGACGTTGCTGGGGCGGGGCGACATGCTTTTCCTGCCGCCCGACCAGGGCCAGCCCATCCGCGCCCAGGGATGTTTCGTCTCCGATGAGGAGATCCGACGCGTCGTGACGTACTGGAAGGGCATCCGGGGCCTCCCCCAACCGGCCCCGGCACGCCGGGCGTCTCCGATGCGTGTCCCCCGGCCGGCCCCGGAGCCCGTCCGCGAACCGCCGGCGCGCGAGCCGGAGGAAGAGGGGGATCTTGAGAGCGACGAGGTCCTGCTGCAGCGGGCCATTGAGATCGTGCGGCTTCACCGACGGGCCTCGATCTCGCTGCTCCAGCGCAAGCTGCGCATCGGCTACAACCGGGCGGCCCGCCTGATTGACCTGATGGAAGCCCGCGGATGGATCGGCCCGCCGGAGGAGGGCAGCCGCTGGCGGGGCCTGGAGGGACTGGAACCTCCTTCGGATCCGGGCGAGGACTCGTGAGGGGAGCGCTCCCCTTTTCCCTGCCATCGCCCTGGGGCTTCTCCTGCTCGCCCACACACCGATCCGCTGGGTTCCCGTCCGGCTGCCGCTGGATCTTCCGTCGCCCTGGAGCCCTGTCCGCGTGCTGGCGGCGGCGGTGGAGCAGGCCCTGCAAGGCGGGCTGGGGCGCCCGGCCGGCCGTCCCGTTCCGGAGGAGACGGTGGGGGGCAGCCTGTTCCTCCTGGGTTTCTTCCTGATCGGCCTGGCGTTGCAGCCACTGGATCGCACGATACCGCCTGCCCGTTTTGCGATCCCCCGGCAACGATCCCCGGACGATTCGCCGTGGCCGATGTTCCGTGTCGGCCTGGCTGTCACCGCTCTCACCATGTCCGTGTCCGTCTCCATCGGGCTGCTGATCCCCTCTGTCGCCCGCGGAGGGATCCGTCGGGAGCGGCTGATCCCCTACGTGATGGGAGCCAACATCAGCACCTTCGTAGACACCCTCTTCGCCGCCCTAATGCTGAGGAACCTGGACGCGGCGGGTGGGGTGCTGACGGAGATCCTGAGCGTTGGCTTGATCTCCCTGGGGATCCTCGCCCTGGGCTACGCATCTTACTGCCGCTTGCTCGCAGCCGTCTTCGAGGGCGGGCTGAGGCATCCCCTGCTCCTCGGGTTCTTCCTGACCGCCTTCCTCGGTGTTCCCCTGCTCTTGCTGGCCCTCGGATAGACCTCCCCGCTCCGCGCTATAATGGGCTGACGGAGGAAGCGCAGGCTTGGGGAAGGAGGAGCGTCGAATGCGCGTCACCGAGCCGGGTTACGTGCCGCCCTCGGAGGAATACTGGACAGCTCTGATGGAGCAGGGGGAGTTCGCGCGATGGCCGGCCCCGGAGGCCGAGCCGGAAGAGATCTGGGAGGGCCTGGGGATGGGGCAGGGACGCCCGATCCCGATGCCGGGGCCCTGGGATCTGGGGGCCGGGGAGCCGGACTGGCGGGCTGCCCGGGCCTGTCTGGAGTCGGGCCAGCCCCTTACCGTCACCGTGGTGGGCTACAACCGCGGCGGGCTGATCGTCCAGGCCGAAGGGTTGCCCAGAGGGTTCGTCCCCGCCTCTCATCTCCTGCACTTCCCCAACGCCCTGGACGGGCCCTCCCGCGCCTCCGCCCTCGCCCGGTATATCGGCCAGACCCTGCAGGTCCGGGCCATCGAGGTCGATGAGGTGGGCGGCCGCTTCGTCCTCTCGGAACGGCTGGCCCATCAGGATCCCCGCCGCGTCGAGGCCCTCTTTGCCGAGCTGCGGCCCGGCCAGGTCCGCCGCGGGGTGGTGACCAAGGTGACCTCCTTTGGGGCCTTTGTGGATCTGGGCGGGTTTGAGGGGCTGTTGCATCTCTCAGAGATGTCCTGGGGTCGGATCAACGACCCCGGGGAGGTGGTCCGCGCAGGCCAGGAGCTCGAGGTGCTGGTCCTGGAGGTCAACCCTCAGGAGCGCCGGGTGCAGCTCTCCCTCAAGCGTCTGCAGCCGGATCCCTGGGAGACCCTCCCGCAACGTTATCGGGTGGGCCAGGTGGTGGAGGGGGTGGTCACCACCGTCACGCATTTCGGGGCCTTCGTCCGCCTGGAAGAAGGCGTGGAAGGGCTTCTGCATATTTCGGAGCTGGGGGCGACGGTGGACCATCCCCGGGAGGCGGTGCGGGAGGGCCAGCGGGTGCGGGTTCGGATCCTGAGCATCGACCCGGCGGCTCGGCGGATCGCGCTGAGCCGACGCGGCCTGGAGGCCGACGTTTGATGGATCCGGAAGGATCTCGGTCAGGATGAAACGGCGCACGCGGACGATCCACGCCCGACCGGCTCGCGATCGCCCGCCCCGCGCGGGCCGGAACGGACAGTCCTCCTCGCCCACGCTGCCGGAGTGGGTTCGCCGTCTGGGCCCGCCCCGCTGGTATGGCACGCCGTCCTTCGGGCGACGGGAGCGGCAGATCGTCGCCTGGCTGCTGATCGGCCTGGGGCTGTTCTCGGGGCTGACCTTGCTGGGGCTCAGCCCGGGGCGGTGGAGCGATCTGTGGGCCGGGTTGCTGCGGCGCCTCTTCGGTTGGGGCAGCCTCCCCGTGGCCCTGATCTGGGTCGGAATGGGGGGCTGGATCCTCTTGCGGACGATGGGGCGGGCTCCGCTCCCGAACGGCTGGCGCCTCCTGGCCCTGGAGGTCGCCTCCTTGGGGCTGTTCGGCCTGGCCCACGGCCTGGCCTTGCTGGACGGCGGGGCGCCCTGGGAGATCATCGAGCGAGGCGAGGGTGGGGGAACCCTGGGCTGGCTGGTGTGGACGGCGGTCTCCGCACCGCTGGGACCGGGGGTGGGGATGATCTTTCTGATCGGACTGACCGGGGTGAGCGGCTGGCTCGCACTGGCCCGCTCCGGACGGCCTTCCCTGCCTCCGGTGGAAGCCCCTGCGCCGGCCGCGCCGGCGCCTCAGCCGGCCCCGACGCCTGCCAAGCCCCCTGCGCCCAAGCCTTCCCGGCCGGCCCCGACGGACCTGAAGATCGTCACCGCCTCGCCCTCCCGCCCCGCCCGGGTCAAGCGGGATCGGCGGCTGCCGCCGCTGGACCTGCTGGAGGAAGAGGAGCCGGCGGCGGCCTCCCCGGAGGAGATCCGGCGGAAGGCGGCCATTATCGAGGAGACCCTCCGCCAGTTCGGGCTGGAGGCCCGGGTGGTGGAGGCCACCCAGGGCCCCGCGGTCACCCAGTTTGGATTGCTGCCGGGCTACATCGAACGGCCGGGTCCGGAAGGCGAGGTGCGCCGCCAGAAGGTTCGGGTGGCCCAGATCGCCGCCCTGGCCAACGATCTCGCCCTCGCCCTGGCCGCGCCCTCCCTGCGCATCGAAGCGCCGGTCCCCGGCCGCGGCCTGATCGGCATCGAGGTCCCGAACCAGCAGATCCACGTGGTGCGCTTGCGGGGGCTGCTCGCCTCTCCGGAGTTCCGGAAGGTGGGCTCCCCGTTGGCCATCGCCCTGGGGCGGGATGTGGCCGGCCGGCCGGTGGTGGCTGACCTGGCGGCGATGCCGCACCTGCTGATCGCCGGGACCACCGGTTCAGGCAAGTCGGTGTGCATCAACGCGCTGATCACCTGCCTGGTGTACAACAACACCCCGGAGGAGCTGCGGCTGGTCCTCATCGATCCTAAGATGGTGGAGCTGGTGCGGTGGAATGGGTTGCCGCACCTTTACGGGAAGGTGGAGTTCGAGATCGAGCGCATCGTGGGGGTGCTGCGCTGGCTGACCCGACAGATGGAGGAGCGCTACCGGCAGTTCGCGGCAGTCGGCGCCCGTAACCTGAGCGATTTCAACGCCCGGGCGGAGGCGGCCGGGGAGCCCCGGCTCCCGTATATCGTGCTGTTCATCGATGAGCTGGCCGATCTCATGATGGCGGCGCCGGTGGATGTGGAGCGGACCATCACGCGGCTGGCGCAGATGGCGCGGGCGACGGGGATTCATCTGGTGATCGCCACGCAGCGGCCGAGCGTGGACGTGGTGACGGGGCTGATCAAGGCGAACTTTCCGGCGCGGATTGCCTTTGCGGTGGCTTCGTCGGTGGACTCGCGGGTGATCCTGGACATGCCGGGGGCGGAGACGTTGCTGGGGCGGGGCGACATGCTTTTCCTGCCGCCCGACCAGGGGAAGCCGGTGCGGGTGCAGGGAGCCTACGTCTCCGACGCCGAGGTGGAGCGGGTGGTGCGCTTCTGGCAGGAGCGCTACGCTGATGAGCGGCCGGAGCCCGCCCCCTGGGAGGGGATGGTCACCCCGTTGGAGGTGGGCAGCGGGCGTGCCGTCAGCCGCATCGAGGGCGAGGAGATGGATGAGGAGGCCCTGCTGCGGGAGGCCCTGGAGGTCATCAAGCGCCATCGCGGGGCTTCCACTTCGTTGCTCCAGCGGAAGCTGCGCATCGGCTACCCCAAAGCGGCCCGCCTCATCGACCGCCTGGAGGAGCTGGGGATCATCGGTCCCCCGGAGGCCAGCGGCCGGCTTCGACCCCTCCTCATCCCGGAGAACTGGGAGCCACCCCCGGACTGGTTCCGTCGCGGATAAGCGGGACGGGCTTGACGCTTCCCCATTTCGTGTTAAAATGAAATTGCAGTCTGATCAAACGAAGCCGATGCAACCAGGGGCGCGGGATGCGCCCCTGTGTTGTTGATAAGCGGGTAGGTCCAGGCCTGTTCCCAGCCGGGTGGTCGGGGAGAACGAGAGGATGGCCAAGAGCGAGCTGCTGCTTGCCGTCAACCAGATCGCAACGGAGCGGAACCTCCCCCGCGAGGTGGTGGTGGAGGTGCTCAAGGGCGCGCTGGCCACGGTGTTCCGCCGGATGACGGAAACGGCGAGCACCCAGGCCGTCGAGGTGGAGATCGACCTGGAGAACGGCCAGGTTCGGATCTTCACCCGGAAGACCGTGGTCGAAGAGGTCCGGGATCCGCGCACGGAGATCTCTCTGGAGGAGGCGCGACGGATCCGTCCGGACGTCCAGGTGGGGGAGACCCTGCGGGTGGACGTCACGCCGGCGAACTTCGCCCAGCGGATCGCCGCCCAGAACGTCCGCCAGATCATCCTGCAGCGCATCCGCGAGGCGGAGCGCGAGCACCTCTACCGCTATTTCTCCGAGCAGGAAGGGGAGATCGTCCACGGGGTGGTCCAGGCGGTCACCCCGCAGGGGGCCACGGTGCTGCTGGCCCAGGGCCGGGCGGAGGCCATCCTGCCCCGCAACCAGATGGTGCCCGGGGAGCGGCTCCAGCCTCATCAGCGCATCCGGGCCTACTTGGCCGAGGTGCGCCAGACGCCGCGGGGGCCGCAGATCATCCTCTCCCGGACCCACAAGAACATGATCCGGCGGCTGCTGGAGACGGAGGTGCCGGAGATCTACAACGGCCTGGTGGAGATCAAGGCCATCGCCCGGGAGCCCGGCCAGCGCACCAAGGTGGCGGTGGCCGCCACGCAGCCTAACATCGACCCTGTGGGCGCATGCATCGGCCAGCGCGGCATGCGGATCCAGAGCCTGGTCCACGAGCTGGGCGGCGAGAAGATCGACGTCATCGAGTGGCATCCTGACCCAGCGGTCTTCATCGCCAAGGCCCTGAGCCCGGCTCGGGTGTTGACGGTGCACCTTTTTGAGGAGAAACGATCGGAGCGGACGGCCCAGGTGGTGGTGCCGGACGATCAGCTCTCCTTGGCCATCGGGCGGGAGGGCCTGAACGCCCGTCTGGCGGCCCGCCTCACCGGCTGGCGGATCGACATCCACAGCCTCACCGAGGCCTTGGAGCAGTGGCTGTCGCGGGTGGAAGACCCCGAGCTACGGGAGCGCATGGGCGAGGCGGCCCGCCTGATCCCGGCGATGCAGGAGGCGCTGGCCCGCCATAAAGCGCAGCCCAACCTCACCTGGACGGCCGAGGAGCTCCGGGATGCCCGGACCTTCCTGGAGGCCGCCTACCAGGCCTATATGGCCCGGCGGGAGGCCGAACGGGCTCGCCGCAAGGCCCACAAGGAAGCCCGGGTCGAGGCCCCGCCGGCCGCAGAGGCCCTGGAGCCCGCTCCCGCGGCGGCCGAGGAGCTCCCGGAGGCGGTCGCGGAGGCCGCCCCGTCCCCGGAGCCGGAACCGGTCGCGGTGCAGGCCGCCTCCGCTTTGGAGCCGGAGTCGGTCGTCCTCCCGGAGCCCGCTCCGGATGCCCGGGAGGCGACCCTGGAGCCTGCCGAAGCGCTCTCCGTCCCGGAGGCGCTCCCGGAGCCCTTCGAGGTCCCCGAACCCGAACCAGGGGAGGTGGAAACGGAGATCGAAACGGGGGCCGTGCTGGGAGAGGATGAGGACGAAGATGAGGAGGAAGAGGAACGCCGCCGGCGGAAGAAGGCGGGGAAGGCGAAGGAGCGCCGGCGGGTCCGCTATGAGGTGGACTTCGAGGATGAGACCTGGTTGCGACGCATGCGCGGCGGCCGGGTGCGGGACTGGCTGGAGGAGTAAGGCCCATGCGGGTCATGGTGGTGGATCCGCGGAAGGGGTTCATCCCCGGCCCCTACGTGGTGCGCATGGGGGGTTGGACCCTGGAGCGCTATCTGGCGGAGGCGCCGGAGAGCCAGATCTGGGAGTTTGTGTGCGGAGAGGTCGTGATGCACTCCCCAGCCCCGCCGAGCATCAGGATGGGGTGATCTTCCTATTGCGGCTTCTGGCCGGATACTGTGAGGCGAAAGGGTGAGGAAAGGTGCTGGCCGGCCCCGCGGCCCTTCGGGTGCTCCCGGATGTGGTGCGGGAGCCGGATCTCTTTGTGGTGCCTCAGGAGGAGGTTTCGGAGGCGCGAGGAGCGCCTCTGAGGGTGCGGCCGGCCCTGGTGGTGGAGGTGACCAGCCCGCCCACCCGCAGCATGGATCTCCGGGAGAAGGCCGTGGAGTATCAGGAGGCGGGGATCCCGGCATATTGGGTGATCGACGCAGAGCAGCGGGAAGTGGTGGTCCAGCGGCTCGAGGGAAGCGCGGTGGTGGTGGAACGCCTGCAGGGTGGGAAGTTGCTCAGCCGGGCGGTGCCGGGCTTCTGGCTGGAGGTGGATTGGCTCTGCCAGGAGCCGCTGCCGCCTGTGGCGGCGTGCCTGGAACAGATCCTTTCAGGGGCGTGAGCGCGAGAAGGCCGGGAAGGTGTCGGAATGAAAGGCCTGGGGAAGCGGGCGCGGACGATGGAGGTGGCGGAGCTTTACCCTCCTCCGGGACAGTGGACGGAGGAGGAATACTTCACGCTCCCGGATCGCAATCGGATCGTGGAGCTCTCGGAGGGGAGGCTGGTGGTGCCGCCTCATCCAACATACAGCCATCAGACGGCATTGCAAAACATCTTCCTGGCGCTCCATGCCTTCGTGCAGGAACACCGGTTGGGTGTGGTGTGCTTCGCCCCTCTCCCCGTCCGCCTGTGGGCGGGCAAGATCCGGGAGCCGGATGTCTTCTTCATCGCTCGCGAGCACATGGATCGCATCGGAGAGCGGGTCTGCGGGGTCCCCGATCTCGTGGTGGAGGTGACCTCCCCGGCCACCCGCCGGACGGATCGGGTGGAGAAGTTCGTGGAGTATGCCCGGGCGGGGGTGCGGGAATACTGGATCGTGGACCCGGAGGCCCGAACCGTGGAGATCTACGGGCTGGAAGGCGGCGCGTACGAGCTCGTTGGGAAGTGGGGGTTGGGCCAGCGGGCTCGCTCCCGGCTTCTGGAGGGGTTCGAGATCGAGGTGGATCGGATCTTCGCATCATGAACGGACGGAGATCGGCGCGATCCGGAGCGGAGCGCGATGGTCCGGAAACACATCCCGCAGCGCACATGCGTGGGCTGCCGGCAGGTGCAGGCGAAGCGGGAGATGATCCGCATCGTCCGCACGCCGGAGGGCCGCGTGCAGATCGATCCCACCGGCAAGAAATCCGGCCGGGGGGCGTATCTGCACCCCCGCCGTTCCTGCTGGGAGCGCGCCCTGAAGGATGGGCGCCTAGAGCATGCCCTGCGGATCGAGGCGATACCGGAGGAGGATCGGATGGCCTTGGTGGCCTACGCCTCGACCCTGCCGGAGGAAGAGAATTGATCTGACCCGGAGCGGGGCATCGCGCGAGCCGGGCGCTCCCCGGCTTGTGAGGCCTCCCGGATCCGCCGGCACGGTCGGCTTGGGCCACCGTGCCGGTTTTCGTGCCGGTGTTCCGTGAGGAGCAGACCGGCCGGATGACGGAGATCACCGCATGGCCCGGCCCCTTCGAGGGCCGGGCGCGATTCAGGGCTTATGAAAGGAGGAGGGGATGCGACAGAACGGTCGGAAGGAGATCGAGATCCCGGCGACCATCACGGTGCGCGAGCTGGCCGCCCTGATGTCGGTCAGCCCCATCGATGTCATCAAGGTCCTGATGCACAACGGCATCATGGCCAGCATCAACCAGCGCATCGATTACGAGACCGCTGCCCTGGTGGCCCACGAGTTCGGCTTTGAGCCCCGGGAGCAGCGCCCTCCCGAGGCGGTGGAGGAGGAAGGCCCTTCGCTGCTATGGCAACGCCTCTACGCCGGGGAGGATCCCTCCAAGCTCAAGCCACGGCCGCCGGTGGTGGTGGTCCTCGGGCATGTGGATCACGGGAAGACCACTCTGCTGGATGCCATCCGCCGCACCAACGTAGCGGCCCAGGAGGTGGGGCAGATCACCCAGCGCATTGGCGCCTATCAGGTGGAATACAACGGGCGCAAGATCACTTTCCTGGACACGCCGGGCCACGAGGCCTTCACCCAGATGCGGGCCCGGGGTGCCCAGGTCACGGACATCGCAGTGCTGGTGGTGGCTGCCGACGATGGGGTGATGCCCCAGACCCGGGAGGCCCTGGCCCACGCCCGGGCCGCCCGCCTGCCGATCATCGTGGCCCTCAACAAGATCGACAAGCCCACGGCCAACATCGAACGGGTCATGAGCCAGCTCGCCGAGCTCGGCTTGGTCCCTCAGGAGTATGGCGGCGACACCATCGTGGTGAAGGTCTCGGCCAAGCAGCGCATCGGCATCGAGGACCTGCTGGAGGCGATCCTGCTGGTGGCCGAGACCCGGGAGATCAAAGCGAACCCGGACCGCCCGGCGGTGGGCACGGTGATCGATGCCCGGGTCGACCGGCGAGGGCCGGTGGCCACCCTCCTGGTCCAGAACGGCACCCTGAAGCAGGGCGACATCATCGTGGCCGGCGCGACCTACGGTCGGGTCCGCGCGATGTTCGATGACCGCGGCCGCCCGCTGAAGAAGGCGCCGCCCTCCACCCCGGTGGAGGTGCTGGGGCTCTCGGATGTGCCAGAGGCGGGGGATCTGTTCGAGGTGGCCGAGAGCGAGCGTCAGGCCCGGGAGCTCGCCGAGCGCCGGGCGGCGGAGCGCCAGCGCCAGCGCCAGGTCCGGCGGATGAGCCTGGAGGACCTTTACCGCCGGATGCAGGCTGGGAAGGTCCGGGAGTTCAATGTGATCATCAAGACGGACGTTCAGGGCTCCATCGAACCCATCGCGGGCCTTCTACAGCGGCTGGTGGAGCGGCACGCTAAAGATCAGCTTCAGCTGAACATCCTCCACGCCGACGCCGGTGAGATCAGCGTTTCGGATGTGACCCTGGCCGCGGCCTCGGACGCCATCATCATCGGGTTCAATGTCCCGGTGGACGCGGCCGCGAAACGGCTGGCTGAGAGCGAAGGGGTGGACATCCGGGTGTATTCCGTGATCTATCACATCGAGGAGGATCTGGAGAAGGCCCTGAAGGGGATGCTGGCTCCCACCATCCAGGAGCGGATCCTCGGCCACGCAGAGGTCCGCCAGGTCTTCAAGGTGAAGGGCGGCCAGGTCGCCGGCTGCTACGTCCGGGACGGTGAGATCCGCCGCAACGCCCTGGTGCGGGTCCTGCGAGGGGGCCAGAAGATCCATGAGGGCCGCATCGCTTCCCTCAAGCGCTATAAGGACGATGTGACCGAGGTGCGGGCCGGATATGAGTGCGGCGTCGGGCTGGAGGGATTCCACGACTTCGCCGTGGGCGACATCCTCGAATGCTTCGTCCGGGAGGAGGTGGGCGCGGCCTGACCCCGTCCAGGGGTCCGGCCGCCCCTTCTCCTCGGGGCATCGGGCAGGGAACCTTGACAAACCTCCCCACCCGTGTTACATATTCTTTGTGGAAAGAGCCGAGATAGCTCAGTTGGTAGAGCACCCGGCTGAAAACCGGGGGGTCGGCGGTTCGACTCCGCCTCTCGGCACTGCAGGCGGGCGTAGCTCAGCTGGTGGAGCGCCTCCTTGCCATGGAGGAGGTCGCGGGTTCGAGTCCCGTCGCCCGCTCTGTGGCGGCGTAGCCGAGTGGCCCAGGCGGGGGTCTGCAAAACCCCAGACGTGGGTTCGATTCCCACCGCCGCCTCTGCTTCACGCAACGCCCCGGGCCCTTAAGGGCCTGGGGCGTTTTGCTCTCCGGCCCTCACCCTTTATCGATTCGGGTTCTGGCTCATGAAGCCAATTCGGCTTTCAGGGCACGCCCGTGAAAATAGGAGATCGCGGGGCGACAGAAGAGGAGGTGAGGGAAACGATTCAGACCGCCCCTTGGCAGCCCGCTCGATAGGGAAGATGGGAGTGTCGAAAGAACTTCGACTACGGACGGGAGCGGAGGGCGTGGCGATCGATTATGCGGCCGATGGGCGGATCGCCGGCATCGAGATCCTGGACGCCCGTCAGCGTTTCGGCGACCCGGAAGTGTTCCGGCGGGTTATCCTGGAGGATATCGCGCTGGCCCCGCCGGTCGCTGGCCGGAGAGCATAGCCGCAAGGCCCTTCCCGCCCCACGAGCGCGGACCAAGGGCTGGAAGCAGAAAGAGCCCGCAAGAGGTCCTCAAAAAGATCGCTACTCCGCAGTTCCCGAAGCCACGCCATCTGCAAGATGGATGGGCGCGCTTTCTTGCTCCGGCTCCTTAGGAGACGCGACCGGGCGGTGGCCGAAGGAGGGATTTCGATCCACACCTTCTTGCCGGGGAGGCCCGCTTCTACCGCCGGGAGTCCGTCCCCCTGACGCTCTGGCGGGGGATGCGGTTCTGCCAGTCGAAATAGCGAACGCGGGTCGGATCGTTGCGCTGGCGCTGGAGCCAGTCCTCGAAGGCCTGTTGCTGGCGGGCCTGCAGATAGCCGGGCGCCAGCTCCCGATCCTCGCGGCCGGCCACGAAGGCGATGTGAAAACCCAGGGGCGAGGTGATCACCGGGGTCGTCGAAAGAACCGGCGTGGCGAAGACGATCTTCTCCAGCTCTATCCCATATAGCGACCCCAGCCCGCCCACCGGGGTCCAGCCCGCATCCAGGGCTGTGGCGCTCACCACTTTGCCCGCTTTCACCTCCTCAAATACCGAATCGAACCCCTCGCTCTGAATCCGACGGCGCAGCTCGCCGGCCAGCTCCGGCGTCTCCGCGGTGATCAGACGGACGTTCACCTGCTCCTCGTGGGTCGGCACCTCCCGGGCGAAGGCCTCCCGGAGCTGCTGCTCCAGCAAATCGGCCTCCACCATGGCCCGGTAATCCGCCTCCGTGATCCCCAGCTCCCCCCACTGCTTGAGCCGCGCCGCGTAAAGGGCCCGGAAGCTGGCCTCCGACATCGGCGTGGGCGTGGGAAATGGGGTCGCCGTAGGAGTGCCGGTGAGGACGGTCCCAACGGGAGGGGTGGCCGGGGGTGTCGGGGAGGCCGCCGGCGTGGGCGTTTCCCGGAAGAACCCGAAGCGCCGCTCGATCTCCCAGTCCACCGCCTCCGGCGAAACCCGGATCCCCCGCCGTTCGGCCTCCTGGCGGATCAGCCGCTCGTCGATCATCTGCTGGAGGACCGCCCGGCCCAGGGCCACAGGATCCTCCAGTTGCAGGTTGATCTGAGTGAGCTGCTGCCGGTAGATCGCTGCGATGGTGGCCTGGGTGGGATCGTTGGGGTCCAGCGCCGCGATCTCCTGCCGAAGGAAATCCGCCTGCTGCTGGAGCGCAGCTTGCGCGAACCGGAATCGCTTCTGGAACTCCCGGGTTGAGATGGGCTGGCCATCCACAGTCGCCACCGGCTGTTCCGGCCAGATGGCCTGCTCATAAACCCATCCCCCCGCGATGATCAGCAGGGCGAGCAGAACGACCCCGCCGGCGGCGAGCAGAAGAATCCGCTGCAGGCGAGCTTCCTGTTCCGCCCGGGAGAGGGCCTTGCGGTTGATGCTGCTCGGTTTCCGGGCCATACCCTCGCCTCAGGAGCGCTTGGAGGATGCACACATAAACTCCCCCGGCCCGGCGCTCGGTCGCGCGGCCGGGGGAGCATGCCGGAGATGCCGGAGGGCCCATAGGGCCCCAGGCTTCCGCAGGCGTTCAGGGACCGCCCCAGCCATACTTGCGGACGTGCTCGGCGGTGAAGGGCAGGAGCCCCAGATGGCGTGCCCGCTTGATGGCCACGGAGAGGCGTCGTTGATGCTTGGCGCAGGTGCCGGTCTGTCGGCGCGGCTTGATGCGCGCGCGATCGTTCACGAACCGGCGCAGCAGATCAACGTTCTTGTAATCGATGGCCACCCGCTCGACACAGAAATAGCACAGCCGGGGCGGCTGCGCGTAGCGGCGCGTCGGCGCGGCCTTCGCCGGGGCCGCGGGCGCCGGAGCCGGGGCGGCGCTCTCCACCGCCGCTTCCACTGCCTCCGCGCGGGGTGTTTCGATCTCCTTCCGATCTTCTGTCAAGGCGAACCTCCTCCCATGCGATCTGAGCATCCCCGGGCGCGGTCACACCCGGCGATCTTCTTCGCGGCCAGCATACAGATCTCGCGAATCCATCCCCCGCTTAAAAGGGGAACTCCTCCGCGTTCTCCTCCTCGCCTGCCTCCTCTGCGAAGGATGGCGAGCCGGCTTGACCTTCCCCCAGCACGATCATCTCATTGGCCACCAGCTCCGTCCGATAGTGCCGGCGGCCCTCCGCGTCCTCCCATCCCCGGGTCTGCAGGCGCCCTTCCACATAGACATACATGCCTTTGCGCAGGCGCTGCTTGCAGACCTCCGCCAGTCCACCCCAGGCCACGACGTTGAACCATTCCGTCTCCTCCCGCCGATCGCCGTTGCTGGCGATCCAGGTGCGGGTGGTGGCCACCGGGAACGTCGTCACAGGGCGCCCGTTGGGGGTGAACCGCATCTCCGGATCCCGCCCAACCTGGCCGATGATCATCACCTTGTTCAGCCCACGCATGGAGCCCTTCCCTTCTCTTCTCTCCGGATCCACGAGACGGCCTCGTCCCCGTTCAATCTTCATCCAGACGGACCAGGAGGTGGCGGAGCACCTCTTCGGTGATGCGCAGCGTGCGCTCCAGGGAGGCGGTCGCCGGCGCGGGCATCTCCGCCCGCATGAGGACATAATGCCCTTCCATCTTCTTGCGAATGGGGTAACAGAAACGGCGGCGACCCCAGGGGATGACCTCCTGGATCTGCCCACCGTTCGAGGTGATCACCCCTTTGATACGCTCGATGGTCTGGTCCAGCTGCTCCGGGCTGAGATCCGGATCCAGGACCACCATCAGCTCATAAGGTCGGATGCGCGGCGCAGGCTGGATCAGCACGGAAATGACCTCCTTTCCACGGGTTTGCCCCCGCTCGGGGCGGGAGCGGAAAGGCGCAAAGCCGGAGGGTATCCTACCACATCCGGGGCGATTCGGCAACCATCTCGCGGGAGCTTACCCGAATCCGCCGGTGCTCAGAAGATAGCCCAGGCTGTAGCCCAGGAGCGCTCCTCCGGCCAGGAACGGCAGACCCGCCTGGACCTGTCGCCGGGCGCTCAGCCGGGCGGTCAGGAGCAGCTGCCCCGCCAGGATGCCGATCAGCGTTCCGATCGCCGGCCACGGGGCAGGATGTTCCCGCAAGGCGGAGAGCGTCAGCACGGCGGGCAGGACGGCATCCCCGAACCCCATGGCCAGGATGGGCCCTTGGGTCTTCGCGCGGGGGATCTCCAGTGGGATGATGAACAGCATGGGAAGGCGCTCCTCGAAGGCCCAGCGGGCCAGCTGCTGCATATGCCCCAAGACGTGCACGGCCAGCACGTCGTAGAGGATCATGATCAGAAGCAGGGCCGCAGCGGCCGGCGGGGGAAGCAGAGATCCCAGGTAGATGACGGCCCCGCTGCAAGCCAGGAGACCCGTCAGGTTCGAAAGGGCCCAGGAGGAGCGCCGCCGTCCCTCCCGGATCAGGCCTACGGTCAGTCCTCCCAGCACGAGATCCGCCCAGACCGGCGGGGGAGCCGCGAGGAGCGCGGAGAGCAGCTCGTGCAGGGCGAAGAAAAGCGCTGCCCCGAAGGAGGCGAGCAAGGCGAAGCTCAGGATCCGGGAGAGGAAACGTCGATCCCGCAGCTGCAGGAAGAGCGCGAGGAGGGCTCCTGTGGCAATTGGGATCAGGGCGAGAGGCACGGCGAAGGCCATCTGGTCGCCGATCGGCCGGGCGGCCAGCCGCTCCGAAAGCCGGCGGACGGCTTCCAGGGCCTCCCCCGGGGCAGGGTTCTGGGAGTTCGGGGGGAAGCCGGACCCCAGAACAGCCAGGAAGTGCACGGAGAGGAGGACGGCCATCGCCCCGCCGATGCCGGTCGGCCCGATGGACCCTGGAACGGGATCCGGCGCATCGGCGGACGGCTCGCCGGCTTCCGGAGGCGGTGCGACCCGGGCGACCTGCAGGCGAAGCCCCTGCACCGCCACGACCCGGACCCGCTCGCCGGCCGCGATCCGTTCCCCAACCGCCCGGGCGGTCCACGTTTCCCCCCGCACCCAGACGGTTCCCTCAGGATCCAGATCCGTCTGGGCGATCCCCTCCGCCCCGATCAGGCGCTCCGGGGACTGAAGGGGAGGGCGTCGGCCTATCTGGCGCATCAGGTGCGCCAGGCCGAAAGAGGCGGCCGCTCCTGCCAGGGCGGTCCCGATGAGGATCGCCGGGGCCACGCGTTGCCCGGCGCCGGGCGGCAGCAGGAACAGGCCGCCCAGGCCCAGGGCCAGGGCCCCGGAGAGCCCTAGATACCCCCCGCTCTGGAGGTAGATCTCCCCCAGGAAAAGAAGGGAGCCCAGCAGGATCAGCAGGAGGCCGGCGGCGCTCACGGGCAGCCGGAGCAGGCCGATGACCGCCAGGCCCAGCAGGAGCACGGCGAGGCCTTCCGCCAGCCCGGTCCCCGGGATGCTCCACGCAGCAACGGCGGCCAGGATCCCGCCGACCAGGAGGAGATACGCGACGTTGGGATCCGCCAGCCAGCCCCAGAGCAGCTGCAAAAGGTCCATGCGGGTTTCCGCCTCATCGCCTCATGTCTTGCGCAACACGATGGCCATGGCCTCCTTCAGGCCCTCCAGGGCGGCGCGGCTCTCCGCATCCATGGCGCAGGCGATGATGCAGGCCTCCATATGGCTCTCCAGGAGCCTCAGAATGGCCTGGTTGAGGGCGGACTTGACCGCCGCCAGCTGCACCAGCAGGCTGTTGCAGTCCTGGTGCTCGGCCAACATCCGCCGGACGGCGGCCAGGTGCCCTTCGATGCGCGCCAGGCGGGCGTCTAAGGCACGCTCCTGCTCGGGTGTGAGATACACCTGCACCTGCGGCCCTCCGGTCGTCCGGAGGAGGGCGTCCCGGGTCGGTTTGCGGCGCGGTGAGGATCGTCGGGGCATCCGGCCTCCTGATGGCGATCAGGGTTTTCTTCCAGCATACCACCGGAAGGTAAGCGAGGGAGCCAGGCCATCCCCCGGCGCCCGGAGCGGGGATCCGGCCCCTCTTGTCAAAATGCCCGGAGGTGGTTATAACTAATAACGCAGAGCCCGAACGGAGGGGGAGCGGCCTCCGAACTCAGCGTGAGATCAGCGCTGGCCCCGCTGCGGAGAATCTCAGTCATCTTCAGGCTAAAAGGAGGAGGTTGCGATGAACCGCTCACGTGCCTGGTGGTGGCTCTCGCTGGTCGCCCTGGTGGGCCTGGTGCTCTCGGCCTGTGCCCCGGCGGCCACGCCGACCCCGCAGGTGATCGAGAAAGAGAAGGTCGTCGAGAAGGTCGTCACCCCGACGCCGGTTCCTCGTAAGGTCCTCCGCCTGAACCTGGGCCCCGGTGACGTCCCCACCCTGGATCCCTCCCTGGCGACGGATACCTCCTCGATCCAGATCATCGAGCTGGCCTTTGTGGGCCTGACCCGCCAGAACGAGGAGACGGCGGCGGTGGAGCCCGGGATGGCGGAGCGCTGGGAGGTCTCGCCGGACGGCAAGGTGTGGACCTTCTACCTGCGCAAGGGCATCCCGTGGGTGCGCTGGAACGGTCAGGAGGTGGAGCAGGTTAAGGATGAGAAGGGCGATGTCCGCTATGTGACCGCCCACGATTTCTGGTATGGGGCCATCCGCACCCTGAAGCCCGAGACCGGCGGTGAATACGCCTATGTGCCGGCTTTCTTCATCGAGGGCGCCGCGGAGTTCAACGAGGGGACCATCACCGAGCCTGAGAAGGTCGGCATCAAGGTGATCGACGATTACACGATCCAGTTCACCCTGAAGGAGCCGGTGGGCTTCTTCGCCAACATCGCCGGCCTTTGGATGTTGCGGGCGCAGCCCCAGTGGCTGATCGAGGAGAAGGGGGATCGCTGGACGGAGACCGGCGCTTACCACTCCTATGGGCCTTACGTGATGAAGGAGTGGGTCCATGACAGCCACATCGTGATGGTGGCCAACCCCTTCTGGCCCGACAACATCCCCAGCGTGCCCAAGCCCAAGATCGAGGAGATCGTCTTCCGCATGCTGGATGAGTCCCCGGCTTTCGCTGAGTATGAGGCCGGCAACCTGGACGTGGCGGGCGTGCCGCTGGCGGAGATCGATCGGGTGAAGGCGGATCCCAAGCTCTCCCAGGAGCTGAAGATCGCGCCGATCCTGTGCACCTACTACTACGGCTTCAACGTCACCAAGCCGCCCTTCGATGATGCCCGCATGCGCCTGGCCTTCTCCCTGGCGGTGGACCGCAAGGCCATCGTGGAGAACGTGACCAAGGGCGGCCAGGAGCCGGCCCAGTGGTTCTCCCGGCCCGGTCTGCAGGCGGCGCCCACCCTCCAGACCCATCCCAACCTGGGCGTGAAGTATGACCCCGAGCGGGCCAAGCAGCTCTTCCAGGAGGTCCTGAACGAGAAGTATGGCGGGGATGTGAAGAACCTGCCGCCCATCACCCTGATGGTCAACCAGGTCGAGGGCCATATCAAGATCGCCGAGGCCATCCAGCAGATGTGGAAGGAGGTCCTGGGCGTTGATGTGAAGCTGGAGACCCAGGAGTGGAAGGTCTACCTGAAGACCCTCCAGACCGACCCGCCGCAGATCTGGCGGCTGGGCTGGTGCCAGGACTACCCCCACGCTAGCAACTTCCTGAAGGATGTGTTCTACTCCACCTCCGACAACAACCACACGAAGTGGGGGAATCCGGAGTTCGACCGCCTGGTCGATCAGGCCCTGCGGGAGACCGATGAGAACAAGGCCCGCGAGCTCTACGCCCAGGCCGAGGACATCCTGGTGGCCAAGGACGCGGCTATCATCCCCATCTACTGGTATACCCGCGTCACGGTCACCAAGCCATATGTGAAGCGCACCTTCTCGGTGCTGGGTGGCCTGGAGCATATTGAGAAGTGGGACATCCAGCAGTGAGCCTGGACGTCGGCAGGAGGGGGCGGCGCGCCGCTCCCTCCTGTTCAAATGGAGCGATATGAGGTATAACAGGGGAGGCCGGTGGAGAGGACCCTTGCCGGCCTCCCCTGTTTTCGGGAAGAGGAGATCGATCCAGAGTTCAGCCGAACGGAACTCCGTCTCAGGAGTGAGGGGAGATGCTCCGTTACATTGTGCGGCGGATGCTATGGAACCTCCTGGTGCTGTGGGTGATCACGGTGATCACCTTCGCCCTCATGCACGCGGTGCCCGGGGGGCCCTTCGATCGGGAGAAGCCGCTCCCTCCGGAGATCCGGGCGAACATCGAGGCCAAATATCATCTCGATAAGCCGGTGGTGATCCAGTATCTTTACTACATGCGCGACCTCCTGGTCCCCCGATATTCCCCCACTTTGCCGACCTCCCTCCAGGAGGACGCGCTGATCCGCTGGAAGATCGGGCCGGGCTATTTCCTCTGGATCAACCTGGGCCCGTCCTATTCCTCCCGCAGCCGCTCCGTCAACGACATCATCCGCCAGAACCTGCCGGTGTCCTTTGAGCTGGGCGTCTACGCCCTGCTGGTGGCTGTAGGCATCGGGATCCCCCTGGGCATCCTGGCCGCCCTGAACCAGAACACCTTCCTGGATTACTTCGGGATGAGCCTGGCGATCTTCGGGGTCTCGGTGCCGGTGATCGTATTGGGCCCGATCCTGGTCTCGGTCTTCGGGGTGTGGCTGAAGTGGCTGCCGCCGACGGGGTGGGGGACCCCGGCGCACGCCATCATGCCCTCCATCGCCCTGGGGCTGGCCAGCTCCGCCCTCATCGCCCGCCTCACCCGGGCCAGTTTGCTCCAAGTGATCCGGGAGGACTACATCCGCACCGCCCGGGCGAAAGGCCTCGCCGAGCGCCTGGTCATCGCCCGCCACGCCCTTCGGAACTCCCTCATCCCGGTGGTCACGGTGCTCGGCCCCCTCTTCGCCGCCCTGGTGACCGGGACCTTCGTGACGGAGACGATCTTCGGCATCCCGGGGCTCGGCCGTTACTTCGTCACCAGCATCACCAACCGGGATCACCCGGTGATCATGGGGACCATTTTGATCTACGCCATTTTCCTGGTGATCGCCAACCTGGTTGTTGACATCACCTACGCCTTCCTGGATCCGCGGATCCGTTACACCTGATCTTGAGAAGCGAGGTGGACGATGGCGACGCAGGCGATGCGTCGAGGGGCAGAGACCCTCGCGGTTCCCACTCGTCGGCCGGTGGGGTTCTGGGAGGACGCCCTCTATCGGCTCTCCCGCAACCGGGCAGCCATGGTCGGGGCAGGGATCGTCATCCTGCTCGTCCTGGTGGCGATCTTCGCGCCCCTCATCGCCCCCTATCCCTACGACAAGCAGGTGCTGACCGACCGGGATAAAGTCCCCGCTTGGATGGTGAAGATCTTCCCCTTTATGCAGCCCTATGCGCGGATCAGCGACCGCTATCTGCTGGGAGCGGACTACGTGGGGCGGGACCTCTTCAGCCGCATCATCTACGGGACCCGGGTGTCCCTGACGGTGGCCTTTGTGGGGCCGCTGATCAGCCTCATCGTAGGGACCACTTACGGTCTGATCTCGGGCTACTTCGGCGGGCGACTGGATAACATCATGATGCGTCTGGTGGATGTTCTCTATGCTTTCCCGGGGTTGCTGTTCATCATCCTGTTGATGGTGTTCTTCCGTCAGGTGCCCCAGGAGGCCCGCTCGGTCTGGGACGCCATCCGGATCCAGATGTATAAGATCGACGCTGCCTTCGGAGGGATGTTGTTTATCTTCGTGGGCATCGGGCTGACGGCCTGGGAGAACATGGCCCGCCTGGCCCGGGGGCAGGTCCTCTCGGTCCGGGAGAAGGAGTTCATCGAGGCCGCCCGGGCCATCGGGGCGGGGCACCTGCGCATTATGTTCCGCCACATCCTGCCCAATATCATCGGCCCTCTGATCGTGGCCGAGACCCTGGCCATCCCCTCCTACATCACCACCGAGGCCTTCCTGAGCTTCATCGGCCTCGGGGTGAACCCACCGACCCCCAGCTGGGGGCTGATGATCTCCCAGGGCGCCCAGGCGATCCGCACCTATCCCAACCAGGCCCTGGCCCCCGCCCTCGCCCTGGCCATCACCATGTTCGCTTTCAACTTCCTGGGGGACGGCCTGCGGGACGCCCTGGACCCGCGGATGCGGGGCACGCAGTAAAGGGAGCTCTCCCATACTCCCCGGGCCGGGCGATCCCGGCCCGGGGATTCTCGCACCGGATCCTCACGGCGGAGGCTGCGAATGGGACGCCTGATGAGCGAGGTGGCCATCGTCGGGGTGGGCTGGAGCGGCTTCCGATCGATCACCCCCGACCTCTCCTTCCGGGAGATGATGTTCGAGGCTGCGGCCATGGCCTACGCCGACGCAGGGATCCATCCCCGCCGGGACCTGGACGGCCTGGTCACCGCGGAGGAGGACTTCCACGAGGGCATCGCCATCAGTGATGAATACGTCCCGGACCAGATGGGGGCGGTGCTGAAATCGGTGCACACCATCGCCGGCGATGGCCTCCAGGCCCTGGCCGCGGGGGTGATGCAGATCGCCGCGGGGGCCGCCCGCATCCTGGCCGTCGAATCCCACAGCAAGGCCAGCAACATCCAGAACCTCCCCCAGATCACCGCTCTGGCCATGGACCCGATTTTCCAGCGCCCCCTGGATGCCCACCCCCTCTTCATCGCCGGGCTGGAGATGCGCCGCTACCTGGAGGCCACGCGCACCTCTCTGGAGCATGTGGCTCGGGTGGTGGTCAAGAACCGGCGCAACGCCATGCGCAACCCCCGCGCCGCCTTCCCGGCGGATCTCACCGTCGAAGATGTGCTGAGGAGCGAGCCCCTGGCCGAGCCCCTCACCCGCCTGATGGCCGCTGAGCCGGCCGACGGATGCGTGGTGATCGTCCTGGCGCGGGGGGATATCGCCCGCTCTCTGACCGACCGGGCGATCTGGATCCGCGGGATCGGATGGGCGACCGACTCCTACACCCTGGAGGGGCGGGATTGGGAGGGCGCCCGTTACCTCCGCCGGGCGGCCGAGATCGCCTACCAGCAGGCCGGGATCCGTTCGCCCCGCCGGGCCTTCGATCTGGTGGAGATCGACGACACGTTCGCCTATAAAGAGCTCCAGCACCTGGAAGCCCTGGGCCTCTGCCGTCCCGGGGAGGCCGGATGGTGGACGGCCGAGGGGGCGACTGAAATCGGGGGGGAGTTGCCGGTGAACCCCTCCGGCGGGTGTCTGGGGGAAGGCCATCTCCTGGACGCCTCCGGGCTGGCCCGGCTGCTGGAAGCGGTGCTCCAGCTGCGCGGCGAGGCCGGTCCCCGGCAGATCCCGCACGCTGGCACGGCCCTGGTGGCCTCCTGGCGCGGGCTGCCCACCGCTACCGGCGCGGTGGCCGTCCTGAGTCGGGAGCCCTGACGATGGGCCTTGCCCGGATGTCCCCGGAACGCGTGTCAGTGAACGCCGGCCCTTCGGGCCGACCCGCCATGCCTCCTTGTGGCCGGGCCAGAAGCATCGGGGCGGCGCCTCGAACGGTCCGCCGCCGGGAGGAGAGGGAGAGGTTCCCCGCGCTGCGGGATGAACTTCCCCGCGATCGGCCGGAGGTGCCCATGCATCCGGAGGAGCTACGCGGAAGGCTGGAGCAGCTGGAGAACGAGGTCCTGATGCTTAAGCACGTGCTGCGCTTCATCCTGGCCGCTCACCGCCGTCATCTTCCCTCCTTCTCCGGCCAGCGGGTAGACCCGGAGCTCGTGCGCCAGGTGCGACGGGAGATCCAGGCCCGGTGGCATGAAGAGTGGGAGGATCTGATCCCGCCGAAACCGAGGCTCCTGTGAGAACCTACGTTCTGGATACTCACGCCCTGATCTGGTATCTCACGCGGGATGAGCGGCTCAGCCCGGCGGCCCGGCAGGCTTTCCGGGAGATCGAGCGAGGGGAGGCCAGAGGGCTGATCCCCATCGTCGTCCTGCTGGAGCTGATCCGGATCGAGGAGAAAGAGCTGATCCCACCCCTCTGGGAGGCCGCCCTGGCCACACTGCTTGGTGGGGGGAGATTCGAGGTGGTGCCCCTGGACCTCAACCTGTTGGCGCTGGTGCGGGAGCTGCCGGAGATCGAGGACCTGCACGATCGGGTGATCGTGGCCATCGCCCGGCGCTACGGGGCGGTCCTGGTCACCTATGATGAGATCATCCGGCGCTCCGGCTTAGTGGAAACCCTCTGGTGATGCGGATCTGCCCGAGGAGGTAAGGCCAAATGGCGGGACGGCGAGTGGCCATCGTCGGTGCGGGGATGACCAAGTTCGTGCGCCGGGCCCTGGAGACCGGCCCGGAGCTGGCCTGGGAGGCCGCCCACAAGGCCCTGGAGTCCTGCGAGATGACCCTGGATCAGATCGACGCGGTCGTGCTGGGCTCCGCCCCCGATGCCTTCGACGGGGTCCATATGAAGGTGGAGTATCTGAGCCCGGGGGCAGGCGCCTGGGGCAAGCCCACCATCCGGGGATACGTGGGCGGCGGGACCGGGGTCTTCGCCGCCATCCAGGGCTGGTATCACATCGCCAGCGGGATGTTTGACACAGTGCTGGTGGTGTGTGAGGAGAAGATGTCCTCCTGCCACCCGCACCCGCAGGCGGCCTTCAATTACATTTTCGATCACACCCTGGAGCGCCCCCTGGGCCCCAACCTCCTGTGGATCTTCGCCCTCGAGATGAACGCATATATGACGAAATACGGGCTCACGAAGCGGGACATCGCGATGGTGGCGGTGAAGAACAAGCGCAACGCGGCCGACCATCCGGCGGCCCAGCTGGGCGATCCGAACATCACGGTGGAGGATGTGTTGAACTCAGAGGTGCTGGCCTGGCCGGTGCAGCGGCTGGACGTCTCCCCGACCAGCGATGGGGCGGTGGCCATCGTGATGGCCGCCGAGCACGTGGCCCGGCGGGTGACGAACAAACCGGTCTGGGTGGAGGGCGTGGGCTGGTCCCTGGACACCCAATACTGGACCAATCGGGACCTCTCTTACCCCACGTATGTGGAAGAAGCCGCCCGCAAGGCCTACGCGATGGCCGGCATCAAAGAGCCCCGCAAGGAGATCCACATCGTGGAGCCCTATGATCCCTTCGATTATAAGGAGCTGCATCACCTGGAGGGGCTGCTGCTGGCGGATCGCGGGAAGGCGGCTGAGCTGATCGCCCTTGGGATCGCCAACCGGGACGGGGACATGCCGGTTACGCCCTCCGGAGGGCTCCTGGGGGTTGGGAACCCCATCGCAGCCGCCGGCCTGATGAAGGTGGCCGAGATCTTCTGGCAGCTCCGCGGGGAGGCCGGCAAGCGCCAGGTGCCCGGCCAGCCCCGGCGGGGCCTGGCCCAGGCCTGGGGGGATCTGATGCAGGTCGGCACGGTGATCATCCTGGGAATCTAAGGGGAGGAAAGCCCCATGGAGCGCTGGGTCTACCCCACCACCGGCCTCCGGCCGGAGGATATCGAACAGGGACGGGTGCTCACCACCCGGGCGCCGTTGCGGGGCGAATACGCCTGGGACGCCGGGGTGGCGGTGGGGCGCTTCCTGGCTGAGCTGAAGAACGGCCGGCTGATCGGCCGGCGCTGCCGATCCTGCGGCCGGGTGATGATCCCGCCCCGTATGTTCTGCGAGCAGTGCTTCCGCCCCACCGACGAATGGGTCCCCCTGGCCGATACCGGCACAGTGATCACCTTCTCGGTGTGCACCATCTCCTGGGACATGCGCCGCCTGGAGGTCCCGGAGGTCCCTGCCGTCATCGCCATCGATGGCGCCTCCCCCGGGATGGGGATTCTGCACAAGCTGGGGGAGGTCGGGCAGACCCTCGAGGAGATCCTCCAGCGGGTCCGGGTCGGCATGCGGGTCCAAGCGGTCTGGAAGCCGCCGCACGAGCGGGAGGGTGCGATCACCGACATCCGGTATTTCCGACCCCTGGAAGCCTGAAGGAGGCCCTGATGGCGCTCATCGAACGGATCCTTCACGCGGGGGACGCCCGCGCCTGGCACGGCACGATCCGGCTGGAGGGGGTCTACACCGCAGGGGTGGCCGGGGAGCGCTGGCTGCGCGGCCTGCAGGCCGGCAAGATCTACGGGACCCGCTGCCCCCGTTGTCGATACACCTACGTTCCGGCCCGCCGTTTCTGTGAGCGCTGCCTGGGTGGGCTGGACGAGGGGGCATGGGTGGAGGTGGGCCCGCAGGGGACGCTCCTCTCATGGACGCGGGTGTATCTCGCCCCGGATGGGAGCCGGCTGGCGCATCCCCGCACCCTCGGCCTGATCCGCCTGGATGGCGCCGACGCCCTCTTCATCCACGACCTGCTGGATGACGGAACCCCTTGGGCTGTCGGCATACGGGTAGAAGCCGTCTTCCGCCCGGCCCCGGAGCGGGTCGGCAGCCTCCGGGACCTTCAAGGCTTCCGCCCCATTCGGTAGCGGAAGGCCCCTCGTTTGTTTTGATTTTCACAACCATGGCTTGCGGGGGGAGGGGGGATCCCCTATAATGGGGGCAACCCGCTCGGACCCGGGCGGGGGGGAGGGCCGAGGGCCCTCTATCCGCGGGGAGGGACAGCCGCCATTTCGCCCTTCCTGATTAGGAGGATCCGAGGGATGAATTCCCACTCCTCGGTGCCAAGGTCTCCCCGACGGGGGAGGATTGAGGGCCGTCCGCAACGTCTTGCCATTGAGGATACAGAGTGGATGTCGCGAGTGGGTTCCTGGGTGCGGGCCCGGCTGGAAGGATGGGCCGCCCGGCTGCAGGAGCCCATCCGGAGAGCGGGGGCGTTCGCCCTCGATTTGTGGACCCATTACAGCCGGCATGTCGGGCTGGTCCTGGCAGTGGGCCTGGTCTATCTGGGCCTCGTCCAGGGCCGTGCGGCTCCGGCCTGGCTGTTCCAGCCGGTGCGTCTCCCTCAGGCCGCCTCGGCTCAGCCGGCTTCCCCCGAGGTGCTGCAGGCCCTGCTCCGTCGATCCGCCTATCTGGGCGGAACCCGTCGGAACAGCCCGGCCTTGCTGATCCGCCAGGTGGATCTCCACACCGAGATCCCAGAACGGCCCCGGCGGGGCATCATCACCTACACGGTCCAGGCGGGTGACACCCTCTTCGGCATCGCGGAGAAATTCAAACTGCGGCCTGAGACCATCCTCTGGGCGAACTACGATGTCCTCCAGGATGATCCCCACATGCTGGAGATCGGCCAGGTCCTGAACATCCCTCCGGTGGATGGCGTGCTTCACGTGGTCAAAGAGGGGGAGACCCTGGAGGCCATCGCCCAGAAATACAAGGTGAGCCCGGAGGCCATCCGCAACGCGGAGTGGAACGGCCTGATGGAAGGAGGAGAGCCCCAGGTGGGGCAGGTGCTGATCGTGCCGGGCGGCACGCGTCCCTTCGCCGGATGGACCCCGCCTCGTCAGGCCTATGTGGTGGTGGCGGGCGGCAAGCGGCTGCCCTCGGGGGCCTGCCCTAGCGTGCAGGTCCCCCCGCTGGGCACGGGAAGTTTCGTCTGGCCGGTTAACAGCCGCTGGCGGTCCGGCTATGATTTCACCGCCTACCATCCGGGGGTGGATTTCGCCGGCCGTCTGGGCGATCCGGTCTATGCAGCGGACGCCGGCACCGTGGTTTACGCCGGCTGGAGCACCGTTGGCTATGGCAACCTGATCGTCCTGGACCATGGGAACGGCTACCAGACGTATTACGCACACCTCAGCGCCATCTTCGTCGGTTGCGGGCAGCAGGTGGCCAAGGGGGCGACCATCGGCCTGGTGGGCTCCACCGGGCGTTCCACCGGGCCGCACCTGCACTTTGAGATCCGAGGACCCGGCGGCTTCGTGAACCCCTGGCGCGTGCTTCCGTAGTTCAGCGTCGCCTCTCGGTAACTCGGTAAAGGATGAGGCTGGGAGGGCTCACAGTCCTTCCCAGCCTTTGTTTTTCCTCGCGCATGAGGCGTGAGCATGGCGCGTTGCTTACAATAAACTCAAACACGCATGCGTCGGAGGCAGGGGATGACCTGGGAAGCGGTGGTGCCCATCCTGGGGGTGGGGATCCTGGCGGCCCTGGGGGCGTATTTCGTGGGGATCGCGGGGGTGTATGAGCAGCTGCCGGCGACCCGGCGGCGGGCCCATCTCGGATGGTTCCTGCTCGGCCTGGGCTGGGCCGCCTTCGGCTTCATCCCGTCCCCGCTGCTGCTGGGCCCGGACCTCCGGTTCACCGTCAACATGGCCCAGTTCGTGGCCTTGACCGGCCTGGCTGCCCCCCTGCTCTGGATGGGCCTGCCGGAGCCTTTCTTCCGCCCCTTGGTCCGGTGGCCTCCCCTGGCCGGGGCGGGCCGCTGGCTCATCCGGCCGATCCCGGCCTATCTGGCCGCCAACCTGATCTTCTTCGCTTGGCACACGCCGGCCCTCTTCGAGGTGTCCTCCCGCAGCGTGGCCCTCTGGGCCCTCAAGCAGTTCCTGTTCCTGCTCGCCGCGATGCTGGCCTGGGGGCCGGTGCTGAGCCCGACCCCGGCCTGGCCCCGCCTCTCCGAGCCCGGCCAGGTCCTCTATCTGTTCTTCTTGGCCATGCCGACCACCTTGTTAGGCGCTCTGTTCACGTTTCCAGACACCCGGATTTACAACCCCTCCGCCCTGGGCTTCGAAGTGTGCGCGCCGTCCTCCCTGGAGGACCAGCGGCTGGCGGGGCTCTTCATGTGGGTGCCGGGCGCGCTGATCTACCTGGGCGCCCTGACCGTGGTGTTCTTCCGCTGGTTCGGGAAGGAAGAAGCCCGGGCCTGAACGGCCCCGGTTTCCGGGCTCAAGAGTCGCTGGCCCACGGCGGGGCACGGCGGGGCCGCCGGGCCTCCTCGCCGCCGTTCAGCAGGCGGCGGCCCCGCTGGAGGTCGGCCTCGTGCTTGAGGAGGACCGTGAGCGTGCTCTCTAGGGTCTTGCGGTCCAGGTGCTGGGCGTTCAGGGCCACCAGGGCCCGAGCCCAATCCAGGGTCTCGCTGATGCTGGGCTGCTTTTTGAGATCCAGGCGGCGCAGGCGCTGCACCAGCTCCACCGCCTGCCGGGCCAGCTGAGGGGCCAGCTCGGGCACTTTCAGCCGCACGATGGCCAGCTCCTGCTCCAGGGACGGGTAATCGATGAACAGATAAAGACAGCGCCGCTTAAGGGCCTCGCTCAGCTCCCGCGTGTTGTTGCTGGTGAGGAAGACGGTCGGGATGTGCTTGGCCCGCAGGGTCCCCAGCTCGGGGACGCTGACCTGGAAGTCGCTGAGGACCTCCAGGAGAAAGGCCTCGAACTCGGCGTCGGCGCGGTCGATCTCGTCGATGAGGAGGACCACCGGCTCGTCGGAGAGGATGGCTTTGAGCAGGGGCCGGGGGAGCAGAAAGCGCAGGGAGAAGAAGACATCCTCCTCCTGAGCGATGCGGTCGGCGGCCTCCCGCAGGGTGGCGGCATCGGCCAGGACCGCGTTGAGCTTGTCCCGCAGCAGCTGGGTGTAGAGCATCTGCTTGGCGTATTCCCACTCGTAAAGGGCCTTGGTCTCATCCAGCCCCTCATAGCACTGCAGGCGGATGAGGGGGCGCCCCGTGGCCGCGGCCCAGGCCTTGGCCAGCTCCGTCTTGCCCACCCCGGCGGGACCCTCGATCAGCACGGGCTTGCCCAGCCGTTCGGCCAGGAAAACTGTGGTGGCGATCTCATCGGAGGCGATGTATTGCTGAGCCGCCAGCCGTTCCTGGACCTCCTCAATCGAAGAGACCATGACCCCCTCCCGAACCGCCGGCAAAGTCAGACAGCCGCCCGCCCCGGCCTTACCGCTTATTCTAATCCCCTCATCGAAAACCGGCGAACCTCGCTCTGTGCCAGTATTCACAAATCTGAGGAATGCGAGGGGTGGTTTCTGAACCTCTTCTGAACTTTTCGGGAATAAACTCCTCTGCAGATCGCGGTGCGTTGAGGAGGCGATGGGGCGGCAGGGGGCGCGGGCGGCTTCGTTCGTGGTGCGGGTCTGGCTGGAGGAGTCCCGCGCCGAGGGCCGGTTGCGGGGCGAGATCTCCGACCTCCGCACCGGGGAGGTCCGGCCCTTCGGCGATGAGCTCCATCTCCTCCGTTGTCTCTGGGATTGGGTTCGGCAGCCCGACATCGGGCGATCCTCACCCTCTTCTCGGAAGGAGGTTCCCATGAGCGAGCTGACGGCGCGGGATGTGATCTTGCGGATGCCCGAGGCCTTCCAGCCGGACAAGGCCCAGGGCGTGAGCGCCACCATCCAGTATTCCCTCACCGGGGAGGGCGGCGGCGACTGGTATCTGGTGATCTCCGAGGGGACCTGCACGGTCCACGAGGGAAAGGCGGAGAAGGCCGACGTCACCCTCACCATGGACGCCCGGGATTTCGTGGACATCGCCACCGGGAAGCTGGATGCGATGAAGGCCTTCATGAGCGGCAAGCTCAAGGTCAGTGGCAACATGATGCTGGCCACCCGTCTCACCTCGTTCTTCCGCATCGGCTGACCCGGGCCTCGGGTTGAAGCGGAGTGTGGAGGAGGTGGCCATGGAGGAGCGGCGATGGCATCGCTTCTATGATTTCTGGGTGCCGCGCTCCCTGACCTACCCCCGGCAGCCCCTGAGCGCCCTCATGGACTTCGCCGCCAACCAGTATGGGGAGCGCACGGCGACGATCTTCTACGGCGCGGAGATGAGCTATCGGGACCTGCGGGCCCATTCCCTCCGTTTGGCCACCGCCCTGGACGCCCTGGGGATCCGGCCGGGGGATCGGGTCGGGATCATGCTCCCGAACTGCCCCCAGTTCTTCATCGCCTTCTACGCCATCCTCCGCCTGGGTGCCGTGGTGGTTCCCCTGAACCCCCTCTACGTGGAGCGGGAGCTCCGCTACGTGGTCGAAGACAGCGGGATGCGGGCCCTGATCGCCCTGGACACCATGGCGCCCAAGGTCATGGCGGTGCGGGAGCAGGCCGGGCCGGAGCTCGTGATCTTCGCCGGCCTCCAGGACTACATGCCGGAGCCCGTCCGCCCCATCTACCTCGAGCGGGTCCGGGCCCAGGGGATGAGCACGGAAACCCCGGCCGGCCCCGGCCTGTATCGGTGGACGGAGCTGATGGAGCGGGCAGGGGAGCGCTTCTTCCAGCCGCCGGTGAACCCGCTGGAGGATGTGGCGGTCCTTCCCTACACCGGCGGCACCACCGGCCTGCCGAAAGGGGTGATGCTCACCCATTTCAATCTCTTCGCCAACGTGATCCAGGCCTACGTCTGGGCCCGGGAGTTCGTCCGCCGTGGGGAGGAACGCTATCTGGTGGTGCTCCCCCTCTTCCACTCCTTCGGCATGACCTCCCTGATGAACGTGGGGATGTTCAACGGGGCGTCTTTCATCCTGCTCCCCCGCTTTGATGTGGAGGAGGCGCTGAACGCCATCCGGACCTATCAGCCGACCTTCCTCCCCGCGGTGCCGACGATGTATATCGCCCTCCTCAACCACCCCCGGGCGGCCGAGTCCGGCCTAGGCTCCATCCGTCTCTGCAACAGCGGGGCCGCCCCTCTGCCCGTGGAGGTGATCCAGCAGTTCGCCCGCTTCTCCTCCGGCACCTTCATCGAAGGCTACGGCCTCACGGAGGCCTCGCCCATCACCCACATCAACCCCATCATGAACCTGAAGAAGCTGGGCAGCATCGGCCTCCCCATCCCGGACACGGACGCGCGCATCGTGGACGTGGAGACGGGGACCCGGGAGCTGGCGCCCGGGGAGATCGGGGAGCTGGTGATCCGAGGACCTCAGGTGATGAAGGGCTACTGGAACCGGCCGGAGGAGACCGCCCAGACCCTGCGGGACGGCTGGCTCTACACGGGGGACATCGCCCGGATGGACGAGGACGGCTACTTCTACATCGTCGACCGCAAGAAGGACATGATCCTCACCGGCGGCTTCAACGTCTACCCGCGGGAGGTGGAGGAGGTCCTCTACGCCCATCCGGCCGTCCTGGAGGCGGCGGCGGTGGGAGTGCCGGATCCTTACCGCGGCGAGGCGGTGAAGGCCTACGTGGTCCTGCGGCCGGGAGCCCAGGCCTCCGAGGCGGAGATCCTGGAGCACTGTCGGCGGAACCTGGCCCCCTACAAGGTCCCCCGGGAGATCGAGTTCCGGGATTCCCTGCCGAAGTCTATGGTCGGGAAAGTGCTCCGCCGGGTGCTGCGGGAGGCTGCCCCTGCGGCGCCGCCGCCCCCGGTCACAGTGCCCCCCGACGTCTCCATCCGCGCCTTCTTCACCGAATGGGTCCCCCGGCTCTTCGAGGCGGCGTCCGCCACGCCCCCCGAGGGGATGGAGGGGACGGTGCTCCGAGTTCGTTACCGCGTGGGGGAGGAGGTCTTCACCCTGCGGGTGGAGGACGGGAAGCGCCTGACGGTGATCGAGGGGGAGACCGACGAGACGCCCCACGTGGAGCTGCGCATGGGGACGGAGGAGTTCCGGGAGGTCCTGGCCGGACGCCTCTACCTCGGGGAGCCGCCCTATCTGGCCTTCCGCTCCCGGCGCCGGTTCGAGGCCCTGCAGCGGGTGAAGGGGACGGTGCGTCTGGAGCTGGAGCGGCCGGACGGCACCCTGTGGCAGGCGACGGCCATCTACAACGGGGCGGCGGAGCCGGCCGGGACCCTGCGCATGAGCGCCACGGATTACAGCTCGATGCAGCGTGGGGAGCTGGACGGCCAGGTGGCTTTCGCCACCGGCAAGCTGCGGTGGGAAGGGGATTTCACGTTGCTGATCGGCCTGCGGACCTTACGTGAATAGCGGGCGTGGTCTCCTGCCGCGCCCTGAGTGAAGAATGGTGAAATCCAGGGGGACAGGGCGGCGGGCGGGAGGGCGAATCCCTCCCCCGCCCCCGCCGGTTCCCGGGAGGGATAGCACCATGATTTCGTTCGAGCCGACGGATGAGCAGCGGATGCTGATCCAGACGGTCCGGGCCTTCGCCGAGGAGCACCTGCGCCGGGTGGCCCGGGAGAGCGATGAGACCGGTCAGGTCCCGGAGGATGTGATCGCGCGGGGATGGTCCATCGGGCTGTTGCCCAGCATGATCCCCGAAGCGTATGGGGGCTTCGGCGAGCCCTCGGCGTTGACCAGCGTGCTGGCCCTGGAGGAGCTGGGCTGGGGGGATTTCACCATCGCCCTTTATCTGCTGGCGCCCCACGCGGTCGCCCTCCCCGTCCTGCTGTATGGGACCGAGGAGCAGAAGCGAACGTATCTGCCTCGTTTCTGCGGGGAGCGTTTCGTGCGAGCGGCGGCGGCCTTGATCGAGCCGAGCTTCCTGTTCGACCCCTTCCATCTTCAGACCACCGCCCGCCGGGAGGGGGAGGAATACGTGCTCCATGGGACCAAGATCGGGGTCCCCTTCGGGGCGGAGGCGGAGTTGCTCCTGGTCTACGCCAGCGAGGACGGGCGCACCCAGGCCTTCCTCGTGGAGCCGGGGACGCCGGGGCTGGTGGTGAAGGAGCGGGACCGTTACGCGGGGATCCGGGCCCTGCCCACTTATGAAGTGGTCCTGGAGGGCTGCCGGATCCCACGCTGTCAGCGGATCGGAGGCGAGGAGGGGATCTCGATGGAGCGGCTGCTGGAGCGGTCGCGGGTGGCCCTGGCGGCCCTGGCCGTTGGGCTGGCGCGGGGGGCCTTTGAGTACGCCCGGGATTACGCCAAGCAGCGGGTGCAGTTCGGCGAGCCCATCGCCCATCGCCAGGCCATCGCCTTCATGATCGCGGAGATGGCCATCGACATCGACGCCGCGCGCCTGATGGTCTGGGAGGCCGCATGGAAGCTGGACCGCGGGGAAGATGTGGCCCGGGAGGCGTATCTGGCCAAGCTCTTCGCTGACGACATGGCCCTGCGAGTGACGGACGGAGCGGTGCAGACCTTGGGCGGCCACGGCTACATCCGGGATCATCCGGTGGAGATGTGGCTGCGCAACGCCCGCGGCCTCCCCATGCTGGAGGGTCTGGTGATGGTGTGAGGAGCTGGCAGAGGATCGTTGACGACTCTCTCGGTCTTCCGGAGGGAGGTGACGCATGATCAGCTTTGAGATCCCGGAGGAGATCCAGCAGCAGCGTGAGATGGCGCGGATGGTGGCCGAGCAGCTGATGCGGCCGAACGCCCGCTATTACGACGAGCACGAGCACGAGATCCCGTGGGACTTCATTAACACGATGTGGCCCATCGTGCAGCAGGACTGGATCCGCATCGTGCGGCGGGCGGAGCGGCAGCTGGCCGGGGAGCAGCCAATGGAGAAGAAGCGCGAGGGGCCGCGCTACGATAACCTGCGCATGATCTTCCTGGTGGAGATGCTCACCTGGGGCGATGCGGGCCTCTACCTCTGCATGCCCGGCCCGGGCCTGGCCGGCTATTCCATCAACGCGGTGGGCACGCCGGAGCAGAAGGTCCGCTTCCTCAAGCGCTACACCGAGGGCGGCCCCAAGTGGGGGGCTATGGCCGTGACCGAGCCCGGCGCCGGCTCCGACGTCTCAGCCATCCAGACCACAGCCAAACGGGAGGACGATCACTGGGTGCTCAACGGGGAGAAGATCTTCATCACCAACGGGTATCTGGCCCTGGAGGCCTCCGAGGGGATCGTCGTGGTCTGGGCGACCATCGATAAGACGGCGGGGCGGGCCGGGATCAAGCCCTTCGTGGTGGAGGCGGGCACACCCGGCGTGAGCATCACCAAGCGGGAGCGCAAGCTGGGCATCCGGGCCAGCGACACGGCGGCCATCCGCTTCGACAACGCCCGCATCCCCCTCGACAACATCCTGGGCAGCCCGGAGATCCTGGACACGGCGCGCACCGATGGGTTCAAGGGCGTGATGGTGACCTTCGACGCCTCCCGGCCGGTGGTGGCCGCCGGCGCCCTGGGCATCGCCCGCGCCGCCATCGAGTTCACCAAGGAGGTCTTGGAGAAGGAGGGGATCCGCATCCGCTACGGCCTCCCTCGCCATCAGCTGACGGCCATTGAGCGGGATGTGATGGAGATGGAGGCCATGCACAAGGCGGCCTGGCTGCTCACCCTGCGGGCCGGCTGGATGCTGGATCAGGGGAAGCCCAACGCTCTGGAGGCCTCTATGGCCAAGGTGAAGGCCGGCAAGGCGGTGACCTGGATCACCTACAAGGCCGTGGAGATCCTGGGGCCGCTGGGCTACTCCACCCGCTATCTCGTGGAGAAGTGGATGCGGGACGCCAAGATCAACGACCTCTACGAGGGGACCGGCCAGATCAACACCCTCATCGTCGCCCGCCGCGTGCTCGGCCTGACCAGCCGCGAGCTGAAGTGAGCGGAAGCAGGGAAAGGAGGCCGCGCCCTCCCGGGATATTGTGTATGGTGTATAATGAATACACATATCCCCGAACCGGAGGGGGACGATGCTGCGTCGGATTCAGGCGGTTCTGGAAGAGGAGCAATACCGGTGGCTGCGCAACGAAGCGGAGCGGCGGGGCGTTTCCGTCTCCGCGCTGATCCGGGAGGCGATCGAAACGCTGCGGGCTCATCAAGGTTGGCGGCCGTTGGACGAAAGCCCCTTCTGGGAGCTGGTGGGCGCGGGGCGGAGCGATCAGAAGGGGCCGGCGATCAGCGAGCATGTCGACGACTGGATCTACCCCCTTCCGCCTCATCGCCGGCCCCGTTCGCGCCGCTCCCGATCCCGCGCGTAAAGGGAGCCACCGATGCGGCGCCGGATCTTGGTGGATACCAGCGCCCTCTTCGCGCTCGTGGATTCGCGGGACCCTCACCATGCTCTCGCTCGCGAAACAGCCCTTCAATATCGGAACGCGGAGCATATCCTCTTGGATCTGGTATGGATGGAGACCATTACCCTGGTCAAACGGGCCTTGGGCCCTCAAATGGCGATCGAAACAGGAAAGAAACTGTTGGAGGGACCTCCTTTCATGTTTTATCCCGTTAAGGGAGACGATTTCTGGGAATCTTGGATGATATTCCAGCGTTTCAGCGACAAAGAGTGGAGCTTTGTGGATTGTGCGATTCTGCATATGGCTCAGCGCCTGGGAGTTCCGGAAGTTTTCTCCTTCGATCGGCATTTCGATCAGATGAGTGGTCTGGGAATCCGACGCATCCCGTTGCGTCTGCGTTAGGGAGGCAGGCTCTGGATGCGGATCGATCTGCGGGAGCAGGTGGCCATCGTCACCGGGGCGTCACGGGGGATCGGGCGGGCCATCGCCCGGGCCCTGGCCGAGGCGGGCGCGAAGGTCGTGCTCTCCAGCCGCCGGGCGGAGAACCTGGCCCCGGTCGTGGAGGAGATCCGCGCCCTCGGCGGGGAAGCCCTGGCGGTGCCGGCTCACACCGGCCGCATGGCGGAGGTCGAGCGGCTGGTGGAGGAAACGGTGAAGGCCTTCGGGCGGGTGGACATCCTGGTCAACAACGCGGCCACCAACCCCCATTTCGGCCCCACCCTGGAGGCCGATGAGGGCCAGTGGCAGAAGATCCTGGAGGTGAACCTCCTGGGCTACTGGCGGATGGCCAAGGCGGTGGTTCCGGTGATGCGGGCCCAGGGGCGGGGCAAGATCCTCAACATCGCCTCGGTGGCCGGGCTGCGCCCTTCCCCCGGGATGGGGCTTTACGGGATCTCCAAGGCCGGGGTGATCATGCTCACGCAGCTTCTGGCCCTGGAGCTGGCCCCGGATCGCATCCAGGTGAACGCCATCGCCCCCGGGGTGATTCGCACCCGCTTCAGCGAGCTCCTCTGGAGCACGCCGGAGATCGCCGAACGCATCCTGCGGGCCACCCCCCAGGGGCGCTTCGGGGAGCCGGAGGACGTCGCCCGGCTGGCCCTGTTCCTGGTCTCCCCCGCCGCCGATTTCATCACCGGAGCGGTCTACGTCGTGGACGGCGGGCTCTCCCTGACCGGCGGGCTGGCCTAACCCCAGCGTGTGGCGGAGGAAACCCGATGCCCACCGCCCGGGAGCTCGGACCGGAGGGCTGGAAGCCTTACCTCGAGGCGGCCCGGCGGCGGCCGCGGCCGACGGTCGCCATCGATCTGGAGGAGCGCGCCCGCCTGCTGGATCGCGCCCGGGAGGCCGCGCGGGCGCTCAAAGCGCAGTTCGGGGCCCGGCGGGTGTGGCTCTTCGGCTCCCTGGCCCACGCGGCCTGGTTCGACCCCGACTCCGATGTGGACCTGGCTGTGGAGGGCCTTCCCCCGCAGGATTTCTGGAAAGCCTGGTCGGCCGTGGAGGACATCATCCGGGAGCGCCCGGTGGATCTCATCGACTGGGACATGGCCAGCGACTCCCTGCGCCAGGCGATCGAGGAATTCGGGATCGAACTATGAAGGAGACACATTGGTGGCAGGCTCTGCGGATGGAGCTGTTGGCTTTCGCGGATTTCCTTGAACGGCTCCATTCAGGATAACGGAGGCACCGATGACCGTAGCGCCGCGGACGTGCTGGGTGTCCGGTGAGGTGCGGCTGCGCGTCCTGGAGTGGCCGGGGGAGAAGGGGACGATCCTGGCCCTTCACGGCCTGACAGGTTACGCGGAGACGTTCCTCCCGCTGATCCCGGCCCTGAACCCCCCTTACCGGGTGCTGAGCATGGACCTGCGGGGCCGGGGGGAGAGCGAGCAGCCCGCGGATCCCCAGGCCTACGGCCTGGAGGCCCACCTGCGGGATATCGCCGCGGTGCTGGAGGCCCTGGCCCCGGAAGGGGCGCTGCTCATGGGTCACTCCCTGGGCGCGATGCTCAGCCTGGCCGTCGCCGCAGCGCACCCGCACCGGGTTCGAGGGCTGATCCTGTTCGATGGAGGGCCGCTCCCCTCCCGGGCGTTCTCCGAATCCCTGAACCAGGTGCTGAACGCCCGCGTGGAGGAGCTGCCCTCCCTGGAGGCCTTCCGGGAGCTGGTCCGCTCGATGCCCTTCCTCCAGCCGTTCGACGAGCGCCTGATGCCGATCCTGGAGGCCGGGTTGATCCGCGAGCCGGATGGCCGGGTGCGGGTGAAGTTCCCCTCCCGGCTGGGGGCCCAGGAGGCCACGGAGCTGGGGGCGATCTGGAACGAACGCCTGCGCGGGTATGCCGGGCGGATTCGCTGCCCGGCCCTCCTCCTGAAAGCGCCCGTGGGCACCTTCGGGCCTCACGACCGTTTCTTCACCGAGGCCGAGGAGGGTCTGCTTCGGGAGGTGATCCCTCAGGTCCGCGTCGTGGAGGTCCCCGGCACCACCCACTACACCATCGTGCTGGGGCATCACCCCGAGCGGGATCGCCTCGTGCGCGCCTTCGTGGAGGAAGTGCTGGGATGAGGGAGGACGGGCTTCTGCGGGATTTCGGAGGGGAAGGGCCTCTTCTCCATCTGGCGGTGGCCAATGGGTTCCCGCCCGCCTGCTATCGCCCGTTCATGCGCGCCCTGGGGGAGGTTGGCCACGGGGTGAGCCTCCTCCCCCGCCCACTATGGCCGGAGCGGCCCCGGCCGGAACGCGGGGTGACCTGGTATACCCTGGCGGACGACCTGATCGCCGCCTTTGAGGCCCGGGGGTGGCGGGGGGTGGTCGGGATCGGCCACTCCATGGGCGGGGTGATCACGATGGTCGCTGCCGTCCGGCGCCCAGAGCTCTTCTCCGCCATCGTCCTGATGGACCCTGTGCTGATGGATCCGAAGGTGCTGGCGCTGTTCCGGGTCATCCGGTGGCTGGGTCTGGGGCCCCGCCTGCATCCCCTGGCCCGGCGCGCCCGGCGCCGCCG